>NZ_BAAHAW010000064.1:0-1231 GCF_054777235.1 Humibacter antri | reverse complement strand
TCCATCGTGACTGTCCGGTGCCCTTCGGGTCTAGTGACCGCGTCACGAGATAGAGCGTTTTGAGCGCTGCTTGCTCGGACGGGAAGTGGCCGCGTGCCCGCACGGCCCTTCGGAATCGGGCATTGAGCGATTCGATCGCGTTGGTCGAGCACAGCACCTTGCGGATCTCTACGTCGTAGCCGAGGAACGGTGTGAAGTGCTCCCACGCAGATCGCCAGAGCCCGGATATCGCGGGATACTTCGGTGCCCATTCGGCTTCGAACTCCTCGAACGCCGCCCACGCGGCCGCGGCCGAGGGCGCCGTGTAGATGGGTTTGAGTTCCCGGGCGATGCGGTCCCAGTACTTCTTTGAGGCGTAGCGGAACGTGCCGCGGATCAGATGGATGATGCAGGTCTGGATCGTCGCGAGCGGGAACACCGCGTTTGCGGAGTCCGGCAGGCCCTTCAGGCCGTCGCAGACGATGAAAAACACATCTGTGACACCGCGATTCTTGATCTCGGTGAGCACGCTCATCCAGTACTTCGCGGACTCACCCCGTCCGTCGGAGCCCGCCCAGACCCCGAGCACGTCGCGGTGGCCCTCAAGATCGACACCGATCGCCGCGTAGAACGCCCGGTTGGCGACCTGCCCGTCGCGCACCTTGACATGGATCGCGTCGATGAACACCGCCGCATAGACCGGCTGGAGCGGTCGTGCGCACCATTCATTCATCTCATCGACCACCGCATCGGTGATCTGGCTGATGCGGTCTTTCGAGATGGATGCCCCGTAGATCTCGTCGAAATGCGCCGAGATCTCGCCTGTGGTCAGACCCTTCGCATACAGCGACAGGGCGATCGTGTCGACGTCCCCAAGTCGGCGTTGGTGCTTGGCCACGATCACCGGCTCGAAGCTGCCGTTGCGGTCCCTGGGCACCGTGACCTGGACCGGCCCTGCGTTGTCAGTCAGAACTGTCTTGGTACGAGTTCCGTTACGCGAGTTCCCGGTACCGCGGCCCACGACATCATGTTTCTCATAGCCGAGGTGCTCATCCATCTCGCCCTCCAGCGCCGTCTCCAGCACCACCGCCGTGAGCTGCTTGAGCAGCCCGTTCGGCCCCGTCAGATCATCGCCACGCGCCCGCGCAGCCTTCACCAACTGAGCAATCGTGGCGTGATCCGCCACCGCGGGATCCTTGAACTTCTGTGCTGCTTTTTTCGTCGACGAACCCATGTCCGTCAGTGTCTCGGT
>NZ_BAAHAW010000063.1:0-575 GCF_054777235.1 Humibacter antri | reverse complement strand
CTTGTCTATGGCCCCATTCCAACTCGGAGGTTCTCGTGTCCCACGGTAGTGCTCGGCTGACTGTCTATGGTCGTTGGCTGATTGTTCAGCGTCATCAGGCTGGCTGGCCTCAAGCCCATATCGCCGCGGCGATGGGTGTCTCGCGGAAGTGTGTGAAGACATGGATCGATCGCTTCGCAGCGGAAGGCGACGCGGGGTTGTCGACCCGGTCTTCGCGCCCGCACTCCATACCGACAAAGACCAGTGCTGAAGTCGAGCAGAAGGTCCTTGCCGCGCGAGCCGAGCACCGCGACGGCCCGGATGTGCTCGGGCCGACAGTCGGGGTCCCTGCCCGCACGGTATCGCGGATCCTGCGTCGCCACGGCGTGCCCTACCTTCGCGAGTTGGACCCCATCACCGGTCAGGTGATCCGCTCCTCGAAGCAGACCACGACCCGTTATGAACGTGCCCGGCCCGGCGAGCTGGTGCACATGGACGTCAAGAAGCTCGGCAAGATCCCTGACGGGGGCGGGTGGAAGGCCCACGGCAGACAGATGGGCTCCACCGCGGCTCACAAACGGCTCAAGGTCGGCTAC
>NZ_BAAHAW010000062.1:0-1208 GCF_054777235.1 Humibacter antri | reverse complement strand
GATGGCTCGGGCGAGGGCTCGTTTGAGGGATCGGATGGCGTCGCGGTTGGAGTGGCCGCGGGCGAGGGTTCGGTCTCGGTAGTCGCGGGTGGTGTTGTCGTATTTGAGTCGGCTGACGATGACCATGTGGAGGGCGGAGTTCGCTTGACGGTCGCCGCCGCGGTTGAGGCGCATCCTGTTCGTTTTCCCGGAGGAGACGGGCACGGGGCAGGCTCCGGTGAGGCGGGCGAGTGCTGCTTCGGAGCGGATTCGGCCGCCGTTGTCGGCTACGCAGATCAGGAATCGTGCCGCGGTGTGGGTGTTGATCCCGGGTCGGGTGAGCAGGGTCGGCGCGGTCGCTGCGACCAGGGTGTTCAGGTCGCGGTCGGCGTCGAGGATCTCGGTGCTGAGGGTGATGATCCGGGTGGCCAGGCGGCGCAGTGCGGTGATCGTGGCGGTGGTGACGGTATCCGTTCCGGCGGGGGTCTCCATGTGGGCGAGGGTGGTCTTCAGGCGGGCTTTGGACAGGCCGCGCA
Source organism: Humibacter antri (assembly GCF_054777235.1). NCBI lineage: Bacteria > Bacillati > Actinomycetota > Actinomycetes > Micrococcales > Microbacteriaceae > Humibacter > Humibacter antri. Next base: position 693 of record NZ_BAAHAW010000062.1, on the reverse strand, counting down.
GCTGTTCGCGGAGCGGAGCGGGTGCGGTGACCAGGACCGCTTTCACTTGGTTCCAGGTTGTGGTGCGGGCGGTGACGGCGGAGTTCCTGGTCAACGTCAGGACCCGGATCGCTTCGGTGTTGCCGGTGGTGTCTTTCGGGATCGCGGTGGCCATCCCGGCGAGGACCTTCTCCGCGGCGGAGTAGGCGTCGATCTGGTCGTCCTTGCCGCGTCGGGCGCGGGTGGCTTTATCGGTGGTGTTCACCTCCCGTACGGTGACCCCGGCGGCGGTGAGGTGCCGGGTCAACGCGGCACCGTACGACCCGGTCAACTCGATCCCGACTGTGTCGATCTGCCCGAGTCCGGCAGCCCAGTCCAGCAGCTGCTGATACCCGGCGATCGTGGTCGGGAATCCGTGATCGGCCAGGTGCCGGCCGTGCATGTCGATCACGGCGGCGTGGTGCGTATCGGCGTGTGTGTCCACCCCGACGATCACCCACCCAGGCACGGTGTCGGGCTCGGAGTATGTGGTTACCATGAGCGGTGTCTCCCTGTTCGGTTTGAACGGGACGACCTCGCCGGGCCGGGCGGACACAACATTGAAGAGTCGTTGGCGGACAAAGTCCTATCAGGTCACGTCCCCTGCCCGGTCCGGTCACCCCGAACGACGGACAAGGGCGCCAGTCAAGCCGACAAATCCAGCGCATGACATCA
>NZ_BAAHAW010000061.1:0-1390 GCF_054777235.1 Humibacter antri | reverse complement strand
TGCTGGGGTGGCAGGGTCGGGCGGACCCTGGGTGGGGGCGGTGGTCGTGATGCCACGGCCGTTCTTGCCTTGGTGCCGTAGAGCCCGTGATTGAGCCTGGTCGGTTGGACAGTCGTAGGGATTCGTGGAATGTTGCCTTCGAGCACGTGCGTCAGACTCCACTTTGTTGCCCAGTCCGCCTGTTACGGCCACCGTCCCTTCTCTCGATGATGAAGGAAGGGAAACGATCATGGAAGTGATCCACTGCCGTTGCGCGGGGATGGATATCTCCAAACGGGACGCGAAGGTCTGCGTCCGTAGTCCCGGTGCGCGTGCCGGGACGTTCACGAAGCAGATCACGGTACACGGGGCGATGCATGGCGATGTTCTCGCGTTGCGTGATCACCTGCTGGTTCAGCAGGTCACGTTGGTGGTGATGGAAGCAACCGGCGACTACTGGAAGCCGTATTACTACGGGCTGGAAGAGCACCTGAACGTGATGCTCGTCAACGCCAGGCACGCGAAGAACCTCCCGGGGAGGAAGACCGATGTCTCCGACGCGCAATGGCTCGCCGAGCTCGGCGCCCACGGGCTGGTGCGCGGCTCGTTCGTCCCACCGTGGCCGATCCGTCAACTCCGAGACCTGACCCGGCAACGCACCCTGCTCACCACGCAGCGGTCCCGGGAGATCCAGCAGCTGGAGAAGCTGATCGAGTCCACCGGCATCAAATACACCTCGGTCACCGCCCGAATCCTCGGCGTGTCCGGGCGGGCGTTCCTGGAAGCACTCATCACCGGTGAGAGCAACCCGGTCGTGCTGGCCGACCTCGCCAAGGGTCGACTGCGCGTCAAGACCGAGCAGCTGAAGGCCGCGTTCGAAGGCAACTTCACCCCTCACCACGCCGCTCTGACCCGGCTCCATCTGGACCGCATCGACCTCCTGGATGATCACCTCCAGCAACTCACCGGTCTGATCGACACGCTCGTGGGCGAGCACGACCTCGGCTGGGCCAGAACCCTGCTGGCGACGATCCCGGGGATCAGCCAGACCGGCGCAGAGAACATCATCGCTGAAACCGGAACAGACATGACCTTCTTCGAAACACCCGCCCACCTGGCCTCCTGGGCCGGGGTCTGCCCCGGACAACACGAATCCGCCGGGAAGAGCAAACACGTCAGCACCCGCCCCGGCAACGCGCACCTGAAAGGCGCTCTCGGCACCGCCGCGATGGCAGCCGTGCGCACCAACGAATCCTTCTTCCAGAACCGCTACAAGCGACTATCCGCACGCCGCGGCCCGATGCGCGCGCTCGTCGCCATCCAACACTCACTGATCATCGCGATCTGGCACATCCTCACCCGGCACCAGCCCTACCAAGCCAGCCGAACAGCCGCCTGACCACACGACAAG
>NZ_BAAHAW010000060.1:0-906 GCF_054777235.1 Humibacter antri | reverse complement strand
TTGAGCTGAAGCAGTTTGGGGGCGAGTTGGCTGGCCTGCGCTTCCAACGAATCCCGGTTCTGCCTGATCTGAGCAGTCAGAGCGATCACTGCGCGCGCTAGGCGGGTGGCTTCTTGGCGTGCCGTGGCCTGTTCGATGTCGTCGCCGGTGTGGTGGCGCCATGCGGCGATGGAAGTGATCTGCTTGTCCGTCAGCGGCTTACGGGCGTCGACGCCGAGGTCGATCATGCGCAGCAGCGCCGTGAGAGCGTTCCGGTCGGCAGTGCGCTGGATGTCCATCTGGCGGCGCGCGGTCAGCAGCACGCGCAACGCTGAGCGCGGCTTCCCGGCACGCGGCCGGGTCAGCCTGCTGGTGTCTTGGCCCAGGACGGAGCGGGCGGCGGCCTCGGCGTCGATCGGATCGGACTTGCCCCGACCGGTACGTGCGGATCGGAGCGGGGGCGTGGTGTCGGCGACCGGGATCTCCTGCGCCTGAAGCGCTGCGGTAAGCGTGGCCCCGTATGAGCTCGCCCCTTCCACCGCGGCCACCACGGGGCCGGTCGCGCGGCGGCGGATCCACGTGATCGCCCTGTCGAGTCCCGGCGGGGTGGTTGGGAATGCATCCACAGCCACCAGTTTCCCGGTGGCTGTCTCGATGACCGCGTAGGTGTGCGTGCGGGCGTGGGTGTCCACCCCGATGACATGCGTGTACTGGTCTGCGACGATAGACATCGCGGTCTCCTTCCAACAGGGTTTCCGTGCGGTGCCCGGCCCGGGAAAGCGCTACGGGGCAACTCTCTAATGAGTCACAACCAAGTTGGTTGGACGACCTTCTATCAAGCCATCGCAGCAGGACGGGTCGGCACCGGCCCCACCGGCGGACGAGTCAGCGGTAAGCCACGACACCGCGCGTCGGGCAGAAGGATCC
>NZ_BAAHAW010000059.1:0-700 GCF_054777235.1 Humibacter antri | reverse complement strand
TCCGCTGCCATGCTCAAGATGTCGCGGTCCAGCCGGTCCCGGCGGGCGAGGATGCTCGTGACCGCGTCGTAGCCCGCGTCGAATGCCGCGAACGTCCCTGCCCCCGCAGAGCCGAGCCCATCGTGACGGGCTCGGCGTAGCCACACATCGTGCGCTCCCGTCCAAGCCCTGCCGTCGTAGACGATGCCACGGCGCAGCAGCAGCTTCGAGAGCCGGTGCCGGGCGGCCATCAGCTCCACCCGCGCGTCATCACGGGCACGCACCAGGTCCCGGGCGGACTCCTCGATCTCGGTCGGCACCCGCACACCGACGAGCTCGTCCATCCGCAGCAGCCGGGCCAGCAGGACCGCATCACGGGCATCGGTCTTCACCCTGTCCCCGGCCGGACGGATGATCTTCGACGGCGCCGCGACCGTCACCGGCACACCCGCCGCCGAGAGCCGGCGAGCTAGACCGAAACCCGTCGGGCCCGCCTCGTACGCCGCAGCAACCGGCCCGTGCTGTTCCGCGACGCCCGCGACCCACCTCGCGACCCCGTCACTGCCCGGCGGGAGTTTCGCCTCCAAAAGCTCACCGGTCGACGTGTCCAACGCCGCCGCTCGCACGCTACGCGCGTGCACATCCAACCCAATCGCCGTACGCTGATCGAACACCAGGGCCTCCGCTGCATGTCGGCATCCCGAGCCACTCTCGAGATGAT
>NZ_BAAHAW010000058.1:0-5118 GCF_054777235.1 Humibacter antri | reverse complement strand
TGATCCTGGCTCAGGACGAACGCTGGCGGCGTGCTTAACACATGCAAGTCGAACGATGATCCTGGGAGCTTGCTTCTGGGGGATTAGTGGCGAACGGGTGAGTAACACGTGAGCAATCTGCCCTTGACTCTGGGATAAGCGCTGGAAACGGCGTCTAATACTGGATATGACCCATCACCGCATGGTGTGTGGGTGGAAAGATTTTTTGGTTGGGGATGAGCTCGCGGCCTATCAGCTTGTTGGTGAGGTAATGGCTTACCAAGGCGACGACGGGTAGCCGGCCTGAGAGGGTGACCGGCCACACTGGGACTGAGACACGGCCCAGACTCCTACGGGAGGCAGCAGTGGGGAATATTGCACAATGGGCGCAAGCCTGATGCAGCAACGCCGCGTGGGGGATGACGGCCTTCGGGTTGTAAACCTCTTTTGGCAGGGAAGAAGCCTTCGGGTGACGGTACCTGCAGAAGAAGCACCGGCTAACTACGTGCCAGCAGCCGCGGTAATACGTAGGGTGCGAGCGTTGTCCGGAATTATTGGGCGTAAAGAGCTCGTAGGCGGTTTGTCGCGTCTGCTGTGAAATCCCGAGGCTCAACCTCGGGTCTGCAGTGGGTACGGGCAGACTGGAGTGCGGTAGGGGAGAATGGAACTCCTGGTGTAGCGGTGGAATGCGCAGATATCAGGAAGAACACCGATGGCGAAGGCAGTTCTCTGGGCCGTTACTGACGCTGAGGAGCGAAAGCGTGGGGAGCGAACAGGATTAGATACCCTGGTAGTCCACGCCGTAAACGTTGGGCGCTAGATGTGGGGACCATTCCACGGTTTCCGTGTCGCAGCTAACGCATTAAGCGCCCCGCCTGGGGAGTACGGCCGCAAGGCTAAAACTCAAAGGAATTGACGGGGGCCCGCACAAGCGGCGGAGCATGCGGATTAATTCGATGCAACGCGAAGAACCTTACCAAGGCTTGACATACACCAGAACGCCTCAGAAATGGGGAACTCTTTGGACACTGGTGGACAGGTGGTGCATGGTTGTCGTCAGCTCGTGTCGTGAGATGTTGGGTTAAGTCCCGCAACGAGCGCAACCCTCGTTCTATGTTGCCAGCACGTGATGGTGGGAACTCATAGGAGACTGCCGGGGTCAACTCGGAGGAAGGTGGGGATGACGTCAAATCATCATGCCCCTTATGTCTTGGGCTTCACGCATGCTACAATGGCCGGTACAAAGGGCTGCGATGCCGTAAGGTGGAGCGAATCCCAAAAAGCCGGTCTCAGTTCGGATTGAGGTCTGCAACTCGACCTCATGAAGTCGGAGTCGCTAGTAATCGCAGATCAGCAACGCTGCGGTGAATACGTTCCCGGGCCTTGTACACACCGCCCGTCAAGTCATGAAAGTCGGTAACACCCGAAGCCGGTGGCCCAACCCCTTGTGGGAGGGAGCCGTCGAAGGTGGGATCGGTGATTAGGACTAAGTCGTAACAAGGTAGCCGTACCGGAAGGTGCGGCTGGATCACCTCCTTTCTAAGGAGCTACTGGCACCCGCGAGGGTGTCCAGGCGCCAGATCAGGGCCGACTGTGTCCTGCTGGTTGCTCATGGGTGGAACATTGACATTGGTCCTCGATCGAAGGACTGGAAGTTAGTACGGCTCGTGAGAGCAAGGAACGTTTCCGGTTCGGATGGTCGGGGGCATGCACGCTGTTGGGTCCTGAGGGACCGGGCCGGCCGGAAGGTCGTTCCTGAACCTCTGGGCCCATTCTTCGTCTCGCCTGTGTGGCGGGGTGCGGGGTGGGTGCCGACCGTATTTTGAGAACTACACAGTGGACGCGAGCATCTTCGACTCGAACCCTTTTGGGTTCGGGTCAGATGATCTGAGCAGTGCTTTTTGTGCTGTTCATGAAAGATCATTGGTCAATCTGCTCATCCTTTGCGGGGTGGGCCGATCGATTTTAGACTCATGTGTTTTTCAAGTTTTTAAGAGCGAACGGTGGATGCCTTGGCATCTGGAGCCGAAGAAGGACGTAGCAATCTGCGATAAGCCTCGGGGAGTTGATAAGCGAACTGTGATCCGAGGGTGTCCGAATGGGGAAACCCGGCCAGGCCCTTTGTGGTGACCTGGTTACTCCCGCCTGAATGTATAGGGCGGGTAGAGGGAACGTGGGGAAGTGAAACATCTCAGTACCCACAGGAAGAGAAAACAAAAGTGATTCCGTTAGTAGTGGCGAGCGAACGCGGATGAGGCTAAACCGTGCCATGTGTGATAGCCGGCGGGCGTTGCATGGTCGGGGTTGTGGGACTTTCCGTTGCTGTTCTGCCGGGCAGCTGGCGTGATGCGTGCGTGTAGGCGAACCGCTTTGAATGGCGGGCCGTAGTGGGTGCGAGCCCCGTAGCCGAAATGCGTGACGCAGCGTGGAGAGGATCCCAAGTAGCACGGGGCCCGAGAAATCCCGTGTGAATCTGTCAGGACCACCTGATAAGCCTAAATACTCCCAGATGACCGATAGCGGACAAGTACCGTGAGGGAAAGGTGAAAAGTACCCCGGGAGGGGAGTGAAATAGTACCTGAAACCGTTTGCTTACAAACCGTCGGAGCCTCCTTGTTGGGGTGACGGCGTGCCTTTTGAAGAATGAGCCTGCGAGTTAGTGATACGTGGCGAGGTTAACCCGTGTGGGGTAGCCGTAGCGAAAGCGAGTCCGAATAGGGCGTTTTCAGTCGCGTGTTCTAGACCCGAAGCGAAGTGATCTACCCATGGCCAGGTTGAAGCGACGGTAAGACGTCGTGGAGGACCGAACCCACTTCAGTTGAAAATGGAGGGGATGAGCTGTGGGTAGGGGTGAAAGGCCAATCAAACTTCGTGATAGCTGGTTCTCTCCGAAATGCATTTAGGTGCAGCGTTGCGTGTTTCTTGCCGGAGGTAGAGCTACTGGATGGCCGATGGGCCCTACAAGGTTACTGACGTCAGCCAAACTCCGAATGCCGGTAAGTGAGAGCGCAGCAGTGAGACGGTGGGGGATAAGCTTCATCGTCGAGAGGGAAACAACCCAGACCACCAACTAAGGTCCCTAAGCGCGTGCTAAGTGGGAAAGGATGTGGAGTTGCATAGACAACCAGGAGGTTGGCTTAGAAGCAGCCACCCTTGAAAGAGTGCGTAATAGCTCACTGGTCAAGTGATTCCGCGCCGACAATGTAACGGGGCTCAAGCACGCCACCGAAGTTGTGGCATTGACGCATAGACATAAGCCGCCGGCTTGTCCGGTTGGTTCAGTGGTGTTGATGGGTAGGAGAGCGTCGTGTGGCGGGTGAAGCGGCGGAGTGATCCAGCCGTGGACGCTACACGAGTGAGAATGCAGGCATGAGTAGCGAAAGACGGGTGAGAAACCCGTCCTCCGAAAGACTAAGGGTTCCAGGGCCAGGCTAATCCGCCCTGGGTAAGTCGGGACCTAAGGCGAGGCCGACAGGCGTAGTCGATGGACAACGGGTTGATATTCCCGTACCGGCGAAGAACCGTCCCAGTCAATCCAGTAATGCTAAGTGTCTGAATCCCCATGACTGAGGCCTTCGGGTCGAGGCGTGTGGGCCTAGCACACGACCCTATGCTGGTGCGGCTAGCGTATTAACAGGTGTGACGCAGGAAGGTAGCCGATGCCGGGCGATGGTTGTCCCGGTGCAAGTGCGTAGACCGGACGATAGGCAAATCCGTCGTCCATACAGGTTGAGACACGATGCGGACCCGTAAGGGGAAGTCGGTGATCCTATGCTGCCAAGAAAAGCATCGACGCGAGGTTCCAGCCGCCCGTACCCTAAACCGACTCAGGTGGTCAGGTAGAGAATACCAAGGAGATCGAGAGAATCGTGGTTAAGGAACTCGGCAAAATGCCCCCGTAACTTCGGGAGAAGGGGGGCCTGAAGCGTGAAGGGACTAGCTCCCGGAAGCGTGTGATGGCCGCAGAGACCAGTGGGAAGCGACTGTTTACTAAAAACACAGGTCCGTGCCAAGTCGCAAGACGATGTATACGGACTGACGCCTGCCCGGTGCTGGAAGGTTAAGAGGAACGGTTAGCCGTAAGGCGAAGCTGAGAATTTAAGCCCCAGTAAACGGCGGTGGTAACTATAACCATCCTAAGGTAGCGAAATTCCTTGTCGGGTAAGTTCCGACCTGCACGAATGGCGTAACGACTTCCCAGCTGTCTCAACCGCGAACTCGGCGAAATTGCATTACGAGTAAAGATGCTCGTTACGCGCAGCAGGACGGAAAGACCCCGTGACCTTTACTACAGCTTGGTATTGGTGTTCGGTGTGGCTTGTGTAGGATAGGTGGGAGACTATGAAGCGGGCACGCCAGTGTTCGTGGAGTCAATGTTGAAATACCACTCTGGTCACTCTGGATGTCTAACTTCGAACCGTAATCCGGTTCAGGGACAGTGCCTGGTGGGTAGTTTAACTGGGGCGGTTGCCTCCTAAAGAGTAACGGAGGCGCCCAAAGGTTCCCTCAACCTGGTTGGCAATCAGGTGGCGAGTGTAAGTGCACAAGGGAGCTTGACTGTGAGACTGACAGGTCGAGCAGGGACGAAAGTCGGGACTAGTGATCCGGCAGTGGCTTGTGGAAGCGCTGTCGCTCAACGGATAAAAGGTACCTCGGGGATAACAGGCTGATCTTGCCCAAGAGTCCATATCGACGGCATGGTTTGGCACCTCGATGTCGGCTCGTCGCATCCTGGGGCTGGAGTAGGTCCCAAGGGTTGGGCTGTTCGCCCATTAAAGCGGTACGCGAGCTGGGTTTAGAACGTCGTGAGACAGTTCGGTCCCTATCCGCTGCGCGCGTAGGAAGTTTGAGAGGATCTGACCCTAGTACGAGAGGACCGGGTTGGACGAACCTCTGGTGTGTCAGTTGTTCCGCCAGGAGCACCGCTGATTAGCTACGTTCGGGATGGATAACCGCTGAAAGCATCTAAGCGGGAAGCCGGCCTCGAGATGAGACTTCCATCCCTTCGGGGGAGAGGCTCCCAGCCAGACGACTGGGTTGATAGGCCGGATGTGGAAGCAAGGACTAAAGACTTGTGCAGCTGACCGGTACTAATAAGCCAACAACTTGACAAACACTACTCACACACACGTACGTAAG
>NZ_BAAHAW010000057.1:0-694 GCF_054777235.1 Humibacter antri | reverse complement strand
CTTCTGCCCGTGCTGTTCCACCGTCGTTCCTGGTTGCGCCGATGTTGGCTGTCTGGTCGGGTTCGTCAGCGTTGGGGTGGTGCGAGGGCGTGGGCAAAGAGCGTGGACCATGTTGTTTCCCAGGGCCAGGCTTCGGGGAGGTGTAGTCGGATGCGGCGCGCGGAGGACGCGATTCTTGCGGGGATGTTGACGAGTTTCCGGCGGATCGTCGCGGTCGTCGCGTTGCCTAGTCGTCCTGCTCGGTCGGCGATCACGGCGGCGGTGCGGGTGAGGTTGAATGCGATGACGGCGAGGACGAGCCAGGCAGCGTTCGCGGTGAAGATCCCGGAGGGCAGGTGCGCGAGGGCGGAGTTCTTCAGGTCTGCGTTGACTTGCTCGATGATCGCGTGACGACGGTGGACCTGGTCGGCCGTGACGGTGTCGAGGGTGCTGGTGGTGAAGAACGCGTGGAAGCGGTGCGTGTCGAACAGGGTCGGCTGGGACAGCTTCTTCTTGTTCAGTTCCGGGATGCGTCTGACGACCAGCCGTCCCTGGACTTGGTCCTTGATCGGTTTCGAGGTGAACGCGGTGAACGGGATCTCGGCGACTTCCGCGTCGGAGATCCAGGTGCCGGTGTCGGGGTCGTAGATCGCGTTGGTGTATCGGATCTTCGTCCATGCGTCGTCGCTGATGGTGCCGATCGCGCGTTTCACGG
>NZ_BAAHAW010000056.1:0-1521 GCF_054777235.1 Humibacter antri | reverse complement strand
AAATAGGACTTGTCTAAGGTTCCGTTTCGCCTGATAAGAGAGGCATCTCGCGGATGCAAGTTTCTCACGTCGCCCGGCCCGCTGTCGCATTGTTTGATGACCCGAATCTCGTGTCGGCCGCGGGCGTGCTCCCGATCGTCCGCCTTGCCGAGAAGGCGGGCCTGCGCAGCCTCGCCGATCAGTGGTTGAGTATCCCGACGGACAAGGGCGCGAACGCCGGGTTGAAAGTCTCCTCGCTGGTAGCGGGGATGGTCGCGGGCGCGGACTCGATCGATGACATGGCGGTGCTGCGTCACGGTGGCATGCGTCGCCTGTTCACCTCGGTCTACGCACCCTCAACGTTGGGATCGTTTCTGCGCTCGTTCACCTTCGGACACGTCCGCCAACTCGACGCTGTCGCGTCTCGGTTGTTGATCAGCCTTGCCGGTGAGGCCCCAATCGTGCCCGCGCCCGCAGACAGCCAGATGGTGTTCGTTGATGTCGATGACACGATCGTTCAGGTCCACGGGCCGAAGAAGCAGGGCGCCGGATTCGGATACTCCGGCGTCCGCGGCCTCAACGCGCTCCTCGCGACGGTATCCACCGAGAACACCGCTCCGGTGATCATCGGCCAGCGGCTCCGCAAAGGCGCGACCGGATCCCCGCGCGGCGCAGCCCGGATCGTCGCCGATGCGTTGAAGACCGTCACCCGACTCCCGGGAATGGACACCGCACCGGTGTTGCTGCGCGCGGATTCCGCCTACTACGGGCACGCGACGGTGGCCGCGGCCCGCAAGGCCGGCGCGGACGTGTCGATCACCGCCCGGCAGGATCCCGCGGTGAAACGCGCGATCAACACCATCCCCGAGACCGCCTGGACGAAGATCCAGTACACCGACGCGATCTACGACCCAGACACCGGCACCTGGACCTCTAACGCGGAAGTCGCCGAGATCCCCTTCACCGCATTCTCATCGAAACCGAAGAAGGACCGCATCGAGGGACGCCTGGTCGTCAGGCGGATCCCGGAGCTGAACAAGAAGAAGCTGTCCCAACCAACCCTGTTCGACACGCACCGGTTCCACGCATTCTTCACCACCAGCACACTCGACACCGTCACCGCTGACCAGGTCCACCGTCGTCACGCGATCATCGAGCAAGTCAACGCAGACCTGAAGAACTCAGCCCTCGCGCACCTGCCCTCAGGGATCTTCACCGCGAACGCCGCCTGGCTCGTCCTGGCCGTCATCGCGTTCAACCTCGCGCGCACCGCCGCGACCATCACCGGCCCCACACTCGCAAAAGCAACGACCGCGACGATCCGCCGGACCCTCGTCAACATCCCCGCACGGATCGCATCCTCCGCACGACGCATCACACTGCACCTGCCCGACCAGTGGCCATGGGAACTCGCATGGACCGCGCTGTTCGATCACGTCGGCGGGTCACCACCAACAGTCGCGACACCCTGACCACCCAGCCAAGCAGGCGCAACCAGGACACCAGTGGAACACCCGGGCAGACAGGCCCGACGCTCAGCCG
>NZ_BAAHAW010000055.1:0-581 GCF_054777235.1 Humibacter antri | reverse complement strand
GGTCGTGAGTGATCGCTGATAAGGACCCGGCCGGGCTGATGCTGGAGGCCATCCGTAACGTGGCTGCCGAGACCCACGACCGTGAGGCCGCTGTCGATGAGGACGGAGCGGTCATGATCGAGAACCACGAATCAGTGGATGTGTTCCTCGGCGTCGATGTCGGCAAGTCCGCGCATCACGCGGTCGCCTTGGGGCGCGACGGGAGTGTGTTGCTGGATCGGCCGCTGCCGAACGACGAGGATGAGTTGCGGGAGATCATCCGGGGTCTGAGACATATCGGGACGGTGCTGCTCGTGGTGGATCAGCCGGCCACCATTGGGGCGCTCCCGGTCGCGGTCGCGCAGGCGGAAGAGATCCTAGTCGGCTATCTGCCGGGGTTGGCTATGCGGCGAATCGCGGATCTGCATGCCGGGCATGCGAAGACCGACCCCAGGGACGCGTTCATTATCGCCCAGGCTGCCCGCACTCTCCCGCATGCGCTGCGCTCGATCAGCGTCGAGGCCGAATCGGTCGCGGAGTTGGGCATGCTCTGCGGGTTCGACGAGGACATCGTCAAACAGATCAACGCAACCGCCAACCGG
>NZ_BAAHAW010000054.1:0-1170 GCF_054777235.1 Humibacter antri | reverse complement strand
TACTCTAGTGGGCTGAGGTAGCCGATGCCGGAGTGGCGTCGGCGGGCGTTGTACCAGCCGTCGATCCACGCGTAGGAGCCACGGCGTGCGGCATCGATCGTGGCGAACGCGTGCCGGTGGTAGTACTCGTTCTTGAAGGTCGACCAGAACGATTCCGCGGCGGCGTTGTCCCAGCACACCCCGGTACGCCCCATCGAGCGCAGCACGCCGAGTTCGGTCGCCGCGTCGGCGAGTTGGCTGCTGGTGTACTGGGTGCCCCTATCGGCGTGGAAGATCACCTTCCGGGGCAGCACGCCGCGCAGCGCGACGGCTTGCCGCAGCGCGTCCTCGACGAGGTCGGTGTGCATACTGTCGGCCACGGTGCGTCCGAGGACCCGGCGGGTGTGCCCGTCCCGGACCACGCACAGGTAGGCCCACCCTTCACCGGTACGCAGATACGTGATGTCACTGAACCAAGCAACATCCCGGCCGCCCTGATCGAACTCCCGCTCGATCAGGTCGGGCACGGGGAACGGGTCCTCACCGTGCACAGTGGTCGGCGGGTGCCAGGTGCGGGGGCTGATCCCTGCAATCCCTTGATCGCGCATCAGTTTCGCGACCGTCTTCCGTGACACGGCCACGCCGGCGTCTTGCAGATCGGCGCGGATCCGGGGAGCCCCGTACGTGCCATCAGAAGCGTCATGGAAGCCGATGATCTGCGCGGTCAGCACGGCGGCCCGCTGCTGTCGCGGCGAGGGGCCGGCCGTCACCCGGGCACGCCACTCATAGAACCGGCGCCGATCCACACCCAGCAGCATGCACATGCGCGTGATCGTCATCCTCGTGTTGCCGGCCTTCTCCGCCTGAATCACCGCGAACCGCTCCTCGGGTTCTGCTTCGATGCGAAGAAGGCCGCCGCTTTTCCCAGGAACTCGTTGTCCATCCGCAGCTCCTGCACCTCACGACGCAACCGTTCCAACTCGGCCCGTTCATCCAGATCCAACGGCACCTCCTCCGGCCCGGTGCGAGCGCGCTCAGCATGCACCCACCGGCCCAGCAATTGCTCACCGACGCCGATCTCCCGCGCGACCGCGGCAACCGGGCGCCCGGTGTCGATCACCAGATGCGCAGCCTCACGCCGATACTCCGACGTATACGTCTTCCTCTTCTTGCTCGTGCCCATCGCGGACA
>NZ_BAAHAW010000053.1:0-676 GCF_054777235.1 Humibacter antri | reverse complement strand
GAGCGCGTCGGCGACGATCCGGGCAGCGCCGCGCGGGGACCCGGTCGCGCCTTTGCGTAGACGCTGACCGATGATCACCGGAGCGGTGTTCTGAGTCGATACCGTGGCCAGCAGCGCGTTCAGGCCCCGGACGCCGGAGTATCCGAACCCGGCGCCCTGCTTCTTCGGCCCGTGGACTTCGATGATCGTGTCATCGACATCAACGAACACCATCCCGCCATCCGTGGGCGCCGGGACGATCGGAGCCTCGGCGGCCAAAGCCACCAGGAATCGGGACGCGACAGCGTCCAGTTGGCGCACGTGCCCGAAGGTGAACGAGCGCAAGAATGACCCCAACGTCGAGGGGGCATAGATCGAAGCGAACAGCCGACCCATACCGCCATGGCGTAGCAGCGCCATGTCATCGATCGAATCCGCGCCCGCGATCATCCCTGCAACCAGCGAGGAGACCTTCAACCCGGCGTTCGCACCCTTGTCCGTCGGGACGCTCAACCACTCATCCGCAAGAGTGCGCAGCCCGGCCTTCTCAGCAAGCCGCACGATCGGGAGAAGACCGGCGGCCGACACGAGGTTCGGGTCGTCGAATGACGCGGCCGCCGTTCGTGCGGCATGAGAAGCTTGCATCTGCGAGATGCCTCTCTTTTCGGGTCCAATTGCTCCGTGGTAAGAACAATTG
>NZ_BAAHAW010000052.1:0-1151 GCF_054777235.1 Humibacter antri | reverse complement strand
CGTACTCGGTGGGCGTCAAACGCCCGAGCCGGGCCTGGCGGCGTCGGCGATGGTAGGTGCGCTCGATCCAGGTCACGATCGCGATCCGCAGCTGTTCCCTGGTGGTCCAGGAGCGGCGGTTCAGGACGTTCTTCTGCAGCAGGCTGAAGAACGATTCCATCGCGGCGTTGTCGCCGCAGGACGCGACCCTGCCCATCGAACCGACCAGGCGGTGACGGCCCAGCGCGCGCAGGAATTTGCGGCTACGGAATTGGGACCCGCGGTCACTGTGGACGATGCATCCGGCAACGTCACCGCGCATCTGCACAGCGTTGTTCAGAGCGTCAACAGCCAGTCGGGCCTTCATCCGGGGGCTGATCGAGTAACCCACGATCCGGCCCGAGCAGGCGTCCTTGACCGCACACAAGTAGAGCTTCCCCTCGGCGGTCGCGTGCTCGGTGATGTCGGTCAACCACAGCTCGTTCGGGGCCTCGGCGGTGAACTCGTGCCGCACACGGCCGTTCTCGTCGACCACCGCACACAGGTCGTCGTGGACCGCGGGACCGGGCCGCTTGGACTTGCCGCGCTTCTTCCCGAACACGCTCCACCAGCCGTTCTCCGACGCGATCCGCCACGCGGTGCGGTCCGCCATCGCCTGCCCGGCATCTCGGGCTTCATCGGCGAGCAGCCGGTGCCCGAACTCGGGGTCATCCTGATGCGCGTCGAACAAGGCGTTCGCCCGATACGCCTCCACGTACTCACGATCGGTGACGGGGCGCTGAAGCCACCGGTAGTACGGCTGTCGGGAGAGCTTCAGAACCCGGCACGACACCGTCACGGGGATCCCCGACACGGCGAGCTCTTCCACGAGCGGGTACATCATTTTCCCGGCAGATGCGCCTGCGACAGATACGCCGTCGCTTTCCGCAGCACCTCGACTTCCTGCTCAAGAAGGCGGTTGCGCTTACGGAGTTCCCGCACCTCCGCGGCCTCCGTCGTGGTCACACCGGGCTGCTCGCCCGCGTCAACCCGCTCGACACGCATCCAGTTCTCCACGGTGCCGGTATGGATCCCGAAGTCCTTCGCGATCTGCGCGATCGTGACCCCCGGCTCCCGACCCCGCGCGACCCGGAGCACGTCCTCACGGAACTCTTTCGGAAATGGCTTGGGCA
>NZ_BAAHAW010000051.1:0-653 GCF_054777235.1 Humibacter antri | reverse complement strand
TCGGCGCCGTGCCGGGGGCGGGCGCGGGCGAGCACCTCCCGCACCGGCACACCCAGCCAGCGGGCGTTGCCGACGAGGTTCCCACCCACCTGGTTGGAGACGCAGGTGAGCGTGATCGCGTACTCGTGCAGACCCATCGCGAGGAGGTCGTTGAAGGTGAGATCGACGTGCTGCTCGACCATCCCGTCCACGGTCAGCCGCCAGGTGGACGGGTCGACCGACGGGACGGTGAGGGCGGTGTCCACCCGGTAGAAGTCGGGGTTGGGGGTGAACAGGGGGGAGAGGTTCTTCAGGTGGAGATCGGCGCCGGCGGGGACCTTCACCTGGTTGGCAGGTGACGGCAGCTTCAGCGCCGCGCGGACGGCGGCTATGGAGGAGGTCGCGGCCGAGCCGATGCGGGATCCCACGCCGGCGAGCACGGCGGCTGCGGCTGCTGCACCCGTGAGCAGCAGGAAGCGGCGCCGGTCGATTCCGGCCGGTCTGTTGGTGTCGCGGGCATCCAGCCAGCGGCGGAGGACGTCGATGATGACGTGCACGCTCGCGGCGCCGACGAGTGCGCCGATCGCCGGGGGCAGGAATGCGAGCGGGCTCGCGTCGGCTCGTGTCACGGTCGCCGCGATGGCCGCCACACCCGCCACTAGGAACAGTGCGGC
>NZ_BAAHAW010000050.1:0-16530 GCF_054777235.1 Humibacter antri | reverse complement strand
CCCCCACGACAACGAACCGCCCAAACCGAAATCATCCACCGGCCACGAGCACATCGGTGGATCCAG
Organism: Humibacter antri; assembly: GCF_054777235.1. Taxonomy (NCBI): domain Bacteria; kingdom Bacillati; phylum Actinomycetota; class Actinomycetes; order Micrococcales; family Microbacteriaceae; genus Humibacter; species Humibacter antri. The sequence goes on along the minus strand of NZ_BAAHAW010000050.1, from coordinate 16,464 downwards.
GCTAAAGGCGGAGGCCATTTCTGGCCTCCGCCGCGACGCCAGCGGACCGCCGTCTCGGCGGTCGGCTTTCGGTGAGGCGTCTCTTCGCCCCCAACCGCACGAAGCGGCCGCCCCTGTGGAGAGCGGTCGCCCCGGTCGCCGGCCTTCGATACGCTGGCGGCGCGATCACGAGGAGGCCTTCATGAGCCAAGAGACCCCGAACCACCAGACCGCGACGCCGCAGGACGGGGCGCCGCCCTCGGGCGCGGCCCCGACGCCACTCGTCGGCGAGGTCCCTCCGCGTCCGCAGGCGCCCGGGCCTACGGCTCATCCGGCCCCGCAGTATGCGCCGACCGGCAAGCGATCCAGTGTGCTCGGTGCATGGGGAGCCCGAATCGTGCTCATCGTCGTGGCGGCGTGCGCGCTCGTCTCCGTGGTGTTCATCCTGTTCGGCGCGGGCGGCGACACTCTCGGCCGCGTCGTCACGACCGACATCGCGTTGATCGTGTTCGCGCTCCTGGTGTGGCTCGACACCGTCATCGGCGCATACCGTCCCGAGTGGTTCGAGTTCGCGTCGCTGGCGACGGATGCCTACCTGCTGCTGCTCTGGATCGTCACGATCTGGACCGAGAACGGCTCCGGCCCGTTCGCGCTCTGGATCGACATCTGGCGGAGCATCCTGTGCCTCATCTTCGTGCGCGGAATGCTCGCGCTCGTCGACCTGGTGCGCTTCCTGTACGCACGATGGGTCACCGCCGTGACGAGGGTGCTCGCGTACGTTTCCGGATGTGCGTTCGGCGTCATCGGCATCATGGTCACGATTCCTGCACCCACCCCGTTCAACCAGCTGTGGGACCTGGACTTCTACGGCCGCGTCGTCGCCTCGGTCGCGGTGATCGCGGGCGTCGCGCTCGTGCTGATCCCGCTGTGGGGGCTGCTCATCAATCGCGGGCACCGTCCGCCGCGCACGGGGTCGTACGGCTTCGTCCGCGGTGCCTACGGCGACGGTGCGTACGGCAACGGTGCGTACGGCAATGGTGCCTACGGTCCCGGCATACCGCCAGTGCCCCAAGCGCCCGGGTACCCACGCGGTTCCGCTCCGGTGCCTCCGGTGCTGCAGGCACCGATCGCATCGCCTGTGCCGCAGGCACCGATTGCATCGCCTGTGCCGCAGGCACCTGCCGTCCCGCTCGTGCCGCAGGCACACGGTGCATCATCAGCGCCGCAGGCATCGGCCCATGCCGAGCACCCTTCGGCGGCAGCGCATCCACCGCTCGCCTGGCCCCGCCTCGCCAACGGTGCCCCGGTTCCGGCCGGAGCCGCCGGCGCACCGGACTTCGCCGCCGTGGCGGGCGCGCCGCTGGCCTGGCCGACGTTCAGCGACGGGTCTCCTGTTCCGGCCGCTCACGACGGGAGCCCGCTCTACCGCTGACGGGCGCACGGGCCACGCCGGGTCGAACGGTTCGACGGCGGCCGCCATCTGTTCACGCCGACGGCGGCCGTCGCGATCGTTACTCGGCGGTCGTCACGCTCGCTACTGGCGGGGCTTCAGCCGCACGGTCGGCATGCTCGGCGCCGGAAGCGGGTCACCCCGGTAGCCCGCCACCGTCCCGAATCGGCCGGCGGCATCCGCTGCCTCGATCACCTCGTGCTGCCACTCGACTCGCGAGGCGACGATCTCGTCGTGGCTGCGGCCGATGAAGTTCCACCACATGACGATCTGCTCGCCGAGCGGCTCGCCGCCCAGCAGCAGGATGCGCGCACCGCCGACCGAAGACAGCCGCAATCGCGAGCGACCCGGCGGCACGTACGCGAGATGCCGGTGCGGAACCGCGACGTTCTCGACGGCGATGTCGCCCAGGTCGAGCAGGATGCCGTGCTCGAATCCCGGCCGCACATCCAGCTCGACGGTGGTGCCGGCATCCAGGTCGAGCTGAGCGCCGACGAGCGGGCTGAACACTGTCGCCTGAGCGGATGCCCCGGCGAGCTCGCCCATGAACACCCGTGCCACCACACCGTCGCTGATCGGTAGGGGAGAGGGCACCGTGCGCTCGAAGAACGGCGCCTGATCGCGCCAGGCATCCGGAAGTGCAAGCCACAGCTGAGCGCCGTGCAACATGGTCGTCTCGGGCGTCGAAACCTCCGAGTGGCTGATGCCGTGCCCGGCCGTCATCAGGTTCAACTCACCCGGGCGCACCATTGCGTGCGAACCGACACTGTCCCGATGCTCGATCTCACCCTGGAACAGCCAGCTCACGGTCTGCAGGCCGGTGTGCGGGTGCGGCGGTACACGCATCCCGCCCGTCACGGAGACGTCGTCAGGGCCGTAGTGATCGAGAAAGCACCAGCCGCCGATCGTCGACTTCGAGCGCTGCGGCAATGTGCGGTGCACCGGCATCGCTCGGGGACCGCCGAGCGGCACGTCCCGCGGTTCCAGCAGCACGATGCCGGCGCCATCGGCGGCTTCGCACTCTGCTACGAGTTCCGCCGGGCGGCGCTCCAGGTTGCTCATGTGCGGCATCCTACGTGCGTCGTCCGTTTCGCCGGTCGTAGCTCTGCCGCCAAGTGTCAAGGGCCACGGCCGTCACTTCTCGCTGTGGAGTGACGAGTACCCAGCACCCCGCGGGCTGGTGGCCCCACAACTTCTCATTCCTTCGGATCCCGGTGAACAGGTCTTGCGACAGCACCAGCGATTCAGTGGGCCCAGACGCCGAGTGGGCGAGGTAGATCAGCCGCTCCGGGCCGATGACCCCGCGTTGCACCATCCAGCCCCAGAATTCCGCAGCCTGTCGATGGCGTCGTACCCAGCCGGCTCCGGCGCATAGCCAGGATCCGATCGGAAGTAACACGAGCATCGCAAGATGAATCGGCTTCATCACGTTCCCGAGAAAGCTCGAACTCTGGACGAGTGCCCACAGCAATGCAAGCGCCGGCATCCCCGCTGCGATGAACCATACGGTTCGGCCAACGGGGTGCACCACTGGTACTCCAGCGAAGACGGTAGCGAGAACAGTCACCGCGCCGAGCGGGAAGAGAAGCCAGAACCTTCCCGTTCTGCTCGCGACGTCGATCCAGGGTGATCCAATGGCCATCAAGGACGCCACGAATCCGAGCCAACCAAGCCCTATGCAGACCCATCCTGCGTTCTTGGCAAATCCTTCTCGGCGCTGAGCGCTCATTCCGACGCGCGTGGATCGGGTCGACGGTACCTGCGGCCCCTGACCGGGTTGTGACGTTGAAGGTTGTGTCCCGCGCGCATTGTCGTCGGGAGTGAACTGGGGGTCCGGGAAGCCCGAACCGGGATCGGGTTCCTTCGGGCGCGGCGGCGATTGGCCCGAGTCGTCAACCTGACCAGCAGCCCGCGCGGCGGCGGGTTGCTGAGACCCGTCGTCTCCGTAGTAGCTGTTACCAAGCTCGGAACGGTCGGCGGCGGGAATGTACAGTTCGGGATACCCGGGCAGTGAAAGCTTGCCGGCGAGGGCGCCCAGGTCGAGATCGAACTGTATGTGGTCCATAGTTTCGAATCGTGCAATCGCTCGGTGGATGTCCGCGAGCGCCTGATCCCGGGTCCACCCGTTCACGCGCTGGAGCGTACGAATCGTGTGTTCCGTCTTCCCGCGCGCAGCCGCGCGCCCCATGTGCTGCACCGAATGACATGCCTGGCAGAGGGCGATCAGGCGCTCGAGCCGCTGAATATTGCGCCCATTGCGTGTCTCGAACACCCAGACCTCATGACAGTGAGGCCGCAATGTTCGCCCGTTCACACTCCGGCCGCGCCGTCCGCACACTTCGCAGCGGTTCTCGGCAGCGGCGCACACCGGCAGACGCAGACGGTCCCAGTCCTTGCTGGACACCAGGCCCCGCACATTGGATCCCCACGTGGTGCTGGGGAGCATGTCGGTTCTGATTCGCGCCCCATCTGGCGCGTCCGGGTCGATGAGACGCAGATTATCAACGAACATGTTCGGCGAGCCCTTCCATCCCTCGCACACTATCGAAAGGGGCAGACATCCCTGTCCCGCGCTGGGTTTCTCTCAATCAGACCGCTGCCGGGCCTATTGGGATGGCCGGATCCGTCCGGCCGCGGCGCCTTCCGCCCCTACGATGAAGCCATGCCGCGCCCCTCCGCCCGTCCGCGCCGGTTCTCGCGCGTCGTCGTCGCATCCGCCGTCGCCGGCTTCGCCGTGCTTGCGCTGGCCGGATGCGCGCAGAACTCCACGAAGCCAGTGACCGACTACAAGGGCGAGCCGAAAGGCGTCGAGGCGCCGGCCAGCAGCGCAGGCGGCGCACCGTTCTCGGTGTGGCTCAAGGGCGGAGACCAGTTCACCGTCACGCTGTACGGCAGCTCGACCTGCCCGCCGGTGCCCTCGCGCTTCAGCCTCACGGGTCACAACAAGGTGGAGCTGACGATGCCGAAGGCGCCGAAGAACAAGATCTGCACGATGGACTACGTTCCGCACACCACGGTGTTCGCCACCCCGAACACGGTCGACCGTCACACGGACGTCTCCGTGACGGGTCAGGGCCTCACCTGGAGGCTGACGGGCCTTCCCTCCAAGTAGCGCCGCCGAGCCGCGCAGCCTGCACCCGCGTGCGCTGGAGCGACGCCTTAACGCCGACGGCGAACAGCGGCCACACGAGCCGAGCCGCTCATTACCCTCGAAGGTAACGGGGCCGACGTGCAGGCATCCGGATGCTCGCGAAACAACAGAGCGCGCATCCCGCCGGCGCTCCGCCAGCGGCCCTTTCAGGAGTGACCACATGTTTGAGAGATTCACCGACCGAGCTCGCCGCGTCGTCGTTTTGGCCCAGGAAGAGGCCAAGATGCTCAACCACAACTACATCGGAACCGAGCACATCCTGCTCGGTCTGATCCACGAGGGTGAGGGTGTCGCGGCGAAGGCCCTCGAGTCGCTGGGGATCTCGCTGGATGCCGTGCGCGAGCAGGTGCAAGACATCATCGGTCAGGGTCAGCAGCAGCCGACAGGGCACATCCCGTTCACGCCGCGTGCGAAGAAGGTGCTCGAACTGTCGCTCCGCGAGGCGCTGCAGCTCGGACACAACTACATCGGAACCGAGCACATCCTGCTCGGACTCATCCGCGAGGGCGAAGGCGTGGCCGCACAGGTGCTCGTCAAGCTCGGCGCGGACCTCAACCGGGTGCGCCAGCAGGTCATCCAGTTGCTCTCCGGCTATCAGGGCAAGGAGCAGGTACAGGTGGGGGCGAACGAGCAGCAGAGCGCTCAGGGCGGAAGCCAGATCCTCGACCAGTTCGGCCGCAACCTCACGCAGGCTGCGCGCGAGAACAAACTCGATCCGGTGATCGGCCGTGAGAAGGAGATCGAGCGCGTCATGCAGATTCTGTCGCGCCGATCCAAGAACAACCCGGTGCTCATCGGGGAGCCCGGCGTGGGCAAGACCGCCGTCGTGGAGGGGCTCGCTCAGGCCATCGTGCGCGGCGACGTGCCGGAGACGCTGAAGGACAAGCAGCTGTACACGCTCGATCTCGGCTCGCTGATCGCCGGTTCGCGGTACCGCGGTGACTTCGAGGAACGCCTCAAGAAGGTCACCAAAGAGATCCGCACCCGCGGCGACATCATCACGTTCATCGACGAGATCCACACCCTGGTGGGTGCGGGCGCGGCAGAGGGTGCCATCGATGCTGCGAGCATCCTGAAGCCGTTGCTGGCGCGCGGCGAGCTGCAGACCATCGGTGCGACCACGCTCGACGAGTACCGCAAGCACTTCGAGAAGGATGCCGCACTCGAGCGCCGCTTCCAGCCCATCCAGGTGGCGGAGCCGTCGCTGCCGCACGCGATCAACATCCTCAAGGGACTGCGCGACCGCTACGAGGCGCACCACAAGGTGTCGATCACGGATGGCGCGATCGTGGCCGCCGCGAACCTCTCCGACCGCTACATCAGCGACCGCTTCCTGCCCGATAAGGCCATCGACCTGATCGACGAGGCCGGCGCACGGTTGCGTCTGTCGATCCTGTCCGCGCCGCCCGAGCTGCGCGAGTTCGATGACAAGATCGCGAAGGTGCGCGAGCGCAAGGAGTCGGCGATCGAGGAGCAGGACTTCGAGAAGGCCGCGAGCCTGCGCGACGAGGAGAAGAACCTCCTCGGGGAGCGGCTGCGCCTGGAGAAGCAGTGGCGATCGGGCGATGTCAAGACGACCGCGGAAGTCGATGAGGGACTCATCGCCGAAGTGCTCGCCCAGGCCACCGGCATCCCGGTGTTCAAGCTGACCGAGGAGGAGTCCAGTCGACTGGTCTTCATGGAGAAGGCGCTGCACCAGCGGGTCATCGGACAGGAGGAGGCCATCTCGGCGCTCTCCCGCACCATCCGCCGCCAGCGTGCCGGCCTGAAGGACCCGCACCGCCCGTCCGGCTCGTTCATCTTCGCCGGCCCGACCGGTGTGGGAAAGACCGAGCTGGCCAAGGCGCTCGCCGAGTTCTTGTTCGACGACGAGTCGGCGATGATCTCGCTCGACATGTCGGAGTACGGCGAGAAGCATACGGTCTCCCGCCTGTTCGGTGCTCCTCCCGGGTTCGTCGGATTCGAGGAGGGCGGCCAGCTCACCGAGAAGGTGCGGCGCAAGCCATTCAGCGTCGTGCTGTTCGACGAGATCGAGAAGGCGCACCCCGACATCTTCAACTCGCTCCTGCAGATTCTGGAGGAGGGGCGCCTGACGGATGGTCAGGGTCGCGTCGTCGACTTCAAGAACACCGTCATCATCATGACGACCAACCTCGGAACGGCCGCGATCTCCGGCGGTCCCGTCGGCTTCCAGGCCGAAGGCGACGCGGGAAGCCAGTCCGGCTACGACCGCATGAGCGGCAAGGTCAAGGAGGAGCTGAAGAAGAACTTCAAGCCCGAGTTCTTGAACCGGGTCGACGAGATCATCGTGTTCCCGCAGCTCGACAAGAGCGAGTTGCTGCAGATCGTCGACCTGTTCACCAAGCGTCTGGGCGAGCGGATGCTCGACCGCGACATGACGATCGAGCTCACGCAGCCTGCCAAGGAGCGGCTCATCGAGGTCGGTTTCGACCCGGCGCTCGGCGCCCGTCCGCTGCGTCGCGCTGTGCAGCACGAGGTGGAGGATCGGCTCAGCGAGAAGATCCTGCACGGCGAGCTCAACGCAGGCGACCACGTCACGGTGGACTACCAGAACGGTGAGTTCGTGTTCACGACCGCCGCCCGCAAGGACCCGGTGGGGGCGATCGCGGCGGGCCCGGTCGGCACCGGCGCCGCCACCCCGGATCTGGCAGCGGGGGTCTGAACACTCCGAGAGCAGGGCTCTAAGCACTCTGAGAAGAAACGCACTCTGAGAAGAAGACGCGGGATCGACCGAAGCGGTCGGTCCCGCGTCTTCGTGTTGTGCGGCCCATCGCTCTCGCGAGGGTGCGTGGTCTCCCGCACGAAGTCGCGTGTCCCCTGCATTCGAGGGCGCGCCGCATTCGAGGGCGCGCCGCATTCGAGGGCGCGCCGCATTCGAGGGTGCGCGGCATTCGAGGGTGCGCGCTTCTTGCACGAACGTGGGGCTCCGGACGGCAACTCAACCCGCGGCGTCGTCGATCTTCTTCTCCGCTGCACTCACGGCATCCGAGATCTTGTCGCCCGCGAGGTTCGCAGCCGATCCGACCACATCGCCGACGGTGCTGGCGACGTTCTGCACGGCGGGCGAGTTCGCGATCTTGCGCGCATTCTCGCGAAGTCGGTCATATCCTCTACGGCCCGCCCGCGACCCGAGGATGTAGCCGACCATCACGCCGGCGGTGAAGATGATGAACTTCATCGCTGTCCTTTCGAATAGTTGCGCGCCGAGGCACGCGCGTTCTCTCAGCATCCTGCGGCGCGCTGCCGCTGTCATCCCCTTGCGCTCGTCGGCGAGGGCGTTCCGGATCGCGGCGCCAGCCTCCGCACGGCAACACGGCCTATTCTGAAGCGCGTGGCAGACCTCCTCACCGAGCCGATCTCGACGACCGAGTTGCGCGGATTCCGCGTGCGCCGTGCCCGGACCGGAGACGTGCCACGTATGCAGCAGCTCGTGCAGCCGCTGGTCGAGCGGCGCATTCTGCTCGGCAAGGAGCGTGTGGCACTGTACGAGGCCCTGCAGGAGTTCCGGGTGGCCGAAGACCTCAACGGCGAACTGATCGGATGCGGCGCGCTGCACGTTCTGTGGGAAGACCTGGGTGAGGTGCGCACCCTCGCGGCCGCCGATGCATGGCGTGGCCGGGGCGTCGGGCACGCGATGCTCGAGCGTCTCGAGTACGACGCGACGGGACTGGGTTTGAGCCGACTGTTCTGCCTCACGTTCGAGGTGCGATTCTTCTCCCGGCACGGGTTCGAAGACATGGGTCACGAGACCGTCGATCCGGATGTCTACAACGAGCTCCTGCGCAGCCGCGACGAGGGCGTCGCGGAGTTCCTCGATCTGGCGAGGGTGAAGCCGAACACGCTCGGCAACACGCGCATGATCAAGCACCTGTAGTCGCGGCTTCGCCGCTCGGCAGACTCCATCGGCTCGGTGGAACAAGCACGCTTGCTCCACTCTCGCCTCAGTCGCCTGTAGTCGCGGCTTCGCCGCTCGGCAGACTCCATCGGCTCGGTGGAACAAGCACGCTTGCTCCACTCTCGCCTCAGTCACCTGTAGTCGCGGCTTCGCCGCTCGGCAGACTCCATCGGCTCGGTGGAACAAGCACGCTTGCTCCACTCTCGCCTCAGTCGCCTGTAGTCGCGGCTTCGCTGCACCTTCTGCGTTCGGGTCGCACTTTTGGTCGCTGCCCGCCGCGATCGCCGACGAAAACTGCGACCTGAGCGGCGGACCGGCTGGCCGATACCACGCCCTGGTCTGCGAATTGCCGCTTTCACCCGGCGAGTTGCCTCTGGTGCCGCTGGGGTGCCGCTTAGCCTGATGGCATGTCGAGCCTGAAGCATCCGGTCGGCCCGCAGTCGAGCAAGGTGTACTGGCGACGCCGGCTGGTGGTGGGGCTGGCGCTCCTGGCGATCGTCGTGGTGATTCTGCTGATCGTCTTCGCGCCTCGCGGCAAGTCGGATGCCACGGCACCGGTCGCGACCCACACGGCCGTGGCCTCGACACCCAAACCCACCACGAACCCGACGACTGTTCCCACGACGAAGGCGACGGCGAGCGGCAAGGCGTGTGCCGCATCTGTGATCGATGTCGAAGCGATCACCGATGCGAACAGCTACGGTGGCGGCGTGCAGCCGCAGCTCTCGTTCTCGATCACGAACACCGGCACGAAGGCGTGCACTTTCGATGCCGGAACGGCGAAGCAGGTGTTCACGATCACCAGCGGCACCCAGGTGTACTGGAAGTCGACGGATTGCCAAACGAACCCGGTAGACACGGTCATCCTTCTGGAACCCGGAAAGACACTCACCTCGAACCCGATCGCCTGGGACCGCACGCATTCGGATCCATCGACCTGCAGTGACAAGCAGCGGCAGGCGGTGCCGGCGGCAGGCGCGTCGTATCACCTGAAGGTGCAGGTGGACGGCGTCACCTCGAAGACGACGAAGCAGTTCTTGCTGAGCTGACCTGGACACGTCAGAACGCAGCGTCGAGCTCCCGATCGAAGTCGCTCAGCCCGCTCGCGAACGCGATGCGGAGAGCCGCACCGATACTGCCGACTTCGCCGTCGATGCGCTCCTTGAAGCCCATGCGGCTCGCTTCCCCTGCACGCTGGCGCGATCCGGAGACGGCGCGCACCTCGCCGGCGAGGCTGATCTCGCCGAACGCCACGGTGGAGTGTCCGATCGCCTTGTTCCGCACGGCCGATGCGACCGCGATCGCGATGGCGAGATCGGCCGCCGGTTCGACGAGTCGCACGCCGCCAACCGTCGAGACGTAGACGTCCTTGTCGGAGACCCGGATGCCGGCCCGCTTCTCGAGCACCGCGAGAAGCATCGCCAGGCGCGCGGCATCCACTCCGCTTGTGACCCGACGCGGGTTCGGGGCGGGGGTGTCGATGACGAGTGCCTGCACTTCGACCGGGATCGCACGCTTGCCCTCCATCGCCACCGTCACGCAGGTGCCGGAAACCGGTGTGGACGAACGGCTGAGGAACAGGCCGCTCGGATCGGGCACCTCGACGATGCCGTCGCCGGACATCTCGAAGCATCCGACCTCGTCCGTCGGCCCGAAGCGGTTCTTCAGCGCACGCACGAACCGCAACGCCGTCTGCCGGTCGCCCTCGAACTGGCACACCACGTCGACGAGGTGCTCGAGCACACGCGGGCCGGCCACCTGACCGTCTTTCGTCACATGGCCGACGAGCAGAACGGGCAGGTTGCGCTCCTTGGCCACACGGATGAGCGTGGTCGCCACCTCGCGCACCTGACTGGGGCCGCCCGCGATGCCGTCGAGCGACGGGCTCGCGATCGTCTGCACCGAGTCGACGATGACGAGCTGTGGATCGATCGCGTCGATCTGTCCGACCACGGCAGCGAGGTCGGTCTCCGCCGCAAGGTAGAGGCTGGGCTGCAGCGCGCCGGTGCGCTCCGCGCGGAGCCGTACCTGCCCGGCGGACTCCTCTGCGGACACGTACAACACCCGTGATCGCGCCGCCGCCGTGCGTGAGGCGACCTCGAGCAGAAGCGTGGATTTGCCGACTCCCGGCTCACCAGAGAGCAGAATGGCCGCGCCCGGCACGATTCCACCCCCGAGCACACGATCGAACTCGCCGATTCCGCTAGGCCGATGGTCGTAGGCGGCATCGGTTCCGATGTCGGTGATCGGGATCGCGGCCCGGTCGTTTGCGATGCGAGTGGGAGTGAGGCGAGCGGATGTCTGCACCGCCTCCGCCATGGTGTCCCACGACTGACAGTCGCCGCATCTGCCCACCCACTTGGCCGTCGTCCAACCGCACACGGTGCAGCGGAATCCGCCCTGCGCTTTTGCCATGAAACCTCCGACCGTGCTGTGGGTGCGTGTTCGATCTGCATTCAGGCTATGGGGCACCTCCGTCACCGCCGGCCGGCACGGGCGGAGTTGTGGAACACGAGGCGCTGTGGAAATGCCACAAGGCCCGGAGCGTGTGTCGCGGATTGCCGCTCAGGATGCTCAATCGGCTTGGCGGGAATGCGAGCATTCCCGCCAAGCCTGAATCGCATGCGCTGGCGGCGTTGCCGCCGTCGGTGGTGGTCGGCATCATGTGGTTATGGCTGATCAGCTCTTCACTCTCGAAGACGGGCGCCGCATCGGCGTCTGTTCGCATGGCAATCCGGTCGCCGATCGGATCGTGATCTTCTGCCACCCGGCGCCGGGGAGCGGCATGTTCGATCCGGACCCGTCCGTGTCGGAGGAGTCGGACGCGCACATCGTGGCGCTCGACCGGCCGGGGTACGGCTCATCCGATCCGCTGCCGGCGGGGGTGTGGCCGTCGGTGGCGCGAATTGCGGACGACATCGCCCAGTTCCTCCGCACGAGATCCGAAACCGGCATGTCTCTCGGCGCGGGCGCGGAGAGAGGGGTCTCGGTGGTCGGGTGGTCTGCAGGAGGCAGGGTCGCATTGGCGCTGGCGGCGAGGCATCCGCAGCTCATCTCACGCGTCGCGGTGGTCGGCACGCCCGCACCGAACGAGGCGGTGGAGTGGATTCCGAAACCGCTCGCCGAGCAGAGCGAGGCGCTGTCGCACCTTGCGGCCGATGAGGCATTCGAGCGGCTGACGGATGCCTTCGCGCACGAGGCCGCCGCGCGCGGATTCCAGGTGTCGGACACACCGCCGCTGGGGGTGCTGGGCGTACGCGATGTCGACCACTCGGTGCTCGAGCGGCCGGGTGTGCGCGACCGCCTGGAGGCGATGCTCCAGGACGCCGTGCGGCAGGGCTCGATCGGGCAGGTGACGGACCTGCTCGCGTACACGGCACATCCATGGGGCTTCGATCTCGCCGACGTGAAGGCGCCGACGCTTCTCGTGTATGGGCGTGAAGACGGCATCGGCCCCGCGCACGGCGACTGGTACGCATCGCAGCTTGCGAACGCGACCCGTGATGACATCGACGGCGTCGGTCACCTGGCGATCGTTCCCGCGTGGAAGCGCGTGCTCGACTTTCTCACCGACGGTCGGCGCCCGCCCGCACGCTGAACATCTTGTCGACGCGCCGGTCCACGAGCGGTGCGAATGCTGATGCACATTGCTCGTATCCGCGATCGTTCGGATGGAATCGGTCGCCGGCGAACTGGGTCAGTGCACCGAGGATGCCGGGCCGCTTCGTCGCGTGCAACGGCGCAATAGTGAACCGCCGCGACTGCGGTCAAAAGCCATAGTGTCGCCACGCGGACCGTAGTCTGGCCCGCCGAATGAGCGTCGGCGTTTCACGCGGTGCGCGAATTGGATGCCCGCGTCGCCGTCGCGTACAGTAGACGGCGGTACCGTGTCCGAGCGGCCGAAGGAGCATGTCTCGAAAACATGTGATGGTGCAAGCCATCCGTGGGTTCAAATCCCACCGGTACCGCCATCCACGAAGGCCCCGACTTCCCAGAAAACACTGGGAAGTCGGGGCTTTCGCTTTGCCTTTGACTACGGTTTGACGGCGGTCTTTTTGACGACAAACGCGTCCGCTCGAGCCTGATTCAAGGCTTTGTCATGTCGCAGGACAGCGGTGACGAATCTGCAGCGCGCTCGAGCATCCAATTGACAGCATGCTGTCGATCTACTTAGCATGAGGGGTGTGGCCGCGCTGCAAACCCCCGACGATCCCTGGACCGAGTTCGTCATGCGTGTCTTCGAGGTGCACGCGGCGATCATTCGGGCGGGCGAGGAGATTGCTGCTCCGCTTGGTCAGTCGTCCGCCAGGTGGCAGGTCCTTGGGCGGGCATTCGAAGGTGTCACCGTCGCAGAACTGGCACGCGACATCGGCCACGCCCGGCAGAGTGTGCAACGTCTGACCAACGCCCTGGTGGCGGACCGCCTGGTGAAGTACGCCCCGCATCCGTCTGATCGCCGAACGCAAATCGTTCGACTCACGGATCGCGGGCAGGAAGTGCTCGAGCAGATCTACGAACGACAACTGAAGTGGTCGCAAGCCGTGGTCGAGAATCTTGGCCCGACTGGGTTGACCGAAGCCACAGGAGCCCTTCGAAGCATCGCAGCCGGGCTGCACGCCCTCGCATCCGTCGAAAGGAAAGAAGCGCCATGACCAGATACGTCGTGCTCTACCACGCACCACTCGCCGTCGCGCAGCGATTTGCTGAGGCGACTCCTGAAGAAGCGCAACTCGGCGTGCAAGCCTGGATCGACTGGACCGACAAACTCGGAGGGGCTCTGATCGATCCGGGCCAACCTCTCGGTCAGTCCCGGCGCGTCACCACCGACGGGGTATCGCTGGGCACGACCGACATCATCGGCATGTCGATCATCCAAGCATCCTCCATGGAGGACGCGATCCTGATGGTCAAGGACCATCACCACCTCGCTTGGTCGGCCGACTGCTCGATCACAGTTCTCGAAGAGATGCCCATCCCAGAACTCACCCCCTGAACTGACTCGCACACCGCGCAGAAGGTTCCGATTCGGGTAGTCCCGTCGGATGTGTACACAAGGATGCGTGTGGGCATGGTTGTGGCGGTTCCAGCCGCTGAGTCACGGCCCGATCTGCCGCTTCGACACGGATGGCCGCGCCGCGATCCACCATGCGCCGAGAGCGCCGACGGTGAGTACTGCAGCGAACGCGCCGACCGCGGGGATGATCCCCACGAGTGCTCCGAGCACACCGAGAGTGATGCCACCGCCGGTGCGCAGGCCGGAGGCGAACATGCTGTAGACGCCGAGTGTTCGACCGCGTTCGCCGGGCGGGGCTTCAAGCTGCACCACGCTCTGCGTGATCGAGAGCGAGGCGATCTCGCCGCATCCGGCCATCACGAGGGAGGCGAGCGCCAGCGCGTAGCTGGTGGTCAGCGCGAGAACGAGGGTCGCTCCGCCGAAGACGACGGTCGAGAGAACGGCCGCGCGCACGGAGGGTCGCATGATGCCGGTGGCCTCGAGCAGGAATCCGCCGGCGACCCCGCCGAACCCCATCGCGAACAGGAGCATGCCGTACGTCAGGTCGCCTTCGCTTCCTGCGCCGAGGCGCTCGGCGAACGCCGGCATCGAGACCTGCAGGGCGTTGCCGATCGTCACGGCAGTGAGACCGGAGATGATGATCATTCCGACGATCATGTGATTCGAGCGGATGCGACGAAGCACCTTGATCGTGTCTTTGAAGCGCACGCGCGGGGCACCTTCGAGCAGCGCTCCATCCCGCACGTGTCCGGTGAACCGGGTGCGCCACATCAGGATGGTCATCGGCAGGTAGAGCAGAACGTTCACGAAGATACCGCCGGTGGGACCGAGCCAGAGAAGCAGGGCGGAACCCACGACCGGCCCGAAGAGAATGCCGAGACTCTGGAACGTCGCGTTGAGGCGCACCGCGCTCGGCAACTCGTGCCGGTCGACGAAGTCGTGCAGCATGAGCTGCTCGGCTGGTGACCAGATCGAACCGGCCATGCCGTGCAGCAGGAGCAGCACGCAGGCCTCCCACACCTGAAGCGATCCGGTGAGGAACAGCACGCCCCAGAGCGCGGACACGAGCATGAACAGGCCCTGCGCCACCTGGATGAGCTTGCGGCAGTCGTACTTCTCGGCAAGCGTGCCCGTCCACACCGAGAACAGGAGGAACGGCAACCAGTGGCTGATCACCTGAAAACCGACCAGCGCAGGAGAGTGGAACATCTGCCAGAGCACCCAGTAGGTGATCACGTGCTCGGTGTTGTCGGCCATCATCGACAGGCCTGATGTGAAGAGATAGGGACGCGAGTCCTTGTTGCGCAGAGCCGCGAATCTGCGCGGGACCCCTGGCATGCCGACAGCACCATTCGAAGGAGGGTCGGACTCCGCCATCGCTTTCCCTCCTCGCAGAAACGTTATCTTACAAATGTTCGCGCCACCTACATTTCCGTGTCGCGATGTTCGATCGAACCGGCACCCGCTCGGGCCGCGGCGCATGACCGCTGGAATCGCGTGGCGGGAGCAGTGGTCGAAGTGCGTCATTGCGTCGGAGTCGAGCCTTCGCCCACGATTCCTTGACGCGTCACGCAGGATTGTGTATCGTTACACAAAACTCGACGAAGCGTTGCACGACGGTCCGTGTGCCCTTCAGAGACGGTGTTGGGAGATGGAATGAAAGGTGTGGGTCGTGCGCTGCGCTTGACGGCGCTCGGAGTGACCGTGGCTTCTGTCGTGATCGCAGTCATCGGATCGTCGGGCGTCCCCGCGCAAGCCGAGACGGTTGCTCCGTATCCATGTTCCGCAGCCGGGGGCCCCAACGGGGATGCTGCTGCGATCGGCTGGACGGGAAACAACCAAGGCGCGACGGCGTGCCTCGGCGGAAGCTTCTACGTCTACAACGGAATCAACCAGAGCTACGGCTTCGGCATTTACAACAACAGTCCGACGACCTGGACCAACGCCGATGGCTACCTCCCAGCGTTGGTCACCAGCTTTCGCGCCGGGAGCGTCGCGGTGTCGATCACGAACTTCGCCGACGAAGTCGTCATCGACGGGAACGACTATGTTCTGGCATACAGCCGCGTGAGTGTGCACAACCCGACGAGCCGCACTGTGACGGCGGATCCCGCGCCGAGCGCTGGCCTAGTGAGCCTGGGCAGCGTGTCCAATGCGGTTCCCGCGGGAAGGACCGTCGATCACGACTATGTCGTTGCGATCGACAAGTTCGGGGCGAGTTACAGCTGGCCGACGGAGTCCCAGCTTGCAGCGGCAGGCGGCTACGCCCGGCACTTCGCTAACATGCGCGCCTATTGGGACTCGCAACTGCGGGGGCTTGCGATGCCGCAAATCCCCGATGTCGCCCTGGTGAACGCTTACAAGGCGGGATTCGCGTACACACAGATCGATCGCAGTGGAATTGACCTCGACACGGGAACCAACGGCTACCACTCCGAGTATGAGCACGACGTCATCGGGATTCTTGCGGAGTTCTTCAACCAGGGATACTTCACCGACGCTCATCAGCTCCTCGATGAGGTCGACAAGGTCGTTGGCACGAACACCGGATATTCGGACGGCACGTGGGCGTATCCATGGCTGTGGGCGTTGTACTACCAGAAGACTGGTGACCTGTCCTTCTTGAAGCACCACTTCGCGCAGCCCGGCGAGGGCGGGGCTTCCGTCCGGCCCAGCATCGAGGCGGCCGCTCAGACGATCGCGGCAGACCGCACCGGGCCCGGCGGCATCATCGGTGAGACGAATGACATCGATGCCAATGGCAGCTGGACCAGCGATGACTACGAAGCCCTCCTCGGCCTTGCAAGTTACGAGTACCTTGCAGGCGCGGTCGGAGACAGCGCACAGGCGTCCTGGGCACAAGCGCAATATGCGAGCCTGCTAGATGTACCCGGCCATCAGGTTGGTTGCAGGCGGCTGATGGGTGGTTTGCCTCCGAGTGCACTGTGGCGTCG
>NZ_BAAHAW010000049.1:0-16406 GCF_054777235.1 Humibacter antri | reverse complement strand
CGACGCCACAGTGCACTCGGAGGCAAACCACCCATCAGCCGCCTGCAACCAACCTGATGGCCGGGTACAACTAGACGCTAACCCCATAGCGTCTGGACGCCCCATCGCGTCGAGACGCCGCTGTTTCTATGGATTCACCCCATCGTCGTTATCAGTTCGTGATAACCGCTGACGGATGCCGGTGGCTGGTCATACAGTGATCTCACCTCCGCCGATGGTCGCCCGAACGGGTGGTCGAGAAGGCGCTGTACGAATCGAGGCCTGCCGGCATCCGGATGGATGCGGCAGGCCTCGTCCAGTTCGCGCGGCTTGCTCAGGCGCGGGATGGCGCCTTGCGCAACACATAGAACCCGACGACCGCACTGGCCGCGGTGGGGATGAGCAGCCAGGCGATCACGCCGACGGTGCGCACATCGAGGAACCAGGCGCCGACGGCCGACCACGACCCGGTGAGTGTGACCACGACCACGAACCCGACGCAGAGCAGCGCAACTATCCCGCCCAGCACGTACAGCCCGTTGCCGCGCCAGCGCACGAACACGCTTCCGGCGAGTGCTCCGAGCGCGAAGCAGAACAGGAACGCGCCGAATGTCGAGAACAGGCGTTCCCACAGGGGCCCGCCGCCCATGTACACATTGCTGAACATGTGGGCACTCATGCCGTACCCCTTCGTCCAGTCCTCGATGTACGACAGAAGCGTGCACACGACCGTGAACAACAGGCCCTGCAGCGCGAACGCAACGACGGTGCCGAGGTAGTAGTCGCGCCGTGTCGCAGACATGCCCATCGCGAATCGGAAGGTGAGGCTCATCGCCTGAACGGCCGCGATGGCGAAGTACACGAACATGTAGCCGGTCGAGCCGGCCCACTGCGTGCCGGTGAGCTGCTCGCCCGTCGCGGCGAAGATCGAGATCCAGATCACCATGTTCACCACGAAGATGAAGCCGATGATCATCCACGGCATCGCGATCATGCTGAACCGGTTCGAGAAGTGCAGACGTGCGATGTTCCAGACACGCTGGGCCGCGTTCGGTACGGTCACGGTGTCGACGATCGTCGCATTCGTGCTGATGGCGGTCATGAGCGGGCTCCGTTCCAGGTCGAGGCGGGTTCGTCGGCATCGAAGTCGGACGACGGGGAGTTGGTGCTGCGCACGATGAGCTGCTGCAGCGAGACGGGGGCGAGCTCGAGGCCGGCGGCGAGGGCATCCCGTCGCTCGTCGGCATCCAATCGGTCCACGGTGACGGATGCCAGCCCGCCGACGCCTTCACGGTGCAGCACCTTGCGTGTCGCCACGAACGCGTCGACGGCACCGCGCGGACCGACGACGGTCGTGGCCGAGTCACGGGCGGACTCCGCCGATTCGTCCATGATGATGCGACCCTTGTCGATCACGACGACGTGCTCGAGCATGTTCGCCACCTCGTCGATCAGGTGCGTGGACAGGATGATCGTGCGCGGATGCTCGCCGTAGTCGGCAATCAGTCGGTCGTAGAAGATCTGCCGTGCGACGGCATCCAGCCCGAGGTACGGCTCGTCGAAGAACGTCAGCGGCGCGCGTGCGGCCAGGCCGACGATGACGCCGACGGCAGAGAGCTGTCCACGGGACAGCTTCTTGATGCGGCGGTTCACCGGCAGCTGGAAATCGTCGACGAGCTGGGCGGCGAAGTCGGCGTCCCAGTTCTCGTAGAACCATGGAGCGCAGGCGAACACGTGCTTCGGCTTGAACTCGTCAGGGTACTTCTGACCCTCCTTGATGAACGAGATGCGCGAGAGCACCTTCGCGTTCTCCACCGGATGCTCGCCGAACACGCGAATCGTGCCCGAGGTGGCGAAGTCCTGCCCGGTGATGGTCTGCATGAGTGTGGTCTTGCCGGCGCCGTTGCGTCCGAGCAGGCCCGTGATGGCGCCCGATCGCACGCTCAGTGTGACGTCGTCGAGCGCGACGACGTCGCCGAAGCGCTTGGTGAGGCCGTCGACCTCGACCACGGGAGTGGCCGTATCGGTCACGATGATTCTCCTTCTTCTGAGATGAGGTGGCCCAGTTCGGCTGGCGAGATGGCGAGCTTCTTCGCCTCCGAGATGAGCGGAAGCACGAAGTCGGCCCTGAAGCTTTCGCGTCGCTTCGCCAGCAGCTGTTCGCGCGCACCGGACGAGACGAACATGCCGATGCCGCGCTTCTTGTAGAGGATGCCGTCGTCGACGAGTATGGCGACGCCTTTGCCGGCAGTCGCCGGATTGATGCGATGGAATGCGGCGAACTCGTTCGTCGACGGCACCTGGCTCTCCTCCGGCAGGCTGCCTGCGATGATGTCGTTCTCGATCTGCTCAGCGATCTGCTGGAAGATCGGTTTGCCTTCGTCGATCACCGCGCTCCTTATTGGTTCATTAGTAGAGTAACTAACCAACAAAGCCATGTCAACGTTCGGTTCATAACTCCTGCAGAGCCTCGCCGGGCGCGACGGATGCCGTGTGTACACGGGATGCCGCGAGACACTCGGCGACGAGTTGCAGGAGTCATGCGCCGGGGAGCGGCAGCCGACCATAGGCTCGGGGAATGACCGACCTGCACGAGCTGACCGCTCTCGACCAGTGGGACCTGCTGCAGCGCGACGAGGTGACGCCGCTCGAGCTCGCCGACCACTACCTCGGTCGAATCGAGGCGCTGAATCCGCTGGTCGGCGCGTTCGTGACCGTCACGGCGGATGCCGCGCGCGAGCGAGCGAAGCGGGTGCAGGCATCCGTTCCACGGTCTGCGCCGCTGTGGGGCCTGCCGATCGGCGATAAAGACCTGTGGCAGCGCGCCGGCGTTCCGACGGGCTTCGGATCGCGGCTGCTCACCGGATACGTGCCCGAGGAATCCGACGAGATCGTGCAGGACCTGGATGCCGCGGGTGTCGTAAGCGTCGGCAAGACAGGTGCGCCGGAGTTCGGGCTGCCGTGCTACACCGAGACGCTCGTCGCGCCTCCGGTTCGCACGCCGTGGGATCTGGGCCTGGGCGCAGGCGGGTCGAGCGGCGGAGCGGCGGCGGCCGTGGCGAGCGGGATGCTGCCGTTCGCGCCCGGTTCGGACGGCGGGGGATCGATCCGCATCCCCGCCGCCGCGTGCGGCCTGGTCGGACTGAAGCCGTCGCGCGGCAGGGTGCCCTCCGGCAGCGGCCTCGACTCGCTAGGCGGGCTCGTCGTCGACGGTCCGATCGCCCGAACCGTCGAGGATGCCGCGCTGCTGCTCGACGGCATGATCGCTCGTCGGAACGGGCGGGTCGACCACCGGTTCGCGGTGGTCGCTCCCGGTGACGATTCGGCATTCCTCGCCGCTGCTGTGCGCGGCGAGGGCCGGTACCAGCTCGGGGTGATGACGACGAGCGCGTGGGACCTCGACTACGAGATCGAGCTCGAGCCGGACGCGCTTGCTGCGCTCGAACGCGCCACCGACGAGTTCGCGTCGCTCGGGCACGGCATCGAGCAGACTGCGCTCGCGCCCGACCCCACCTACGGGGCGGCGTTCATCGCGCTGTGGAAGGCTGGCGCGGCGCGGATACCCGCGGAAGGCGAGGCGATGGCTCTGCTCGAACCGCTCACCCGCTGGCTCGTCGACCAGGGCCGGGCTGTCGGCGCACGGGAGCTCGGCGCGGCGCTCGCCGCGCTCACCGCATACGAGCGCTCGCTGATTCGGCAGCTCTCCTCGTTCGATGCCGTGCTCACACCGGCACTGGCGATGACGCCGCGCCCGATCGGCTGGTACGACGCGGAGGACGCCGAGCACAACTTCGCCCAGCAGGTGCAGTACACGCCGTTCACCTCGATGCTGAACGTGAGCGGGCTGCCGGCGATCACTCTGCCGGTGTGGCAGAGCGCCGATGGGCTTCCGATGGGCGTTCAGCTGATCGGCAGGCCAGGTGGCGAGGCCGTGCTGTTCTCGCTCGGGGCGCAGCTGCAGCGGCGCATCCGCTGGCAGGATCGGCGGCCACCCGTGTGGCACATCGACCGCCGGATCGCGGGTTGAGCCTGTCGAAACGAGATCGCGGGTTGAGCTTGTCGAAACCCGTCCGGTACCGGGTTCGACAGGGCGAATCGACGACACCGCGGGTTGAGCCTGTCGAAACCCGTCCGGTACTGGGATTCGAGAGGGTCAATCGACGACACCGCGGGTTGAGCTTGTCGAAACCCGTCCGGTACTGGGGTTCGAGAGGGTCAATCGACGACACCGCGGGTTGAGCTTGTCGAAACCCGTCCGGTACTGGGGTTCGAGAGGGTCAATCGACGACACCGCGGGTTGAGCTTGTCGAAACCCGTCCCGTACCGGGTTTCGACAAGCTCAACCCGCGGGAGGGGAAACCTTAGGTAAGGCTCGCCTTATACTGGAATCACCATGTACCAGCCCGAACACTCCGCTCACACCGGTGCCACCGCGCACCGCGACGACCGTGCGCAGTTCCTGGTGACGGCGGATGAGACGTCGCTCGCCGAGCTGCAGGCCCAGCTCGCACTGCTGCCGTTGTGCGCCAAGGGCCGGGTCTTCGTCGAGGTCGCGGAGCCGAAGGATGCCTTTGCGCTCCAGGTGCCGATGCGTATGACGGTCACGTGGTTGCCGCGATCGGTTCGCGGCGGCCGCCCTGGCACGGGGGAGCGTTGCGCGCCAGGCCAGGCGCTGCGTCGAGCGGTGCGGGCATGGACCGCCGAGATGCTCTGTGACGGGCCGGGTGACACTAGGGCGATCCTGACCGGCGACTTCCGCGGCGTGAGCCAGGTGTACGAGGTGCTCGCGGCCGAGGTCGGCATGTCGGAGACGCACATCGCCGCGCCCCAGCAATACGGCCTGCGCCGCACCGCGCGCTGAGCCTGCACCGCATCGCACCGCGCACTGAGCCTCCGCCCCAGGCTTAGCCTCCGCTCAGGCGTACCCGGCTCATCGAGCACCGCGAAAACAGGCAGAACGCGCGAGAGCAGGCAGAATCCGCCTGTTGCCGCGTGGAGAGCGCGATCATGCCTGTTTTCGCGAGCGCTCAGCGGCTGAGGATCAGCGGCGGAGGCTCCGGGGCCGAGGATCAGAGCCCGAGGATGCGGTCGGTCGTCGTCCAGAGGTCGCGGGCGAGCTGCGGGTTGCGAGCCTGCTTGTTCACGCGTCCGTTCGCGGTGAAGCGGTCGAAATAGGTTCCGGTCGGCTCGCCGACGGTCTCGGCGCCGGCGAGGGCGACGAGCGGACCCGCGCCGCTGTCGGCGGACCTGCCGTATCGCCCGCCGGTCACCAGGTTGCCGAACCGGATCAACGGCGACTGCCGGCCGAACCGCGTCACGACGGTTCCTGGGTGGAACGAGTACGCGGTGACGCCGGTACCGGTCAGCCGCTCGCCGAGTTCCCTCGTGAAGAGGATGCCCGCCAGCTTCGACGTGCCGTAGGCCTGCCAGCCGCCGCGCCAGGGGCGTGCCTCCCAGTCGAGGTCGTCGAGGTCGAGCGAGCCGAACGCGTTCGCCATGCTCGCCGTGTTGACGATGCGGACCGGCGCCTGCTGGGCGCTCTCCACGAGCCGGTCGCGCAGCAGGTGCGTGAGCAGGAACGGCGCGAAGTGGTTCGTCTGGATGGTGCGCTCGTGCCCGTCGACCGTGACCGCGCGCTCGTGGTAGAGCCCGCCGGCGTTGCCCGCGAGCACGTCGATGCGCTCGAGCCGGTCCAGCAGCTCGGATGCCAGCCGTCTCACGTCATCCAGCCGCTCGAAGTCGGCGATGAAGGCATCAGCGCCGATCCGTTCGGCAACCGCCCTGGTGCGCTCCGGATTGCGCCCGACGACGGCCACGTGGGCGCCTTGCTGCGCCAGCGCCGCCGCCGCGCTGGCACCGATGCCTGAACTGGCGCCGGTGATCACGATCGTGCGTGTGCGGCCTTCTCCACGCTCTTGACCGTGGTCGCTCAACGGTAGCCACCCTTCTCGAGGCCAGCCTCGATCTCGAATCGATTGTGCAACGGGTCCCGTCCCGCCAGCCCGTACAGCACCGGGAACAGCATGCCGTATCGCTTCCACTGCCGTTTGTGCACGGCCTCGTGCTCGAGCACGTCGTCGCTGACGTTCTGGTCCGTGAAGTAGCAGCCCCCCACGCACGAGCCTCCACGGCCGAACGTACGACGCGGCATCCCGCGGAAGACCCACAGTCCGCCACGGCGTTCGACTCGGCCGACGCTCCAGAGGAAGCCCCAGACGATGCCCACCGCCGTGGCGTACCGGTAGCCGAGCTCGGAGACCGCCGAGTCGACCAGCAGGAGTCTCGGCAGGCGGCCGTATTCTCCCAGCGCGGAGCGCAGCGAGTGCGCGATGCGGCGCGTCTGGGACGGTGCGGCGCTCATTCCGCCGTGCTCATTCCGCCGTGCTCATGTTCCGCTGTGCCCATTCGCAGTCCTCGTACTGTGCGGCTCACACCGCGGCTCATTCCCGTGCTCATTCCGTGGGGCGACCGTAAGTCTCCAGCAGCCGTAGCCACACCTCGCTCAGTGTCGGATACGACGGCACCGCGTGCCACAGCCTGTCGATCGTGACCTCGCCGACGATCGCCACCGTGGCCGAGTGCAGCAGCTCGCCGACGTCGAGACCCACGAAGGTCGCGCCGACGAGAACGCTCCGGTCCTCGTCGACCACGATGCGCGCCCTGCCGACATACTTGTCGCTCGCGATCGTCGCACCCGCGACAGCAGCGATGTCGTAGTCGACGACCCTGGTACGGATGCCCGCCTTCGCCGCCTCGGCGGCGCTCAGCCCCACGGACGCCACCTCGGGATCGGTGAACGTCACCTGCGGCACCGCGGCGTGATCGGCGGTCGCAGCGTAGGCGGACCACGGCGACAGCGAGAGCGTCTTGCCGTTCGCGCGGGCGGCGATCGCATCCCCGGCGATGCGGGCGTCGTACTTGCCCTGGTGGGTCAGGAGCGCGCGGTGCGTGACATCGCCTACCGCGTAAAGCCACGAATCCTGCTCCCCGTTCCGTCCCGTTCCGAGCACGGCGCCGTCGGCATCCAGCACCCGCATCGAGTCGTCGACCTTCAGCCAGTCGCCGGAGCTCAGCCCGATGGTCTCGAGCCCGAGGTCCTCGGTCTGCGGGATGCGGCCGGTGGCCACCAGAACCTCTTCGGCGGTGACGCGGTCGCCGTTGTCGAGCTCGATCGTGACGGCATCCGTCTCGTTGCGGGTCGCTCGTAGGGGAGAGACGCCGATGAGCACCGTCGCGCCGAGCTCCTCGAGGGACTGCTGCACGAGTTCGCCGGCGAACGGCTCGTTCCTGGCGAGAAGCCCGCTGCGCGCGATCACCGTGACGTCCACGCCGAATCCCGCATACGCGGTGGCCATTTCGGCAGCGACGACACCCCCTCCGATGATCGCCAGCGACGACGGGAGCTCCTGAGCGCTCGTCGCGTCGCGGCTGGTCCACGGATCGGCGTCGATCAGGCCGGGGATGTCGGGCAGCATCGATGCCGACCCGGTGCACACGGCGACCGCGTGCTTCGCCACGATCGCAGTGACGCCGCCGTCGACCGCGGTCACTTCGACGCGTTTCGGAGCCGTCAACCGCGCGTGGCCGCGCACGAGCTCGATGTGCGCACTGTTCAGCCACTCGACCTGGCCGTCGTCTCTCCAGTGGCTCGTGACCCTGTCGCGGCGACGGAGAACAGCAGCGACGTCGAGGCCGCCGGTGACCCCCTGCTTCGCGCCGTCGACGTTGTGCGCGGTGCGCAGCAGCGCCCCGCTGCGCAGCAGAGCCTTCGAGGGCATGCACGCCCAGTACGAGCACTCGCCCCCGACCAGTTCGGACTCCACCAGCACGGTGCGCATCCCGCCCTGCACGGCACGGTCGGCGACGTTCTCACCGACCGCACCTCCACCGATCACGACGACGTCGTACTCGATCTCACTCATTGGGGCAGACTATCGGCGCGTTCCCTGGCGTGTACCGTCGGCCGGGCAGCCGCCGCAGGCGGCGTGTCGAACGTGGTGGACCGCTGCGCGGCCGTGCAAGCGGTACCTCCTTGCGGAAACCCGCAGGCAGAGACCGGGGGTTCTCGCTCTACGGGTTCTGCTTCGTGAGTGCGCCGAGAATGCGAAGGATGACCGGCAGGTCGTCCGAGGCGGCATCCGGATTCCGAGGTGCGAACTCGGTGATGCCGGCGCCCACCAGCTCGAAGCGACCGCGCAGCGCGAGGATCGCGGCCACCAGTTCGTCGGGCGCGAGCCCGAACGGCTCCGGAAACTGCACGCCCGAGATCGAGCCGGGGTCGAGCACGTCGAGATCGACGTGCACGTACACCGCGGTGGCGTCGGTGGCCTCGACTGCCGCCACCAACGCGTGGGGAGTGTGCAGGTGATCGGGCGACAGCATGCGGATGCCGGCCTCATCCACGTACGTCGCCTCGCCGTCGTCGAGTTCCCGCACTCCGGCCAGCACGAGGTGCTCGTGCGAAAGCTTCGCGGCTCCTGTCGCAGCCAACGGCTCAGGTGCCTCGCCGAGCAGGGCGCGCAGCACCATGCCGTGGAATGCGCCGGAAGGCGAGGTGTCCGGCGTGTTCAGGTCGGCGTGCGCATCCAGCCAGACGAGGGCGACGTCGCCTTGCCCGCGGGATGCGACGGCGTGCTCCACGCCGGCCAGTTCCGCCCCGCAGTCTCCGCCGATGGTGACGATGGCGCCGTCGCCGATCGCGGACAGCTCGGTGAGCGCCGCCAGTGCGCGATCGCGGATCGCGGCGATGGACGACAACCGATGCACGCCCGTGCCGAGCGACTCGCCGGCCTCCATCGGCACATCGACGGTCGTGGTGGCGGATGCCGGCAGGTCACCGGCGATCGCCGCCGCGCCGTCCAGCAACTGCATCGCCCGGGACGAACTGGACCCCTGCCACTGAGGGACGATCAGAAAGCGAGTCGGCACGGGCTTCAGCATACGTTTACGCCGGCGCCTCGGTGGAGCTCGTCTCCCGTGGGTCGAGCAGCCTCAACCGACGGTGGTGGCGGCAGCGAGAGCGGTGCGCAGTTCGTCCGCGGTCATCCGCGGTCCGTAAGCGGGGGTGTCTCGTTGAATGCGCCAGCTCTGCTCGAGCGACCCGCCGTCGACGACGTCGAAGCCGATCGTGTCGATGAACGCGGAAACCGTCCCCTTGGCCTCCGCGTCGTCGCCGAAGATCGCGAGGGCCCTGCGATCGGGGGTGCCGGCATCCTGAGCGTCATCCGTGATCGCGGAAGCGAAGATGTGGTTGAACGCCTTCACCACGTGCGCGCCTGCGAGATGGCGTTGCAGCTGCCCGGAGCTCGTCTCGGTGAAGTCGTCGAGCTCGGCCCGGTGGCCGTCACGCTCCCAGTAATAGTTGTTCGTGTCGATGACAGGCTTGCCGGCAAGCGGCTCGACCGGAACCTGATCGATCGCGTGGAACGGGGTCGTGACGACCGCGATGTCCGCGGCGAGCGCTGCCTGCGCGGCGGTGGCCGCCCGCGCATGCGAACCCAGCTCGTCGACGAGATCCGTGAGCGTCTCGGGTCCACGCGAGTTGCTCACCACCACGTCGTATCCGTGCGCGATCGCCTGACGGGCGATCTGCGATCCGATGTGTCCTGCTCCGATGAGTCCGATAGTCGTCATAGCAGCGACAACCCGCCCGGTGCCCGCTGCATTCCCGCCACGGCCGGCTCGCGTGTCACGCCGAAGGGATCGTGGCGAGCATCCGTTCGAACGATGCGTCGAGGTCGGGGTCGAAACGTTGCTGATCCGGGTGCGCGTCGTACCACTCGACGATCTCGGCGGCGGCCCGGTCGAACGTGATCGTCGTGGCGAACTCCGGCACGAGCGCCTTCACCTTCGAGTTGTCGAACACCATCGAGTTCGCCTTGTCGCCGATGAGCCCAGGTCCCAGTTCGGGCTCGATGAGCGCGATCGTCTCGGACGCCACGTGCGCCAGAACCGGGTCGACCCCGGCCGCCTGGCCGAGCCAGGTGTAGATCTGGTTCCACGTCGGCGTGTGGTCACCGGTGATGTGGAACGTGTCGCCGACCGCGAGCGGATTGCTCAGCAGGCCGTCGAAGGCGACCGCGAAGTCGGAGTTGTGGGTGATGGTCCACAAGGAGGTGCCGTCGCCGTGCACGACGACCGGCTTGCCTGCACGCATGCGGGCGATGTCGGTCCAGTGACCCATGGTCGGGATCGACGTGTGGTCGTACGTGTGCGACGGCCGCACGATCGTGGCCGGGAAGCCGTTCTCGCGGTATTCGCGCACCAGCAGGTCCTCGCACGCGATCTTGTTCTGCGAGTACGTCCAGAACGGGTTGCGAAGCGGTGTCGACTCCGTGACCGGAAGCCGCTCCGGCGGGGTCTGATAGACGCTTGCCGAACTGATGAAGACGTACTGTCCGGTACGCCCCGCGAAGCGCGCGACGTCGGCGGCCACGTGCTCCGGAGTGAACGCGAGGAACTCGGCGACCACGTCGAACTCCCGTGAGCCGAGTGCGGCATCCACCGAGGCGGCATCCCGGATGTCCGCACGCAGTTGCTCCACACCTTCCACCGGCCGACGCAGCTGCGACTCGCCACGGTTGAGCACCGTGACGGAGGATCCGCGCGAGACCGCGCGCGTCACGCACGCTGAGCTGATGGTGCCGGTGCCGCCGATGAAGAGGATCGTCTGTTCTGTACCGCGCCGTGCCATGCGTCGATCCTGGCATCCTCGCCCCGCCTGCGCGGTGGTCGGTTCGGCCGTCGGTACCGTGTACCGGTGACCTTCGACGACCCATACGGCTCCGACGTGCTCTCCGGCAACTGGCGTGCTCGGGGCATCCAGCAGCCGAAGACCGTTGCGGCCGACAGCGACCTCGTCGTCGAGCTGGCCGACTCGGGGTTCACGGGCGCGATCGTCGGCATCGAGAACCGGCTCGTGCAGTTGGAGGACCGCTTCGGCAAGGTGCGGGCGTTCCCGCTCGGTGGCGGCTATCTGATCGATGGCGAACCTGTCGTGCTCGTCGCACCGCGGGCCGCGAAGCCGAAGGGGCCGGTGCGTACGGCATCAGGTTCGCTTGCCGTGGGGGATGCTCCGGCACGCGTCGCCCGCGCCAGCCGCATCTTCGTGGAGGGGAGGCACGACGCGGAGCTGGTCGAGAAGGTGTGGGGCGACGACCTGAGGGTCGAAGGCGTGGTCGTCGAGTACCTGGGCGGCGTCGACGATCTGGCGGGCATCCTGAATGACACCCGGCCGGGGCCGGGCAAGCGCATCGGCGTGCTGGTCGATCATCTCGTTCCGGGCTCGAAGGAGAGCCGGATCGCGGATGCCGTGGCGCGCGGACCGCACGGTGGGCACGTGAAGATCGTCGGACATCCCTACATCGACGTCTGGCAGGCGGTGAAGCCCGACCGGCTCGGGATGAAGGCATGGCCGCAGATTCCCAGGAGCATCGAGTGGAAGAAGGGGATCTGCGCATCGCTCGGCTGGCCGCACAGCGATCAAGCGGATATCGCGAGGGCGTGGAAGCGCATCCTTTCCACCGTGTCGACGTATCGCGACCTTGAGCCCGCGTTCCTCGGCCGCGTCGAGGAACTCATCGATTTCGTCACACACGATTGAGGGGTGGGAAGGAAAGCTCGCTTTCCTTCCCACCCCGATTGAGTGTGTTGAGCGGCGAAGCCGCGATCACACGCGATTGAGAGGTGTACGCAGAGCAAGCTTTCCTTCCCACCCCGATTGAGTGTGTTGAGCGGCGAAGCCGCGATCACACCCGATTGAGCGCGGGGATGAAGCTCGCTTTCCTTCCCACCCCGATTGAGTGTGTTGAGCGGCGAAGCCGCGATCACACGCGGTTGAGAGGTGTACGCAGAGCAAGCTTTCCTTCCCAACCCGATTGAGTGTGTTGAGCGGCGAAGCCGCGATCACACCCGATTGAGCGCGGGGATGAAGCTCGCTTTCCTTCCCACCCCGATTGAGTGTGTTGAGCGGCGAAGCCGCGGTCACACACGATTGAACGCGCTCGGGACGAGCGCCGGGCCCGCCTCGATTCGACGGAACCCTTCAGGCATCCGGATCGTGGATCGCGCCGCAGCGCCAGCACGGAGTGGCCGTGCTTCCCTCGACCAGGGCACCGCACTCCGTGCAGACGTGACTGAGCCAGCACGCCGCGTCGCCGCCCTCGTCGGCGACCGGTCGAATCCGTTCCGTGTCCCGTTCCGCGGATGAGTCCTGCACGACGCGCCTCCCAGACCCATTGTGCGTGGCGGGCACCGTTGTGTGTGCGCGGGAGCCGAACCGGGGATCGTGGCTCGGCCGCTGCAGCGACGCAATCGCACGGGGTCCGGGCGAACCGGGACTGTCAGAACTCCATCGTGGGTGCCCCCAGAAGGATTCGAACCTTCGGCCTTCTGCTCCGGAGGCAGACGCTCTATCCCCTGAGCTATGGGGGCCCAGTGCCCGTCAAGGCTAGCATCCGATCGCCTCCCCGATTCACGACGCGCTTCCCCGTCCAGGGCGAACGATCGGCCGCAAAACGAACGGTCCGCCGGAAGGAGCGGCCGGTTCCGACCGGCGCACCGTTCGTTGTCCGGCCGATCGTGCCAGAGCGTCCGGTCGAAGGACGACGGATGCCTCAGCTCGCCGCCGCCTCAGTCCGCCGCCGCCTTAGCCCGCAACGGCCTCAGCCCGGCAGATTGCCCAGCACATCGGCGATCACGGGAGCAGCGTCGCCAGGCTCGATGAAGTCCTTCGACTCCGCTACGACCCAGTAGTCTCCTGTGAACGCCTGGGCGACACCGACTGATGCATCGACCGTGAAGTACCCCATCACCTTCGGGGGAACGCCATAGGTCGGTACGACGTGACTGCCTGTGATGGCCTTGTTCTTCAGCTCGGTGAGGTCGGCTGCCGCGGGGCGTGCGATCGCCACCGAGACCGTGTGGCCCGTCGACGCGTTCGTGTAGCCGCAGGCGACACCGGCGTAGGAGACGGCCTTGGCGGACTCCGAGCCCTTGTCCGGCTTGAATTCCGTCGCGGGGGAGAGAGGTGGAACGAGCGCGGCGAGCTGCGCCGAAGTGAGGACCTTATCGCACGTGAAGCCCACGGGTGTGGCCTTCGGCTTCGGCGCCGACGACGCTCGGGAAGTCGATGACGGGGCGGGGGACGTCGTCGTCCGGCCCGATGCCGTGGCCGTGCCGGTCGGCGAGGGCGAGCCCTGACATCCGGTCAGCAGGAGGGCGGATGCTGCGAGCACGGCTGCAGCGGCCACGCGCAAAGAGCCGTACCGAGTGCGGTGCGCGAGAAGGGGCCGTGCTGGACGGCGGGGACGAGCTGAAGGCATGAGAGATGCTTCCGACGGCGGTGGGGGACGCGTGGGCACGACAATAGCAAGACGCTCGTGGCGCTTCCCTCATCGCGAGCCCGGAGCGCTTCCCTCGTCGTGCGCACGCAGCGCTTCCCTCATCCTGAGCCCTGAGCCCTGAGCCCTGAGCCCTGAGCCCTGAGCCCTGAGCCCTGAGCTCTTCGCTCCCCGGACGCTCTCGTTTGAACTCGCCGTAAGCGCGGAGGGGGCGGCCGATAGACTTGGCGGTCGTGAATCCCGACCAGCTCGCCGACCAGTTGTACGCCATCCTCACGCGCGTGACGGACCGTCGACGCGGCGAGCAGGGTGACGGCGAGCAGGGTGACACCGAGCAGGGTGACAACCGGGCCGAGCCGATTCTGGTGCGTGCAGACATCCGCTTGGAGCGGCCGAAGAACCGCGAGCACGGCGACTGGGCGTCGAACGCGGCCATGCGACTGGCGAAGCCGCTGGGGGTCAACCCTCGCGAACTGGCGGAGGAGATCGCCCACGAGGCTCAGCAGCTCGACGGCGTCGCCTCGGCTCAGGTGGCCGGTCCCGGGTTCATCAACTTCCGGCTGGATGCCGCAGCAGCAGGCGCGCTCGCCAAGACGATCGTCGACGCGGGTGACGAGTATGGTCGCGGCGACCTCTACCGTGGCGTGAGGGTGAATCTCGAGTTCGTCTCGGCGAACCCGACCGGTCCGATCCACATGGGCGGCGTTCGCTGGGCGGCGGTGGGCGACAGTCTCGCCCGCATTCTGCAGGCCGAGGCCGCCGACGTGACGCGCGAGTACTACTTCAACGATCACGGGTCGCAGATCGACCGCTTCGCACGCAGCCTCCTCGCCGCCTACCTCGGAGAGCCGACCCCGGAGGACGGCTACGGTGGCGACTACATCGGCGACATCGCGGCGAAGGTGGTGACGGCGTACGACGGTGATCTGGCCTCGATGGATCGGGCCGAACAGCAGGAGGTGTTCCGTGATCTCGGCACGAACTTCATGTTCGAGGAGATCAAGCAGAAGCTGCACGGCTTCGGCGTCGACTTCGACGTGTACTTCCACGAGAACGACCTGCACACCTCGGGGGCTGTCGATCACGCGGTGCAGCGGCTGCGCGAACTGGGTCACGTCTACGAGAAGGACGGCGCCGTATGGCTCGGCACGACCGAGTTCGGCGATGACAAGGACCGGGTCATCATCCGCAGCAACGGCGAACCCGCCTACATGTCGGGCGACCTCGGCTACTACCTGAACAAGCGCGAGCGCGGCTTCGAGCAGAACATCATCATGCTCGGCGCCGATCACCACGGCTACGTCGGTCGCATGATGGCGATGACTGCGGCGTTCGGTGACACGCCTGGAGTCAACCTGCAGCTGCTGATCGGTCAGATGGTGAACCTGCTCAAAGACGGCGAGCCGGTGCGCATGAGCAAGCGCGCCGGAACGATCGTCACGCTCGACGACCTCGTCGACGCGGTCGGGGTGGATGCCGGCCGTTACGCCCTGGTGCGCTCGTCGAGCGATTCGCCGCTCGACATCGATCTCGATCTGCTGGCCAAGCACAGCAACGACAATCCCGTGTACTACGTGCAGTACGCGCACGCCCGCACCCGCTCGGTGGCCCGCAACGCGGCGGCGGCCGGGGTGACGCGCAGCGCCTTCGCGCCCGAGCTGCTCACGCACGAGACCGAGTCGGCTCTCCTGGGGGTGCTGCAGGAGTTTCCGCGCATCGTCGCGATGGCGGCCGAGCTGCGCGAGCCGCACCGCGTCGCCCGCTACATCGAGGAGGTCGCCGGTCTTTATCACAAGTGGTACGACAACTGCCGCGTGATCCCACTCGGAGACGAACCCGTCACCGACCTGCACCGCACCCGCCTGTGGCTGAACGACGCCACCGGGCAGGTGGTCCGCAACGGACTGGGCCTGGTGGGAGTGTCGGCTCCCGAGCGCATGTGAGGCGATCCGGCGTGAGCACGGGACGCATCGAAGAGGCGGCGCGAATGGATGACGCCACAGGCCGGAGCGGTCTGAGTCGCGCCCAGCTCGTGGTGGTATGGATCGTCGGCGGCCTTCTCGTGCTGACGGGGCTGTACTTCGTCGCCGACGCGGCACTGCGGCAGGTGGCACAGAACGTGGTGCGCGAGCAGATCCAGAAGGAGCTGCCGTCGGATGTGACGGCCAAGGACCTAGCGGTCAAGATCGACGGTTTCTCCGTGATCGCGCAAATGGTGTCTGGAGAGTTCGAGAAGGTCGAGCTGACCTCGCACGACGTGCAGCTGCAGGGGAATCGGCTGAGCGTGACAGTCCTCGCGCACGGGGTGCCGATCGACATGTCGAAGCCCGTGCAGCACGTCGAGGGCACCATGGTGATCGGGCAGGATGCCGTCAACAATCTCGTCGAGTTGCCGAACGACACGACGGTGACGCTGAACACCGACGAGGTCGGCTTGAAGGGCACGGGCAAGATCCTCGGCATCGACGTCGGGTACACGGCATCGGTCGCCCCGAGCCTGCAGGGCGGGGACACCATCGTGCTGACACCGATCAGCGTGAGCGTCACCGCGGGCGGCGGGGCCTTCGACGTGACACGGTTCGCCAAAGACCTGGTGCCCTCGAATATTCCGATCTGCATCGCGCAGTACCTTCCGAAGGGGGTGGATGCGTCGGGGCTCGCCATCGAGAAGCGGTCCGCGACCGTCTCGGTGTCTGCGGACGACCTCGTGCTCGGCGGCAACGCTCTGCAGAAGCGCGGCTCCTGCGGCTGACCGCATTCGGCTCGACGAGCGCCTCCCGCGGGTTGAGCGAGCGCCTCCCGCGGGTTGAGCTTGTCGAAACCCGGCGTACTGGTTTCGACAAGCTCAACCAGCGGTGGTGGTTCAACCAGCGGTGGTGGCTCGACGAGCGTCTCCCGTGGGTTGAGCGAGCGCCTCCCGTGGGTTGAGCGAGCGCCTCCCGTGGGTTGAGCCTGTCGAAACCCGGCGTACTGGTTTCGACAAGCTCAACCAGCGGTGGTGGTTCAACCAGCGGTGGTAGCTCAACATTGAGGATGGTGGTGGGGGTGCTGGTCGGGTCTGACTTGTTGCTCAACCGACTCGTTCTG
>NZ_BAAHAW010000048.1:0-238130 GCF_054777235.1 Humibacter antri | reverse complement strand
GACAGATCTACCGAACCCTCGCCACAAACATCACCATCACGCCTTGACAACAGCCATAGAAGGGTCAGCGGGCATTCTTTGGGGACTGCGAGTCGCCCTTCCAGAGCGGTTGGTTGAGCCAGTCGGCGGCCAGACCCATGGAGCCGATGTCGATCCACTCGGTACCGGGGAATGATTTTAGAAGTGTTTCGACTCGTTGAGCCCAGTCGCCGGGATGGATGGACTCGAGTAGGTATGCCATTACCGCGAGTGCGCTGTAGACCCCGAATTGCTTTGGCGCCTCCTCCTGACTCAGATGCGCGAGTAGCGGCACGGCGGTGGGACGGGGACGCCGCGGAGCAGTGACCAGTTTTCGGTTGAACAGCCGCGCATGGTGGGCGGCGATATTGCGCACGTAGTTCACCGTTGCGATCCAACTGGCCATCAACCGTTTTGTTGGCACGCTGAATGATGTTGCGATCTCTGTGGCGACGTCGTTACGCAGTCCCGCGTAGAGGCGTGCGATGTGTCCGAGCTCGAGAATCTCGGTGAGAGCCCAGATCGGCATCCGACCCTCGTACTTCTCCCGAAAGTGCGCGACGAACGCCTCATCGGAACTGTTTTGTCGCTCTTTGACTCGGGCCAGCCAGAGTTCCTGGGTACTCGCCTGGGTTGTGTCGTCGGGTGCCACACGCGTCGTGAAGGAGCTGACGAACAGGGCAGGATCTTCGTGCGCGAATGGGGAGTATCGGCCGAGTGTGTATCCGAGTTGCATCCGTAGCGCGATTTCGATCCGCTCGACTGCTTCCAGCACGAGCATGCGCAGTTGGCGGTCGAAGTCGAGCAGCCGCGCTGCGTCTTCGATATGCGTTCCCGCCTGGTATTCGTTGAGCACGCGAACTCGGGTTCGGTCCTCGTCGTCGAGGTACATCTCGGACTGCCGGAACGGGTAGAGATACCCGGTCAACCTGTAGTAGCCCACCTCGCGCAGCAACGCCGCCGCGCGTTCCCGGTCGCCGATCTGGACACCCCGATCGGCGAGCCTGTTGATCTGGTCCTCGACCGACTGCCACGGCTTGGCGTACTCCACCAGCGCTCCCAGTGAAAAGAAAATCGGCCCGAGCCGTTAGGCGAGCGGGCCGATCATGATGAAGTAACCATAGCAAGCCCGACCGACAAGCGCGCACGCTGACGGATCCGTCATCGTGCGTGGGCTACTTGTCGAACCGGACTCCGGCAGGGTTCGGTGGTCGCAGGGTCAATACGAGGATCACAACTCCGAAGACGAGACCGAATATGCCGGTCGCAACGGAAACGGCGACGGCGGCTGTAGTGCTTCCAAATGGTGCAGTGCTCAGCAGCGGCTGGATTCCAAGGGCGTTCAGCGCTGCTTGCACTCCAGCGAGCACGAGGAACGGCAGCGCCCACCAGCCGTGATGGTTGGAGTCATGCAGACGTCTCCAGCTCAGGGCCGCGAAGGGAACGATTGTCGCTGCTGTCCAAGCGATCTGGAAGCCGACGACCAGCACCGGCGGAGCGCCACCACCAGCGATTGCACCAATGACGGCAATCACGACGCTCGCGAGAATGTTGATACCGAAGTAGGTCAGGGCCCACCACCAGAACTCGGCACGGCTCGCTCGGCCGGTGAAGGTGGCGTACTTCTGCCAGAAGCGCGTGAAAGCTGTGCCGAACGGCGCCCCATAGTACGGCTGATCCAGCGGAGGTACCCCGCTGGGCTGGGTCTCAAGCGGCGGCACCGACGGCTGTGGTGCTGGGGAGAGATCGGGCATCTTTGCCTCCGGAAGCGGTGCTGATAGTGGGAGATGTCAGCACACGATATCGGAGGAGGGAACTCACGCAGACCCTTCGATCAAGCGTCCGATAGCCGATTCGTCAGCGGAACGTCTTCGTCACATCGGAGAAGAAGTCGAAGAGGAACGTGAGAGTCCTGTCGACCCAAAGCGGGAGGCGAAGGGCACGGATATCAGTTGGTTCCGTCGACGGCGAGTGTCCTCTGTGCACAACCCGAGCCTGCCATGGCTCGCGTCGACCACGATGACCGATCCCTCATCGAGCACTATTCAGTCAGGCGGCCAGTGCTTGCCGTCCGGGACGATCCATCTGAGGGCGTCTCCGTCGTCGAGCCGCTTCTGAACCTTTGATCGTCGTTCAAGGAACTCGTCGGCTCGAGCGCGGAAAGCCGCAGCAACAGCCGGCTCGGCCGCTGGGCCGTCTGCCCTGAAGACGACTCGATCGGCTGAGTTCGCTCGCGGAAGGTACTCAACGGCGAATTCCTGTCCGACCACTTGAGACAGCTGCTCGGCCAGATGCACGCCCTCCGAGTCGTATGAGGCGACCAACTCCGGCGTTGCGTTAGGGCTGTCAAGCCCCGCGTAATAGGTCTCTTCCCATTCCTGCATTGCCACGCGCAGATCCTGCGGTATGTGCGCGCTGTCGTAGTCGAAGGGGCCGATCGCGAACCATATGATCGTGCCGGCGTAGTCGGGAAACACGCGGACGGTCGTCGACAGATATCGAGTGAGCTCGCGCATGCTCGGACTCTATTCGTCGAAGCTCCATCGCGCTGCATGTCGGTGGCCGACCCCTCGCATGCCCTACTCAGTGCACGATGATGGATCCCCTTGTGAAACATGGCGGACAGCGTCTTCTGTAGGAATGGGCCATCTCTCGCCCGGAATCCGAACCAGATATCACCGCCAAGTGTCGTGGAATCCGCGGTGGTCATCGCCATCTCGGTGCGGAACCTACACTGACTCCCGAGACCTACCTCGGGACCACGAAGCAGGTGAACTGCGGCGGGTCGCAGCCGTACTCGGCCAAAACGACGCACTTCACTCTGCCGAAGTCGCGGCCGAAGAACACGTTCGCGCTCGACGGTTCCTGGATCCTGCGGCACGCAGCATGCGGAACCCGGCGGCGCCGGCGCAGGCATCCGGCTCTCGTACACAGCCCTTCGGGTGCAGATGGTGCTGGGGGGTCAGGGCACCGTGACGGTGCGTGACGGCACCGGCGTCAAGACGGTCCGGGTGTCGGGGGTGCCGCGCGAGTACGTTGCACACGTGCGGGGCTCCGTGGGGGCCGGAACACTCGAGGCGACGGTCGGCTCCGGCGTGAAGGTCTACTCGTTCACGTTCGGCCGATCGGTGAGCGCCGGGCAGCGGATTCGCCGGCGGCGCGCGAGGCCGACTCAACCTGGGAAACCCCTCAAAAGGGGTACATTGTGCAATCCGCCGTCCATAGTGCCCCGGATCACCCGCGACGGCCGGAACACGTTCGGTCGTCAATCGTTAGGAGTTCTGGAAATGAACAACTTCACGAAGCGAGCAGGGATGCTCGGCGGCGCCGCCGCTCTCGCGACCGGTCTCGTCGTCGGAGGGATGGCGATCCCGGCCAACGCATCGACGCCGAGCCACGCCGCATCCAGTCACAGCAGCGACTCGGCCACCAGCGTGAGTCCGCGAACGCTGGACTACCTGAGTTTCTCCGACGTCGCCGGGCGGCTGCACCTGATGCCGCGTACCGACGTGGGCAACGGAACGCTGGTGAACGGCTCGTTGGTGAACGGGCCGTTGGTCGGCCCGGTCGCCAGCGGTGACACCGTAGGTGATGTCGCCAGCGGGAATCCGATCGCGAGCGGGAACGAGGTGAACGGCAACGCGGTTGCCAGTGGGAACTCGACCGGGAACGACAACTCGGTGCCCGTCGCATCCGGCGACAGCACGCTGGTCGCCTCCGGCAACGCCACCAGTGCGGGCAACGGCGATTCCGTCACTGCCCCGATCGGTTCCGGCAACACCGCATCGCTCAAGAACCTCGGCGCCGCACTGTCGTCCTCGGTCGACAACACCGTCGACAACGCGCTGAACAGCACCGCTGGGCTCGGCGGACTGCTCGGCCGATAGGCCACGACGCAGGAAGGGGCCGGCAGCCACAAGCGCCGGCCCCTTCCTTGCGGTGGTGAACCTGCAGGAAACGGGATGACCCGATCAGTGAGCGGTGATCTTGCCCGGATTGAAGATGCGGCCCGGATCCGACGCGTCGAAGAGGCTTTGCATCAAGTCCGCGCCCTCGGCGGAGATGTCCTGACCCAGCCAAGGGGAGTGCTCGATGCCCACGCCGTGGTGGTGGGACAGCGTACCCCCCGCGTCGATGAAGGCCTGCTGAATCGCGCCCTTGACCACGTCGTACTGATGCAACGCGTCCCCGCCGTGCACGAAGGCGAACGTGAAGTATAGGCAGGCCCCCGACGTGTAGGAGTGGGAGAGGTGGGCCATGATCCAACCCTTGACGCCGAGCTCGTCGAAGGCGGCGTTCGCGCGCGCGAAGACCTCGTTGTAGAGAGGCAGCAGCCGCGACCATGGCGCAGCGGTCTCCGACACATCGGCTGCGGCGCCGCGATCGAGCAGAAAGTCGCGAAGGTAGGGGGTGTCGAACTTCTTCTGGTCGTAGAGCACGCCAGGGCCCTTGCCGACACCGATGCCGCCGTGCTTCTTCACGATGCGGCCGACGATCTTCTGCTGTCGGGCGACGTGCGAGTCCGAGCCCTCGTAGCCGATGAACGAGAGGCACATCTGCTCGGTGTCCCAGCCGCGGGCGGTCAGGTACTTGCCGAGAGCCTTCGTCACGAGGCCCGAAACGCCCTTGCTCTCCTTGCCGGTGGCGAAGGAGAACCCCGTCTCACGCGCATCCGAGACCCGGGTGATGGATGGCTCGGCATCGCTCTCCGAGATCGCCCGCATCGCGGCGAGGCCGGCCTCCCAACGGGGGAAGAGGTAGGCGAGCACGACGCGCTTCTGCGGTGTGCGCCGGATCTGCACGGTGACCTCGGTGATGACGCCGAGGCGGCCCTCGCTGCCGACGATCATCTCGCGCACGCTCGGGCCGGTTGCAGCGCTCGGAATCGCTCGCACGACCAGCACGCCACCTGGGCGCACGACCCGCAGACCGCGGGCGATGTCTGCGATGTCGCCGTACTTGTCGGACTGCATGCCCGAGGAGCGGGTGGCGACCCAACCGCCCAGCGTGGAGTGCGTGAAGCTGTCGGGATAGTGCCCAAGGGTCCACCCCCTCTCCTGCAGCTGCGCCTCCAGATCGGGGCCCTGCGCCCCCGCCTCGATGCGGGCGAGACCGGACTCCTCGTCGATGTCGACGACACGGTTCATCCTGCCGAGATCGAGCGAGATGACGGTGCGGGACTCATCGACCGACGGTTCCAGGCTCCCGACGATGTTGCTGCCGCCGCCGAACGGGATGATCACCGTGTCTGTGCTCGCCGCGAGATCCACGATGTCCTGCACCTCGGCCTCGTCCGCCGGATACACGACGACGTCCGGCGTGCGCTCGAGGCGCCCCGATCGCACCCGCATCAGATCGCGCAGACTCTTGCCGAACGTGTGAACGACACGATCGTGACCGTCCGTCGACACGCGACCGACGCCCGCGATCGCTTCCAGCCGGTCGACGAAATCCGGCCGTGCGAGACTCTCGGGAACCTCGACGTCGTCGAATGGCAGCGGGTCGGGCGCAGGAACGTTCACGTCGAGCCCGACGGCCATCTGAACGAACGGCGCGAACGCGGGCTTGTCCTGGTGGTGGAACCCGACGCCGTCGACACCCCAGCCCCACCATTTCATGTGCTTCACGTCGTCAATGGCCTTGGTCAGCCGCGTGGCATCAGTCATTGACGCGCTCCTTCGCTGCAGTGGATCGACCAAGAATACGGGCCGCGTGCTCCTCGTGCAGCCTCACGATCTCAGATCTCAGCCGTTCGGTGAACTCGGGCGCCGACTCGCCAGCGTGCGGCAGCATCGGCTCGCCGAAAATGACGCCGACCGGAAGCCGACCCGGTTTCGGCCAGTTGGAACTGCGTGGATGCGCGAGATGAGCCCCGATGAGGGCCAGCGGAAGGCAGGGGACCTGCCGCGACGCCGCGAGGGCTGCTGCACCCGGTTTGAACGCGCCGATGGTGCCGTCCCGAGAGCGTGTGCCCTCGGGAAAGATGAGCACGGGAACCCCGCGGGCCAGAAGGGATCCGGCTTTGACACCGCGCACCGTGGATGACCCGCGATCCACCGGGAACGCGTTGAAGAAGAGTGCAGTCAGCCCCCTCCGCCAGCGCACGTCGAAGAAGTAGTCTCCTGCGGCGCCGGCGGCGAGATAGCGGGCGAGACGACGCGGCAGGGCGCCGACGATCAGGGGAGCGTCGAGGTGGCTGGCATGATTCGCCACCACGATGAACGCCCCGTTCAGGCTGTCGAGCTTGGTGTTGTGCACCACTGTGACGCTGGTCAGCGACCACACCAGAGGCTTCAGCAGCATGCGCTGGGCGGCGAACCGTGCCGCCGCGAGCGATCGCGAGGTGAATCGGTCGCGTGGCATCATGGTGCCGCCGGATGACGTCGGCGGCGAGACGAGAGCGAGCCCGAGACGGCGCGTACGGCGCTCCGTGGTGAATGACGAACCATCCAGATGAGCAGTCGGTACCGAAGAGTAGGTATGGAGATCACCTTGCCTTTGTCGACATCGCGTAAACACGCCTCGACAAGGTATTCGGAGTCCAGCCACATTCCGTTGGGAATCGAACTCGAACGGATGCCGGCACGTTCATGAAACTCGGTACGCACCCATCCCGGACACAGCGCCGTCACCCTCACGCCGGTGCCCTTGAGTTCGACCGCGAGGCTCTCCGTGAAGGCCGTGACCCACGCCTTGATGGCCGAGTAGCTGCCCATGGCGAGGAACCCGGCCGTGCTCGAGACGTTGACGATCGTTCCCTCGTGGCGCTCGCGCATCGCACGCGCCGCAGCGGCGGAGAGCACCAGCACGGCGCGGCACATGACATCCAGGCCGTAGTCGTGAAGCGATGTGTCCGGATCGGTCAGTTCGACCGGAATGCCGAACCCGGCGTTGTTGATGAGGATCTCGATGGGCCGCGAAGCATCCTCGAGGCGGGCAGCCACTCGTGCCACGTCATCACGCGAGCCGAGATCGGCGACGATGATCTCCACCGAGCGACCGGCTGCTCGCAGTTCTCGCGCCATCGCCTCGAGACGTTCCTCCGATCGCGCGACGAGCACGATATCGTGTCTTCGATCCGCGAGTGTGCGGGCGAATGCTGCGCCGATGCCGGATGTGCCACCGGTGATGAGAGCAGTAGACATGGCCCTCACGATACGGTGCGTGCAGGCTGCGCGACGCAGGATGGCCGATTCGCACCTGACGACCGAGATTGCTTCAGATCATGACGAATGACAACGCGCCGGCAGGCTCGCAGAGCGAGCTCTTCGACGTGCGCGCATTTGCACGAACGGCACATGGAAGCCATCGGGACCAACTCGACTTGTCGGAGTTCGCCGAGACGCCCTTGCCACCCGATACGCTGCGCGCCCTCCGTCTTCTGCGTGGCTTCGAGGCATCCACGATGGCACACTTGCGCAACGTGCTCGTGACCGCGACTCACAAAGATGCCCGCGTGACGGCGTTTCTCGTGACCTGGGCGTTCGAGAAGTTCTGGATCGCCGACGCGCTCGCCGGCGTGCTCGCGGCGCACGCAGAGGCCTCCCCGACGGATGACCGGAACACGGTTGCCGGACCGCGGCGCCATGCTCGCGCCGAGGCATCGGACCGCCACGGTCCGATCCGGCGAGCACTCACCGGCTTCAGGGTCGGTACGCCCATCATCGCCGTGCACATGACTGCAGGACTCGTCGACGATTGGGTGACGGGGGCGGCATACGCGCGGCTGGCGGGATCGTCCGACAGTTCGGCCTTGACGGCCACGGTGGCGCGGATTCTGCAGATCAAGGCGCGTCACTCGGCCTTCTTCTCGCAGGAGGCCGAGCGGCGCCTTGCCGGCTCGGAGCGAGCTGTGCGCCTGACCGCCAAAGCGCTGACCTCCACGGCGTGGCCGCTGGGAGCATTGACCTGTTCGGCCGACGAGCGAACGTTCTTCGAGACGTACACGTTCGGTGGGTCGAAGGGCAGGTCGCGTGCCGCCGAGATAGAGCGGAGCATCGCAGCGCTTCCCGGGATCGATGAGGTGACGGCCGCCGCAGCGATCGAAAGACTGGTCCCATGACCTCGGGTCCTGCGTCGGCTCCGAAACCGGTGATGAGCACGACACCCCCTCCCGATCTCGGCCCTGCCCATGTGCTGCTCACCGGCGGTACGGGGTTTCTCGGTCAGGCGGTGCTCGAACGGCTTCTCTCGGGGCATCCGCAGACGACGATCTCGATCCTCGTGCGACCGAAGGGCAGCACGAGCGGCGAGAAGAGGCTTGCGACACTCATCCGCAAGCCGGTGTTCCGGGGCTGGCGGGATGGCGTAGGCGAGGAGGCCGCCGACGCGATCGTGCGGAAACGGGTACGCGTTCTCGAAGGAGCACTGGGCGATCTGCCGCCACTTCCGAACGATCTCGGCATCGTCATCCACAGCGCGTCCACTGTTTCGTTCGATCCCCCGATCGACCAGGCGTTCGACACCAACATAGGGGGAGCGATCGGGCTGTACGAGGCCCTCTCGGCGTCCGGAAGCGACCCGCATGTGATTCACGTCTCGACGGCCTATGTCGGAGGAACTCGCAAGGGAGCCGTCCCCGAGGCGCGCCTGACGCACGACGCCGATTGGAGAGCCGAGTACGACGTCGCTCGAGGAGCGCGATCCCGCGCCGAGATCGCTTCACGGCAACCTGAGGCCTTGCGTTCCTTCATCGTGGCTGCGCGCGCGCAACACGGCAAAGAGGGTCCCCAGGCCGTCGCCGACGCGGCAGAGGCCGCTCGCATCGAATGGGTGCGCGCCGAACTGGTCGACCAGGGCCGCATCAGAGCGCAGAGCCTCGGCTGGACCGACGTCTACACGCTGACCAAGGCGTTCGCCGAGCGTGCAGCTGAAGAGATGTGGGCTCGGTCCGGACAACGACTCTCGATCGTGCGCCCCTCGATCATCGAAAGCGCCTTACGTCATCCGTTTCCTGGCTGGATCGACGGGTTCAAGGTCGCCGATCCGTTGATCCTGGCGTATGGTCGCGGGATTCTCCCGGAGTTCCCGGGGCTGCCCGACAGCATTCTCGACATCATCCCCGTCGACTTCGTCGTGAATGCGATCCTGGCGTCCGCTTCGGCCCCACCGCCGCCACGGGAAGTGGAATACTTCCACGTCGCATCCGGAACTCCGAACCCGTTGCCTTTCCACGCCATGGTGCGCAACGTGAACGAGTACTTCCGTGCCCATCCCATGCCGACCCCGGACGACGGGCACGTGCGCGTGCCCACCTGGAAATTGCCGGGCGGCCGCGAAGTCGAACGCAGGATCGTGCTCGCCGAGCGTGTCAACACCGGCCGCGAGAGACTCATCGAACGCATGCCGTCAACGCCGCAGACGCGGTCATGGCTGGCTCGTGCGCATCAGCGGCGAAGCGACCTCGAATCGTATCGGAGCTTCTCGAACCTCTATCGCGCCTACGTGCAGTCGGAGGTCATCTTCGACAACCGGCGTACCCGGGCTCTACACGACTCACTGCCCGAAGCATTGCAGCCCGATCACGGTTTCGATGTCCGCGACATCGATTGGGACGACTACCTGCAGCGTGTGCACATACCGTCGATCATGAACCTGACCCGTGCATTCGCCGTGCGGCCGGCCGGGCGCGAGCGTGCCGCGAAAGCTCTGCCGAAGCGCAGCGACGTCGTCGCCGTCTTCGACCTCGAGGGAACCGTGGTCGATTCGAACATCGTCGAGCAGTACCTCTGGGTGCGTGCCTCGGGATTCGGCATGGCGGCCTGGCCGGGGGAGGTGCTCGGGCTGCTGGCCTCCTTGCCGCGTTACCTCCGGGCCGAGCATCGCGATCGCGGCGAGTTCATCCGATTGTTCCTGCGACGCTACAGCGGCATGCCGGTGGCGCGGCTGGA
Organism: Humibacter antri; assembly: GCF_054777235.1. Classification (NCBI taxonomy): domain Bacteria; kingdom Bacillati; phylum Actinomycetota; class Actinomycetes; order Micrococcales; family Microbacteriaceae; genus Humibacter; species Humibacter antri. The sequence goes on along the minus strand of NZ_BAAHAW010000048.1, from coordinate 228,222 downwards.
GAAGATCATCGCACGCGGTTACCGCGACAGGCTTCTGCGGCACACGATTCCGGCCGCTGTCGAACGCATCCAGGAGCACAGGGCCGCCGGGCACCGCACGGTGCTCGTCACCGGTTCGATCGACACGCTCGCCGCACCGCTGGCCGGCCTCTTCGACGAGGTCGTGGCGAGTTCCATGCACGAGCGCGACGGCATCCTGACCGGGTATCTGGCCAAGCCGCCGCTCGTCGACGAGGCGAGGGCCGCCTGGTTGAAGCAGTATGTCGAGGACTACGGGCTGAACCTCGCTCAGTCGTACGGATACGGCGACAGCCACGCAGATCTGGCGTGGCTTCGGTTGCTCGGCCATCCGAACGCTGTCAACCCCGACACCCATCTGTCTCGCGAAGCGCTCCGAAGAAGATGGAGAATCAACGATTGGAAACGCGGAACCCGCGGGATCGATCGCACTGTCATTCGCAGCACCGGCGGCAGTATCGCCGACGTGAACCGGGAAGGAGCATGAGGCGGGATCGAACCCGCCCCACCGACCATGGCATTCGACATCGACAAGTACACCGAGACCTCGGTGAGCGTGCACTGGGACGACCTCGATTTCGAGCGTTTCCGCACCGACCCGATACCGGAAGGCTCGCTGCGCACCCTGCGATATATGACGGATGTGGAGTACCACACCGTGTGTTACACCCGTGATCTGCTCACGACGCCCTCGCACAAGGAGCCGGAGGTGAGTGCGTTCATGACGATGTGGAATCGCGAAGAGTTCTGGCACGGTGAAGCGCTCGCTGCCGTGCTCGCGATTCACGGCATCACCGTCGATTTCGATGAGCTGAAGGCGCGCCGACTCAAGCTGGGCTGGAAGGATCGGCTCGATCCGATCAAACAGTCCGTTCTCGGGTCGCTGGTGGGAAACGACTTCGTCGCAGTGCACATGTCATGGGGCGCGGCGAACGAGCTGTCGGCGATCGCCGCGTACAACCGCATGGCCGAGCTGGAAGAGCATCCCGTGCTCGCCGAATTGCTGCGTCGCATCGCGAAGCAAGAGGCGCGGCACGTCGCGTTCTACACCTCTCAGGCGCGCGACCGTCTGGCGGCGAGCCCCAGGGCTCAGAAGCTCACGCGATTGGCACTGCGAAAGTTCTGGGCTCCGGTCGGCTCGAGCATCATGGAGAAGGCCGAGGTAGTCCACGTGATGAATCATCTGATGAGTGGCCCGGATGGCCGTAGAGCGGCAGTCAAGATCGATGACTCCATCGCCCGCATGCCGGGGCTGGCCGGGCTCACCATAGTCGAGGACTCCCTCGACCGGCTGGGCATCCCGGCCTAGGGCATAGGTACTACCGGCACCTGGGCGTGCGGAACTTCAGCTGGCGATCGTGACGACGGGTTTCGTCGTCGGCTGCTTGGACCCGCCCGCGGGTTCCACGGTGAGCCCGACGATGTCACCGGCACGCATGGTGCCGTGCAGAACGTCCCACTGACCCGACAGGAGTCCGGCCGAGCGGGCGTGACCGTCCCTGATGTACCAGAGCTGGTACGTCTTGCCGGACGGCGCGGCCGCCACGCCGTCCACGATCATGGCGGACTCGCCCAGCGACGGGGACCAGACGAGGGTCGCCGTTCCGCCGCCGGTCACCGTGGCAGTGGATCGCTGCGCGTCGGGCGCAGACGTGATCGACGCGAGAGCGTCGGCCTGCGCCGTGCTCTGCCCAGGCTGCGACACGGCGACTCCCACCGCCGTGCCGCCTGCGAAGAGGATGACGGCCGCGGCGGCCGCAGCGGCCACGACGGCCGGACGGCCGTACCAGCGCCGCTGGGCTTTCCGTTCCGCTTTCGTCGGTGCAGGAGAGCCGCCCTGCACTGCCTCCGCCGAAGCATCCGGAGCGAACTCGGGTGCGACCGGTCCGGGGCTGAAGTTGTCGGCGCTGAAGCTGTCGGGCACGACCCCCTCGGGGCTGGGGCGGTGCTGCGGCGTGATAGCGATCTGCGCCATCAGCCGGGCCTTCAGATCCGTGGGCGGTGCGGCCACCGGTGGCGCGTCATCGAGCGCCCCGGCGACCTTCGCGAACGAGGATGCCTCGGCACGGGCTTCGGGCGAGGCCGCCAGAAGCCGCTCGTAGCGTTCGCGCTCTTCAGGCGACAACGACCGCAGGGCGTGTCCGGCGGCGAGGAGACGGGCGTCGTCGTAGTTCGCGTCGTCGTCTCGTGTGTTGTTCATGCCGTCACCCCCAGTTCGTGTCTGAGCCGAATCATCCCATCGCGGAGCCGTGTCTTCACTGTGCCGACGGGAACGCTCAGCAGTTCGGAGATCTCCGTATGTGTGAACCCGCCGTCGTAGGCGAGCGCGATCGCCTGGCGCTGAACATCCGACAACCGTTCCATCGCTCCGGCCACGCGCTCGCCTTCGACACGGATCTCGGCCGTCTCGGCGACGTAGTCTTCCACGCGGTACTCACGGATGCCCACTCGCAGGTCGCGATCATGCGAGGCCTGCGCGGAGCGGATCCGGTCGATGGCCCGTCGCTTCGCCAATGTCATGATCCAACCGATCGCTCGTCCCCTATTCGGATCGAAGACGTGAGCGGATTGCCAGATCTCGAGAAAGACCTCCTGGGTGACCTCTTCCGCTTGCGACCGGTCGATCACCAGGCGCAGCACGGCGCCGAAGACCCTGGAGGCGACGGCGTCGTACAGCTCCCCGAAAGCCGGCTGATCGCCCGACGCGACCCGCACCATGAGACGGTCGACGGCCTGCGACGGATCGACGGCGTCGCCTCTCGTCACGTCGGCCGACTCAGGATGCATCCCTCCAGCATCCCAGTAACTGCGGCCGATCACAGAACGACAGCATCGGCGGACGACTGTCGTGCGGAGAAGTTCGAGGCCGAACCCACCGAACAGTGCGTCGGCTGACGCAAGGGTTGTGGGGCCGGGTGAAGGGGCGAACCGACTGACATCACGTTGCCCCGTGAGTGCTCCCGAGCTCGTCTCGCTCGAGACCTCGCCCGCGGCTCGATCACCGCGACGCGAGGTCGACGCTGTCCACGACCGAGCCGACGTCGTCGAGGAAGTCGCGTGTGTTGCTGAGGCCGAACACCGTCCGCTGCAGGACGAAGCCGTGCAGCAACGCCATTATCACCCTCGTCGCCCGATCGATCTGGACGTCCTCCGCGACTATTCCTGCCTCCTGACCGCGTCGGAGGGACTCGGCCATGCGTTCGCGCATCGCCTGGAAGCCTTCGTTCGCCCGCTCACGGAGGTCGTCGTTGCGGAGCAACTCGGCCCATGCCTGCACGGCGCAGCGCAGGAGTTCGTCAACGGGCACGGTCTGTCCCGCCGCGTCGGTGATCGTCGCCGCGGTAGCGCGTGCGAGGGATGAGCGCACCAGGTCGCCGATGCTCAGGGCATCGCCGTGCTCGACCGCGCGCTCGAGTGGTTCGAAGATGACGCGGAACGCGTCCCCGGCGATCTCGATGATCAGGTCTTCCTTGCCGGCGAAGTACCGATAGGGCGCCCCGGTCGACACGCCGGCCTCCGCCGCAATGTCGGGCATCGAGGCCTGGTGGAAGCCGTCCCGCGAGAAGCACCGCCTCGCGGCTGCGACGATCATCGCGCGTCTCTCGGCGCGGCGCTCCTCGGTGATGCGGGGCATCCGTCCTCCTTCCGTCCACCTACCGGCCAGTGAATGTTCGTTCATCTTGACACAGGGCCGCGTGAAGTGCATCGTGTTAAGCGAATGACCGTTCACTATGACGTTCGGCACGAGAGCGAGGATTGATATGACGCGGGTTTCCCTCACGATCGGCGGATACCGCTACGAACACACTCGCGCGCTGTTCGACGGCGCGATCCCTATCCAGGGGGTCGATGCGACGTTCGCGACATCGGCCCTCATCTCCGACGTGTTCCACCAGATGGCCGTCGGCGAACTCGACGTCGCGGAGTATGGACTCACCTACTTCCTGCGCAGCTGGGACACCGACGAGTCCCCGTTCCTGGCGCTGCCGATCTTTCCCAACCGCAACTTCCGCCACGAGGCGCTTTTCGTCTCGGAGCGCAGCGGGATCGAGCGCCCGGAAGACCTCGCGGGCAAGACCATCGGCGAGTTCGCGCTCTGGGGGCACGATCCCGGAGTGTGGATGAAGGGCGTGCTCGCCGAAGAGTACGGTGTGAGCCCGCAGCAGTGCCGGTGGGTGATCGGTGGCACAGACATCCCGATCCCGTCGTTCGACTGGATCCCCCAGCCCGTCCCCGAAGGTGTCGACGTACGTCATGCGCCCGACGGCGTGACGCTCGCGTCGATGCTGGAGTCGGGCGAGATCGACGCGTTGCTCTCTGTCGACGTGCCGAAGGCCGTGCTGGAAGGCTCGACCACGATCCGGCGGCTGTTCCCCGACTACCCGGCCGTCGAGCGCGACTACTACGAGCGCACCGGCATCTTCCCGATGATGCACGTCGTCGCGATCCGCAAGGAGGTCGTGGCCGAGCACCCCGAGGTCGCCCGCGCGATCTACGACGCCTTCCTCGCCGGCAAGGACCAGACCGAGAAGTGGTACCTCGACCAGGCGTCGAAGCAGCATATGGGCGTCGTCTCCCCATGGTTCAGCTCCCTTTTCGCCGACAACCGTCGGCTGCTCGGCGACGACTGGTGGCCGTACGGCGTGGCACGCAACCGGAAGGCCGTCGACACGTTCCTGCGCTACCACCACGAGCAGGGGCTGTCGCGGAAACTACTGACCAGCGACGACATCTTCGTCCCGTCTCTGCTGGACACCTGATGCGGGTCATCGGACTGGAAGAGCATCTCGTCACCCCCGAGGTCCTCGCGGCGTGGCGGCGCCTTGACCCCGCCGATCGGGATCTCGCCTTCGTGCCAGCATCGACGGGCGACACCGGACGCCGATTGCTCGATGCCGGTGAAGAGCGTCGCGCCGCGATGGCCGCGTCGGGCGTCGACGTGCAGGTGCTTTCGCTCACGACACCGGGGCTGCAGAATCTGCCCCCTGGCGAGGCGGTCGCGTTGCAGGGCCCGACGAACGACCGGATCGCCGAGATCATCAGGAGCGATCCCGGGCACTTCCAGGGACTCGCGGTCCTCGCGACCGGCGCACCCGAAGCGGCCGCCACGGAGCTCGAACGCGCAGTGCGCGGCCTCGGACTGGACGGGGCGATGCTGTACGGCCGCACCGATGGGGTGAGCCTCGACGATCCCGGGCTCGATCCGCTGTGGGCGACGGCCGCGGCGCTGCACGCACCCCTGCATTTGCACCCGCAGTCGCCGCCGCGCGAGGTGCAGGCCGCCTATTACGCGGGCTTCGACGATCCGGTCTCCGATGGCTTCGCCACACACGGGATCGGGTGGCACTACGATTCCGGCATCCAGTTTCTGCGCATGGTGCTGAGCGGAGTGTTCGACCGGCATCCTGGGCTACAGCTCGTGATCGGCCACTGGGGCGAGCTCGTGCTCTTCTATCTGGAGCGCCTGCAGGACCTCGCCGACATCGCCGGGTTGACCAAGCCACTGCAGGAATACGCTCGGAGCAACCTGTACGTCACGCCGAGCGGTATCCTCAGCACGCGTTACCTGAGATGGGCGAGCGAGGTCATCGGCGTCGACCGAATCCTCTTCGCGACCGACTACCCGTTCGAGCGCACGTCGCTCACCGGCGCGCGCGGGTTTCTCGAGGCGGTGCCGATTCCGGATGCCGATCGCGAAGCGATCGCCTCCCGCAACTGGCAGAGACTGCGAGCGGGAATACGGCGATGAGCGGCGGCTTGCGATTCGGCTCTATGCCATACGACCAGTTCCGTGGTCTCATCGACGGCCGAGTGACGATCGACGGTGCGCCCGTCGCCTCCACGACATCCACGCTCGCGACCGAGATCTTCGAGCGGATGATCGAGCACCACGCGTTCGACGTCGCCGAGCTCGGGTTGACCTACTATCTGCGCACCCTCGACGCCGAGGAGCGGCCATTCGTCGCGCTGCCGATCTTCCCCGCACGTGTCTTCCGCCAGTCATCGGTCTTCGTCAACACCGCGAGCGGGATCGAGCACCCGGCCGATCTGGCCGGAGCTCGAGCGGGAGAGTTCGCAACCTATGGGCACGATGCGGGCGTGTGGGTGAAGGGGATCCTGCGCGATGAGCACGGAGTCGACCCGGGATCGATGCGCTGGGTGATTGGCGGACTCGACCGGCCGATGACGCCCCTCGACTACATCCCATTCAGGCATCCCGATGGCGTCGACGTACGCATGGCGCCGCCGGGGGCTGACCTGAGCGCGATGCTCGAGGCCGGTGAGCTCGACGTGCTCTTCTCGGGCAACGTGCCGCGTCCGATCCTGGAACGCTCGCCGCGCGTCCGGCGGCTCTGGCCGGACTACCGCCACGTCGAGGAGGACTACTACCGCCGCACCGGCATCTTCCCGCCGGCGCATGTGCTGGTGATGCGCAGCGAGCTCGTCGAGGAGCGACCGGGCATCGCCCGGCAGGTCTACGACGCCTGTGCGCGCTCGAAGGCGGAGGCATTGCAACGCGGCACGCTCGGGCGCGTGACCAACTTCGCAACCGACATGCTGCCGTGGGCCAACGACCTCGCCGACCGCGACACCGAGCTCCTCGGCGACGACCCGTGGGCGTACGGTGTTGCGCGCAACCGGAAGGCCGTCGACACGTTCCTGCGCTACCACAGCGAGCAGGGGCTGTCGCCGCGCTTCGCCGTCGATGAGCTGTTCGCACCCGAACTGCTGGACACCTGATGCCCACCTCGACGTATCTGGTCGTCACCCCAGGCGGCCCGCCGATCGGGGCATCCGTGCCGTAGCGGGTGACGCGCTTCCGACCCCGCCTTCTGAGGTCCTGGTGTGCGGGTCAGCGGAACAGGGCGGGTCAGCGGAACAGGGCGTCGTTGTCCGCCACCCAGTCGTGGAACGTTCGGGGCGGGCGGCCGGTGATGCGGGTGCATTCGTGGGAGATGGCCGGGGTCGCCCCGACCGCGCCACGCCAGTCCTTGATGATCTGCCGCACCCATACCGCGGGCATGTGGGGCGTGAGCATCGCGGAGGTCTCCGCTTCCGTCTGCTCGACCACCCGCACCTCACGGCCGATCGTCTTGCCGATGATGTCGACCTGCTGCCGAAGGGTCAGCCGGTCCGGTCCGGTCAGGACGGGCTTGTGCCCGACGAGGGTGTCGCCGGTGAGAGCGGCGACGGCGACGTCGGCGATGTCTGCTTCGTGGATCGGGACCTGCACGGCCTCCGGGTGTGGCAGCGGCACCGCGCTCTGGTCCTTGACACCCCAGCTCCACCGCGCCGCGTTGCTGGCGAATCCGCCCGGTCGCAGGAACGTGTACGCAAGCCCCGACCTCTCGACGGCTTGTTCGACGCGGATGAACCGTGACCCGTTGAAGTCCTCCTCCGCGCCGGGGAGGGTTACCGATGAGCTCGACAGCAACACCACATGGCGCACGCCTGCCGCTGCGACAACGGCCATCAGCTCTTCCGGCTCCGCAAGGTCGGCGTACAGGAATACTCGCTCGACGCCGTCGAGGGCGGGCGCGAACGACGCAGGGTCGTTGAGATCCGCGGCGAACGCCGGCACCCGCGCGGGAAGGGCCAGCTTCTCCGGAGTGCGACTGGTCACCCGCACTTCCACACCACGCTCGAGCAGACCGGCGACGACCGCTCCGCCGACTGCGCCGCTCGCGCCCACGACCAGAACCGACATGACATCCTCCAACCATTCGGGACGAACAACGTTCGCGAACATTGTTCGTAAGAAACAATGATCGTACAGAACAATGATCGTGTCAAGCGATATGATGGGAGCATGGCGTTACGAGCAGAGCCGGTCTCCCGGCGTGACCGTCCTGCGAAGCCGCCGCTATCGCGGCAGTCGATCCTCGACGCCGCGAAGAGGTTGATCCGCGAACGTGGCGTCGACGCGGTCGCGCTCCGCCACGTCGCCGAAGCTGTCGAGACCGGGCCGGCGTCGCTGTACGCCTACTTCGGCAGCCGCGAGGTGCTGCTCGAACACGTTCTCGATGCCGCGTACGCCGAGGTGCAACTCGTCGGCGCCGACGACCGGGACTGGCGGCAAGCCCTGGCCGAAACGATCGTCAACACGATTGAGACCCTTGAGGTCTACCCGGGGCTCGGCGCGGTCGCATTGGGTGCCATCCCCACGCTTCCCGGCGCGCTTCGCCTCGCAGAGCACGAACTCGCCGTCATGGAGACGGGCGGTGTAGACGCTCAGGCGGCGGCGCTGGCGGTGGACCTGATCGCACAGTTCGCCGCAGCGACCGCAATCGAACGCACCGCGCGCCGCGACTCGGATCAGGGCGACAGCGAGCGCGGACGGGTCCGAGTCGCGTATGAAGAAGCCGACCCGGTGCTCTTTCCGCATATCGGTCGATCTTCAGCAGCCTTGACCGATCCGGACGAACGCTCCCGACGGGACTTCGCGATCCGTGTCATCATCACGGGAATCGAGCAGACCGCTACGGCGTAAGCGTTGCGTGGCGGGACTTGACCGCCGACGCAGCAACCATCAGCCGCGTGGTGCGAGGGTGGCCGGCCCATTGATATCGGGTCAACTTGATATCGGGTCAACCCCTTCCACCGCCGCCCGCTGAGCGGCAAGGTCGGAACTGTGACCATCACGAACGGCGGGCTCGACATCCGCGGGCTCATGAGCGAACTCGAGGGTCTGGATGCCGAGGTGCGGTTCGATGCGGGCACGCGCGCCGCGTACTCGATGGACTCGTCGAACTACAAGCACGTACCGATCGGGGTGGTGCTGCCTCGCACCGTCGAGGCGGGAGCGGATGCTGTTCTCGCCTGTTCCCGGTTCGACGCGCCGGTGCTGAGCCGTGGCGGGGGCACGAGCCTCGCCGGCCAGACGTGCAACGAGGGCGTGGTGATCGACTGGTCCAAGCACTGCGACCGCCTGATCGAGGTGAACCGGGCATCCCGAACCGCGATCGTCGAGACCGGGATCGTGCTCGACGAACTCAATCGTGCGGTGAACCCGCTCGGCCTCATGTTCGGGCCGAGGCCCGCGACGCACTCGCACTGCACGCTCGGCGGCATGATCGGCAACAACTCGTGCGGCTCATCCGCGCAGAAGTACGGCAAGACGGGCGACAACGTGCTGGCGCTGGAGATCCTCACGTACGACGGCGACCGCATGTGGGTGCGGCGCGACGACGACGTCGAGCAGGTGATTGCGCAGGGCGGCCCGAAGGGCCGGCTGTACGCAGCGCTGCGCGAGCTGATCGACCGATACGGCAGCGACGTGCGCCGGCGCTTTCCGAAGATCCCGCGCCGCGTCTCCGGGTTCAACCTCGACGCGCTGCTGCCGGAGAACGGCTTCGACGTGCCCGGACTGCTCGTCGGCAGCGAATCCACGCTCGTCACGATGCTGCGCGCCGAACTCGAACTCGTCGAGGTGCCGAAGGCGCGCACCCTCGTCGTGCTCGGCTACCCGAGCATCGAGGACGCCGCGGATGCCGCGCCCCACGCTGCTGAATTCGATCCGATCACGGTCGAGGGACTCGACGGCACGCTGATCGGTTTCCAGCGCACGAAGGGCAAGAACCTCGACGCGCTCGACCTGCTGCCCGACGGCGACGGATACCTCATCGTCGAGGTGCCGGGTGAGACGAAAGTCGAAGCGGATGCCACGGCCGAGAAGATGGTGCGTTCGCTCGGCGGGCGGAGCATCCGCCCCGATGTGCGCCGGTTCGACGACGAGGGGCGGCAGGACGCCATCCGCCGCATCCGCGAAGAGGGACTCGGCGCCGCGACGAACGTGCCTGGGCTGCCCGACATGTGGTCCGGGTGGGAGGACTCCGCGGTGCCGCCGGGCGTGTTCGGCGACTATCTGCGCGAGCTGCGCACGCTGCTCGAACGCTACGGGTACGAGCCTGTCGCACGGTACGGGCACTTCGGACACGGATGCCTGCACATGCGCATACCGTTCCCCTTCGCTTCCGGTGCGGCCGGGGTCGACGAGTACCGCCGGTTCACGCACGAGGCGGCGGAGCTCGTGGTGCGTTTCGGCGGGTCGTTCTCGGGGGAGCACGGTGACGGCCAGGCCCGCGCGCACCTGCTGCCGATGCTGTTCGGCGACCGGGTGATCGAGGGGTTCCAGGAGCTGAAGCGCCTGTTCGATCCGCGCGGACGAATGAACCCGGGCAAGATGGTCGATCCGCAGCCGCACACCGAGGGGTTGCGAATGGGCGAGGGCTACGCGCCCCCGCCAACGGGTCGCCCGCAGCCGGTGAAGCTGCACTTCTCGTATCCGAACGACGACGGCAGCTTCGCCGCGGCCGCGCTGCGCTGCGTGGGCGTCGGCGACTGCCGCGCACACGGCGACGGGGTGATGTGCCCGTCTTATCGCGCGACCGGCGACGAGGAGCACTCCACCCGGGGTCGAGCCAGGCTGCTGTTCGAAATGGTCGAGGGCACGTACCGCACCAACCGCGACACGCCGGTCGACAAGGGCTGGCGCTCGCCGGAGGTGAAGGATGCACTCGACCTCTGCCTGTCGTGCAAGGGCTGCAAGAGCGACTGCCCCGTCGATGTCGACATGGCCACGTACAAGGCGGAGTTCCTGTCCCACTTCTACGCGGGAAGGATTCGCCCGCTCGGCCACTACTCGATGGGCTGGCTGACCGTGTGGGCACGGTTGGCACACCTCGCGCCGCCCATCGTGAACGCGATCTCGCATGCGCCGGTGCTCGGCTCGCTCGTCAAGCGGCTCGCGGGCCTCGATCCGCTGCGGCCGGCACCGCGCTTCGTGCGCCGCCGCTTCACGGACGGGGTGTCTCCGGCGAGCTCGACCGACGAGAACGGCGAGCCCTCCCGTGGGTCGAGCGACCTCGATCGCGGGTGGGGCGACCGTCACCGCGGATGGGGCGACCGTCACCGCGGGTTGAGCTTGTCGAAACCCGGAACAGGTTCGGTTTCGACGAGCTCAACCGGCGGTGAGAGTGGTCATGTCCGCTGCGGCGACTCGAAACCCGGAACAGGTTCGGTTTCGACGAGCTCAACCGGCGGTGAGAGTGGTCATGCCCGCTGCGGCGACTCGAAACCCGGAACAGGTTCGGTTTCGACGAGCTCAACCCACGGTGACAGTCGCCATGCCCTCCACGGTGACAGTCGCCATGCGCTCCACGGTGACAGTCGCGATGCCCCCCACGGCGACGTCGTGCTCTTCGCGGACACGTTCGGCGACAATTTCCAGCCCTCGGTGCTCGAGGCGGCTGCGATCGTGCTGACGGATGCCGGCTATCGGGTTCGCGTTCCGCGCCGTCGCTCCTGCTGCGGGCTCACCCTCATTTCGACCGGTCAACTCACTTCCGCGGCCGCGATGCTCAAAGCGACCGCAGCGCGGCTCGCGGAGGAGCTGACGAACGGCGAGAGGCTCGTGGTGCTGGAGCCCAGTTGCCTCGCGGTGTTCCGCTCCGACGGGCCGGACCTTCTGGGAGGGCGCGAGCTTCTGGGAGGGCGCGGGCTCCTGGAGGGCGATCCGAACATCCGTCTCGTGAAGGAGCGTGCCGTCACGCTCGCCGAGCTGCTCGCAGCCACGGATGGCTGGAAGCCGCCGCATGTCGGCGGGCGCGCGATCGTGCAGCAGCACTGTCACCAGCACGCCGTGCTCGGATTCGATGCCGAGCGAGGCATCCTGCGCGATGCCGGTGTCGAGTTCGACGAATTGGATGGATGCTGCGGCCTGGCCGGCAACTTCGGGTTCGAACCCGGACACCTGCCGGTCTCCGTCGCGGTGGCCGACCACGCGATGCTGCCTGCACTGCGGACCGCGTCGCAGGGAACGTGCGTTATCGCAGACGGCTTCAGCTGCCGCACGCAGGCGGACCAGCTGGGCGCGGCGAACTGGCGCGCAGCCGTGTCCGGTGGGGAAGATCGCGCTCGGCCGGTCCGTGGCGGGAAGGTCCGAGGCCGGGAGGGTGGCGCTGGCCAGGTCCGCGTTCGCGAGGGTCGTGCTGGGCAGGGTCGTGCTGGGCAGGGCCGTGCTGGGCGGGGCCATAGCGAGGAGATCCGCAGCGCCTGCGACGTCGCGCCGCGGGCGCTGCACCTGGCGGAAGTGTTGGCAGCCGCTCTGCCCGGTGGCTTCAGGCCGCGCAGAACGCGACGCGACGCGGTGCCGCAGCAGGTGCAGACGCACGCGATGAGTACTCTGACGGGGCGGAAGTCCTGACACCGTACGAGCCGGTGGCCCCGCGAAGCCGCGATGGTTTGCCGTGTGGGGTGTTCACGTGCGCCGCCGACACTCGTCGAGAAGTCGTGCTGACCGAGATGTGCCCACAGAGAAGGTGGCGCTGGCAGAGATGCGCTCGCAGAGATGTGCTCGCTGGGCAAGGTCGCGCTGGCAGAGATGCGCTCAGCGAGAAGGTCGCGCTGGCAGAGAACTGCTCACCGAGATGTGCTCACAGATGAATGCTGACAGAGATGTGCTCACAGGTGAGTGCTCACAGAGAAGTCGTGCTCACCGAGATACAGCAGGAGCAGCCACCGCTTCGGCGGGAGCGGAGCCCTCGACGCGACCGCGCAGTTCCGCGTGGTCTGCGGCGGTGAGCACCTCGTCGCCCTCGAAGGCGTTCGGCCGGCCCTCGCCCGTTTCGATGAACTCCTTGAGGCTCAGGCGCACGTACATCGACCACGCGTTGGAGCACGCGCCGTAGCACTCGCCCTCCGGTCGAAGGCCCTCGTGCGTGAAGACGATCTCGGTGCTCCCGCCGGCATCGCGGATGTCGAACCGCACAGTCGAGCCGTTCCACTCCTGCTGGTCGTCGACGAAGTCGAGGTAGCTGCCGGTCACCAGCCACGCGATGCGTCGGGCCGGCTCCAGTTCCGTGACGCGGAATCCGCTGTAGTGCAACCCGGGCACCACGTACACGAACTCGTCGCCGACCGAGGTGGTGGACCCGGTGATGCGGCCCCACCATCCGCTGACGTGGTTGATCGCGTCGTATGCCTGCTGCGGCGTCGCATTGACGGTGATGGTGGTCGTGAAGTCGGTGGACATGTCGGTGCTCCCTTGCGTGTGGGTTCGGCGTGCGTGTGGGTTTGGTGTGCGTGTGGGTTTGGAGTGCGCGTCGGTCGGCGTGCGTGTGGGTTCGGCGTGCGTGTGGGTTGGCGCTGGAGGTGCAGGTCGACGGAGGTCGATCATCCGCGAACTCGCTAAGCTTGTGTGATGCAAGTTAGACTAGTCGGATAACTTGCATGACGCAAGCGTTAGGATCGCTGCATGCTCGGCAACACGTACAACACGCAGGTCTGCTCGATCGCCAGGTCGCTCGAACTCGTGGGGGAGCGGTGGAGCCTGCTGATCGTTCGTGACGCACTGTTCGCCCGGGTGACACGGTTCGGGGACTTCCAGCACAACTTGGGTATCGCGACGAACGTGCTTGCTTCCCGCCTCGACGCCTTCGTGGCCGGCGGCATCATGGAGCGCACGGATTCGTCCGAGTACCTGCTCACACCGAAAGGGCGGTCGCTCGCGGTCGCGCTCATCGCGCTCACCGAGTGGGGGGATGCCTGGGCATCTGAGATCGAACCGCCGATCCTGTATCGGCACACCGGGTGCGACGGTGCCGTGCACGCCCAGGCGACGTGTGAACAGTGCGGTGCCATTCCGGCGGATGAGGTGGCCGTGCGGATCGGGCCCGGTATGCCGGATGAGTACCTCGCAGGCCGCCGGGGAGGTTCACGCGCGAGCTGACGGCCCGTCAGAGGTCAAGTCCCGTGTCGTCGAGATCCTTAGGTTTCCGAGGGTGAGTCGCCCTCTCATCGAAAGGGCGTTCTCTGTCGCTCGGCGATCCGTCTCTACTCGCTCGAGGACGCGTCTCTGATCGCTTAAGGGTGCGTCTCTGCTTCGCAGGATGATGCGTGTCGGCTCGCTTGAGGGTGCGTCTCTGCTCGCTTGAGGAAGCGTCTCTGCTCGCACAAGAATGTGCCTTGCGTTTGCCCGAGAATGCCGCTCTGCTCGCCCTATAATGCCTCTCAATTCGCCAAGACGGCAGCTCTGTTCGTTCGAGGAGGTACCCGGCTAGACCTGTTTCTCGTCGTCGACCGATGGCGCGACTCGCGAAGCCGCGCGGCTGCCCAGTACTGCCGCGATGACGAGGCCGGCGAGAAGCGCGACGATCACGATGATGGTGCCGCCGGTGAATGCCGGTACGGCCAGGCCGATCACGGTCACGACGATGCAGACGATCGACGCGATCACGGCGGGGGCGATGCCGGCGCGATGTCCGCGCATCCATGCCTCGTCGGACGCGAACATCGCAGGCAGTCGCAGCCCGGCGATCGAGTTGCGGGGGATGACGCCGACAGCGCACAGGATGATCATCACGGTCAAGCCGATAGCGACAATGGTCAAGATCACGGCGCCGATGAGCATGATCGAACGCTAACACCCTGAGCTTCGCCGCCTGAGCGACGATCGAACCCGGCGTCGGGTCTGCGCGTTGGCCTTGTGGCGTGGGCTTGCGGCGTGGGCTTGAGGAGTTGGGCCTGCAGCGGTGGGCTCGCGGCGTCGGGCGGGCGCGTGCTGTTCGGCCGCGCGCCGTGCCGCCGCGCGTGGGGATGCCGCGTGCCGTGATCTCGAGGATCGGGCTGGCCCGTGCTGTGCCGTCGCGCTTCGGGATGCCGCGTGCTGTGCCGTCGCGCTTCGGGATGCCGCGTGCTGTGCCGTTGTGCGTCGGGATGCCGCGCGCCGTGCCCTCGAGGGTCGGGATGCCGGGTGCCGTGTCGCCGCGCGTCGGGCTGGCGCGCACTCAACTGGCGGTATGCACTGCGTCGAGGAGCGGGTTCTTGCGGTGGAGGAGGATGTCGTCGCGACTGTCGGTGCCACCGGGGGGTCGTAGCCAGTACGCGTGGTGGCCGGTACGTCTGTCGGGTCGCCGGTCGATTCTCCAGTGGTCGTTGTGGAGTCGCAGGTGGCAGGAGCGGCAGAGCAGGATGCCGTCGTCGATGTCGGTTTTGCCGTGGTGGGCGCTCCACTCATCGATGTGGTGGGCCTCGCACCAGTCGGGTGGTCGGTCGCAGTCTGGCCACATGCATCCACCGTCCCGGGCGTTGAGGACGTCGCGTTGGTGGGTGGAGAAGGTGCGCTTGGCTCTCCCGTAGTTGAGGGTGTGCCCATTCTCGTCGTGAACGATCTGGTGGTGGCCGTTGCAGAGGTGTCGTTGCACGGTTTCTGCGGAGACCGGGTCGATCTGTCCCAGCAGCACCCCGAACCCGGCGGTGCCGTGCTGTGGTTCGGCTTCGTGCTGCTGCTCGGGTCCGTTCGCCGGCTCGCCTCCGCCTTTTCTGAACGCGTCGCCGGTGCTCGCGGCGCGCTGGGCGTCACGGCTGGTGGCGGTGTGCATGGTGGCGATCAGGCGAACGGTGGGTCGGGTGGTGCCGAAGAGTCGTCCGGTGTCTTTCCGGGTGGCCAGGGTGATGATGTCGACGAGTGTGTCGGCCATGATCTGCTCGGTGCTTCGTGAGTCTTCAAGAAGCCTCTGCGCCCGGTCCCGGTCGGCTTTGCGGGTGAAGCGTGGTCCGCCGCGGCGCGGGCTGACGACGGCATCGAACGCCGTGCACACGATCTGCGCTGATTCGGGGTCCAGGAGCCCGGTGAGGCGGGTCATCCCGTCGGGTTGGGGGAAGAGTTTCAGGTATCGGGCGTCGCGGCGTTGCTTCTCTAGGTCCGCGACCCCGTTCGGGTCCAGCAGGTCGCGTTCGTTGCGGGCTCTGGCCCATACATCGTCAGCGTGCGCACGAGACGCGTACTGGATCAACCGGCCCACCGCGTTCCGCATCGACTCTTCGGGTGCACCCTCGCCGGGTTCGCCGAGCCCGCGACGGATGCCGTCGGCTGCGTCCACTGAGACCAGCCCGTCGGCGACGGCACGGTCCAATTCGGCGTGCCAGACCTCTGGAGGGGCGTTGGTGCGAGTGCTGTCCGCTCCGCCGTCGCCGCTCGACTCCTCGAGGATGTCGGCGGCGAGGGTCTGCGCGACCTGGGTTCCGACGCGGACGAGTTTGCGGGCATCCGCTCCGGTCGTTCCGGTGGCCTGTTGGATCAGCTTCTCCGGGGTTCGGAACCCTGCCCGGTAGGCGAGCCCGTCGTGCCCGAGTTCACGCCGTGACCGGTGTGCGATCTCCGCCGCGAGCAGCGCGCTGATGGCGTGAAGTCGTTTCGTGGCTTCGGCGACACCGGTCTGCAGCTGCAGGAGCTCCGCGTCGTTCTGCGTGCACGGTTCGATCGCACCCCCTGAGGGTTGCAGTGCGGTGATCGCCGCGATCGCTGCATCGAACGTGAATGCCATGCTTTATCTTATCAACGGTTCACTATATTCGAAAGTGTGTGTGAATAAGTTGTCAGACTCTCGACTGGGGACGGAGAGACACTCGCAGGCAGCGCTCGCATCCTTCGTCGGTTTCTGAAGAAGGGGTTTCAGAAGAAGCAGGTTCAGAAGAAGAAGCAGGTTCAGAAGAAGAAGCAGGTTCAGAAGAAGAAGCGGGTTCAGAAGAAGAAGTGGGTTCAGAAGAAGTGGATTCTGAAGAGGTGGGTTCTGAAGAAGTGGTTTCTGAAGAAGTGGCCGACCGGGCTCGCCGTCGCCCTTCGAGGAGGCGAGCGGTCGAGTCGGAGACTCGTCCTCCAGTAGACGGCGCCCGGATGCGTAGCCTGATGGGGTGCTAACCGAAGTCGCGGACGGCGTTCTGGTTCGCCAGAGCTCGTTCTGTGAGAGCAACGCCGTCGTTCTGATCGGCGAGTCGGGCGTGCTGCTGGTCGATGCGGGCGTCCAAGGTTCTGACTTGGCCGATCTCGCAGACGAACTGGACCGTCTGAATCGGCGCGTCGAGGTGGGATTCTCGACCCATCCGCACTGGGATCATCTGATCTGGCACGCCCGCTTCGGCTCGGCCCCGCGATATGGCACGCACCGATGCGCCCTCGCGGCTCAGGCTCGGCTGACGGATGCCCGCACGAAGGCGGCGCGCATCGCCGAGCAGGTGCCGATCGAGCTCCTCGGCCTGATCGAGGGCTTGGCGGTCGGGGCGGCCCGAATCCCATGGGACGGCCCGAGCGTTCGCATAATCGAGCATCAGGCGCACGCGCCCGGCCATGCGGCACTGCTCATCGACGATCGTCGAGTTCTCATCGCAGGCGACATGCTCTCGGATGTCGAAGTCCCGCTGCTCGATCTCGACTCCGAGGCGCCGATCGAGGACTACCTCGAAGCCTTGCGATTGTTCGACGTGGTGGCGGGCGACATCGATGCTGTCATTCCCGGGCACGGATCCATCGGCGACGGCGAAGAACTGCGTCGACGGATCGCACAGGACCGGGCATACGTGCTGGCCCTGCGCGATGGCCGTGATCCGCACGATCCGAGGGTCGACCCGTCGGCGACGTACGGCCGAGACTGGCTCCCCGCCGAACACCGATCCCAACTGGAGTATGCCCAGGAACGGGCGACTCGCCATCCGTCGTAGCAGTGCGACGAGTTCCCGCTCGGTTCCAGCACTGTGACCTTCGGAAGCGTGGCGCCATCGACGGTCCTCACGCCTCCGATGGACTGCGGTCTCCGCCTCCGTCGGCAGGTTGCTCCGGTTCGGTGCGAGCTCGCCCATCGGCGCTCCGTCGCGGCAGGGATCCGGCGCCGAAGACGAGCGCGGCGAGGATCACGGTGCCGAGCACGAGCATCCCGAAGGCCGTCCCGCTGGCGTCCGGACGTCGGGCGACCGCGATCGTGACGAACCACACGAGGCTGATTCCGCTGGAGACAAGGGCGATGCCGGCCAGCCCCAGGCTTCCCTTGATGCGCGGGATGTTGTTGCCGCCGAAGACGACGATCAACGTGACCAGAAGTGCGCCGACGATGCCGGCCGGAAGCGTGGTCCAGAAGACGCCGTCAATCGAACTCCACCCATCGACTGTGCCGCTTGTGCTCCAGTGGCTGGGAACGCGAACGGGAAGCGCGGGAGAAGTGAGTCGGCTGACGAGCACTGCGAGAGGGGCGATCCAGGACAGCACGGCAGCGACGATGAGTCCGGCCGAGTGGTGATCGCTCTCGTCGGGTGCGGCGATCGAACTCACGACCAGGACTCCTTCAGCACAACGCGCACACTATCCGACATCCGCGCAAGACACTGGACGATCGTCTACTCGTGCCATGAAGGCACTAGTAGTACTCACCAAGTACTAGTAATGGGCATGGCCGGTGTCGAGTTCGTCACTCGACCAGCCGTCGACTGCCCGAGCGGCCGCTGCGCGGGCGTGCGCTCTCGTGGAGTCGACGATCGGCAGGATGCCCGCACCGACGTTCGACGGGCCGAAGAGAACGAGGTCGGTGCAGCCCAAGACCGCGCAGTCCGCACCCTCGCCCGCCAGATACTCGACGGCCTCGCGTAGGAGCGCCAGCGATTCCGGTGTGCTGATGCCGCGAATCGCTTCCGCGTCGATCATCGCGTCGATGTCCGCGATCAAGGCAGGCGGCGGAGTGAGGATGTGTGCACCCAGTCGTTCGGCCGCGCGCTGATACCGGCCGGATTCGGCGGTGCGACGAGTCGAGAGCAGACCCAGCCTGTGGAATCCTTGGTGCGTCGCCTCGCGCGTGGCCGTCTCGAAGATGCTCAGAACCGGAAGCGCGACATCCGTTGCCTCTTCCAAGATGATGCTGCCGCTGTTGGATGTGACGACCAGGAAGTCGGCACCGCCCGAGCACAGAGTCCGTGCGGTGGCCGAGATCAGCTCGGACGCCTCTCGCGAATGCCCATCGTCATCCAGCCCGAAGAACTCGTCGGTGTCGAGGGTTGCGTACAACGTGCGTATCGAATTGACCAGGCCGGGTCGGCTCTCGCTTGCGCCGAACCGTTGGATCTCGCGCAGGTACTCATAGTCGGTCGCGGGCGCGAAGCCGATGATTCCGGGGACGAGTTGCTGAAGACGAGGCACAGGCCAAGCCTTCCAGGTGCTCCGGGCCCTGGCATCGGTGAGCTTGCGCAGAACGACATCGACGAGACCGGTCATGCGCGCCTTCCGCCGGGACACCACGACGAATTTCACGCTTCCGTGATGATCAAGTGCCCGCAGTGCTCAAGTGCGCGGAGTAGAGGGATCGGCCCACGTGCTTCTCGAGCGACACCAGCGTGATCACGCGCAGGCGAAGCGTGTCGCCCTCCCGCACTCGCACCGCGGGCCCGAGGGAAGCGTGTGGGCGATATCCGGCATGCCAGAACGGAGGCTCGATCGCATCGAAGCCGGAAAGGCCGGCCAGCGCGGTCGCCAGCGACTCGTGCAGGGCCCGAAGCGACGGATGCGCCGCCAAGAGCACGGGCACATCCTTCGCCGTTCCGAATCGCTCAGGCGGGCCGAGCTTCACGTCGAACGCGACGAAGCTCTGTGCGGCCCTCTCGATCAGCGCCGGAATCGCCTCGACCGGCTTCGTGTCGACATGGAACGTTCCGACGATCGTGACATGTACCGGCCAGCGAGAGCGGTCGACTTCGACGGGTACCGGCTCAGGAGTGGCGACGATGACGAGGAGCATTTCGTCTACCGCTTCACGGGCCAGGGGAGTGCGCCCGAGCGAATGCGCTGGATGGTCGCGTGCAGCCAGGCCCGTTCGTGACGAAGTTGATCGCGGTAGAAGTGGACCTCGATCATGTGCAGCTCGGAAACGCCGGCGACCTGGTCGAGGACGAGCGTGAGGTGTTCTTCCTCGTGTCGGACGCGGTCGACTCTGCTTTGCAGAGCGGCCGAGGCGGCGATCGGCGTGAGGATTCCGAGGTAGGCGAGCGCGGTCATGAATGCCGTGCGGTCGGCGAGGTCGCCTTCCTGAAGCTCGTGCTCGACCCGCGCCGCCAGGGCGGCCCGTCCCGACGGGGCGAGCTGGAACTCCTGCCGATGAGAGCTGGCCGGCCCGGACTGCAACCACCCACTCTCCACGAGGGTGTTCAGCAGTGTGTAGACGGTCGAGTTCCGCACGCCCATAAAGGCGTAGCGCGTGCGCAGTTCGCTGAACAGCGCGTACGCGTGCCGGGGCTGCTCGGCGAGCAGGCCGAGGATCGGCAGCACGAGCGGGTTGGCGAGCGCATTGGTCGGCACCGTTTCACGGTAGCAGCGCTGGCCGTATACGGCTACACTCGGCGAGTACCCGTATACGGCTAGTAGGGAGTTCGTTGTGCGATTTGGAGTGTGGCCGGGTGTGGTCTCCGCTGATCTGGTTGACCTGACGCCGCTCGAGACACCGTCGGAAGACGTGGAGCGCACGTGTGTCGCGCTGGATCGGTTGCAGGGCGGCGCGGAGGAGTTCGTCGTTCGGTGCTACCGGCACTTCCGGGGAGTGGGAGCGCCCGAGCCGGGCGTGGATGCCGCCCCGGCTGATCCCGGACAATATGGCGGGAAGGGCAGACTGATCGACCTCGTCGCGTGTTACCGCTCGCCGGCGCCCGACACGGTCGGTTTCGCGGAGTTCGTGCGCCAGGCGGTCCGGGATGTCGCCGGCTGGGGCGGCGGCACAGTCCAGGTCGGCGAAGAGCTCAACGTAGCAGCGCCGCTGGATGGCGGGTTCCCCGGCTGCTTCGAGGCGGTCGCCGCGGGCGTCGGAGCAGGCCTCGAGGAACGAGACCTGCTCGGTGCGAACATCGGCATCGGTGTGAATGCGGCCGGGCTCGCCGATCCGGTGTTCTGGGCCCGGATGGTCGACGCGCTCGGGCCGAGCTCCGCCTCGCGGCTCGACTACATCGGCTTGGACATGTTCCCCGACGTCTTCCGTCCGCTCCCGGAAGACAAGGTCGGAGCCGGAGCACAGTTCCTCGTTCGCACGCTGCGAGCGGTCACCCGTGAGGCGGGGATCCCTGACAGCACGCCGATCCACATCACCGAGACCGGCTGGCCCACGGGCAGCAACCGCGACGAAGCGAAGCAGGCACGCATCCTGCAGGCCGTCGCCGAGGCCGTGCTCGCGACCGGGGAAGTGAGCGTGTACGAGTTCTTCTCACTTCGCGACGGCCTCAGCGACGGCAGCTGGCAGAACGGATTCGGCCTCCTCCATGACGACTACACGCCGAAACCGGCGTACGACCTCGTTCGGCGGCTGATCGACGCATCGCCCGCGGTGTGACGACGGGAGCACGTCACCCGTATGGTGAGGGCAAAGGTCGGAGACTCCCAGCGTGGACTCGACTTCGGCGCAACCGTCTACGGAGTCGGTCGCGACGTACCGATGAGCGAGCTCATGCGTCGGCAGTCCGCCTACTACGGGGCGCATGCCGACGATGAACCCATCGACTGACCGCTTCGTGGGTCAGCCGACCCCGCGCAGCACCGCCTCGACGGCGAAGTTCAGCTCCGAACGCGCGTCGGCGGCATCCTGGTCTCCGGCACGCGTCAGACGCGGAAACCGTGCCGAGAGAGCCCCGGCGAGCCAAGGTGGCGGAGGCGCATCGCTGAGGTTGCCGGTGAGCGCCATGTACGAGCGCACCAGGCTGTCCAGCAGGAGTGCGAGGCGCAGCGGATCGGCGACCGCGCTGTCACTGTCGGCGCCGCCGTCGCTCCCGGGTGACACGTCTTCGACGGCGCTGAGACGGACGGTGCCGTCCGCGATCGGCCGGCCGCCGACGGCACCGACCAGTGCATCGATCCAGGCGTAGACGCGCGGCTGGCAGGGCATCCGTTCCGGTCTGACGTCGCTCAGCCACGGATGCTCCGCATATCGATCCGCAAGACGATCCACCCAGGTGCGGCAGCGTTGCCGCCAGTCGTCGTCGGCCAGCTCGGGGGGATCGCCGACCGCGGCATCCACCATCAGCTCAACCAGCGCCGTCTTCGAGTCGACATAACGGTAGAGGGCAGTGGTCGTCACCTCCAGGCGCTCGGCGACTCGGGCGAGCGAAACCCCGTCGAGGCCGGCGTCGTCCGCGAGCGCGACGGCCGTCGCGGTGACCTGGTCGAGCGTCCACCGCGGCTTCGGCCCCCGCACCGTCGGCGCCTCCAGGCCCCACAGCTGCCGAAGCGCGCGATCCTCTTGACTGTGCATGACATTCACTGTACCTTTACTTACTGTGAACGTCATTCACTGAAAGGAATGAATCAATGGGAGCCATCCTCATCACCGGCGCATCCTCCGGCATCGGAGCGCGCACGGCCGAACTGCTCGCCGCCCGTGGCGAGACGATCTACGGCGCGGCACGCAATGTCGAGGCGATCGCCGCGATCCCCGGTGTGACGCCGATCGCACTCGATCTCACGAGCGAGGCATCGATCAGTGATGCCGTCGCCGCCGTCGAGGAGCGCGAAGGTGTCGTCGACGTGCTCGTCAACTGCGCCGGCTACGGCGAGTTCGGCAGCATCGAAGAGACTTCGCTGACGGATGCCCGCCTGCAGCTCGAAGTGAACGTTCTGGGCGCCGTCGGGCTGGTGCAGGCGGTGCTGCCGGGAATGCGCCGAGCGGGCCACGGCCGCATCGTCAACGTCTCCTCGCTCGCCGGCGAGTTCGCCTCGCCGCTCGGCGGCTGGTACCACGCGTCGAAGTTCGCTCTCGAGGCGCTCTCCGACTCGCTGCGCGGCGAGGTCTCGCAGTTCGGCATCGACGTGACCATCGTGCAGCCCAGCTACGTCGATACGGACTGGCACGAGGTCGCCATGACCCGCCTGGAGAAGACGTCTGCGCGCGGGCCGTACTCATCCATGGCGTCGGCGATGCGCCGCTATTTCTCGAGCCCGGCTCTCGCGAAGCAGACTTCCAGTGTGGATGCCGTCGCGTCGCTGATCGCCAAGGCTGCGCTGGTACGTCGCCCCAAGACCCGCTATCGCATCGGGCCCGGCGCCAACGTGGCCGTCGCGCTGGCGACCGTCTTGCCCGACCGCACCTTCGACACCATGACGCGCAAGCAGTTCGGGTACGTGTGACCGGCATCCGAGGACAATCGACGACATGAGGCACAGCGCGGTGGCGGCATGAAGCTCGGCGAGGCGGATGCCCGCGAGCTGCTGGCATCCGCCCGCGTCGCGCGACTCGCGACGGTGCGCGCCGACGGGAGTCCGCACATCGTCCCCGTCACATTCGCCGTGGAGCGCGACCTCGTCTACACCGTCGTGGATCACAAGCCGAAGACCACGAATGCGCTGCTGCGCCTCGACAACATCGCGAGGCATCCGCGGATCGCGTTGCTCGCCGACCATTACAGCGACGACTGGAACGAGCTGTGGTGGGTGCGAGCCGACGGGCAGGCGAGCGTCGTCGCGGATGCGGAAGTGATCAGGCATCCGATCGAGGCGCTCGTCGAACGGTACGAGCAGTACCGCGAACGGCGGCCGGATGGGCCGGTGATCGTGATCCGGGTCGAGCGCTGGAGCGGTTGGTCGGGCTCATAGGCGTCGACTCGCGCGACCCGACCGCATTCACGCCGGCCCGTGGTCATCGCATGCCCCGCCCGGAACCCGCCCGTGTCGTCTACGCGATGCGCTCCGGCGGCCGGGCGACGATGCCCGGAGTCTGGCTCGGCTCGCTGCGGGCGACCGTCACGAAGACGGTGAGCGACGCGAAGAACACCTGAGAGCCCAGGTGTTCGAGCCAGCGGACGGCAGCGTCGAGGGGGAGGTGCCGCGCGGCCACTGCTCGACGCGTGACCCGCGCGAAGCCGAAGACCCGATCGGCTTCGAAGGCGTCCGTGTAGACGGCCGTCACGGGCGTCACCGACTCGAGTCCTAGGCCGGCGTTCTGAACCAGCCGTGGCAGCTCACTGCCGATCCGGGCGTTGCGGATGACCTGGCCTACGACGAACTGCCGATATGCGTCGGCGAGATCGGGATCGGGGTGATCGATGAGGAAGGTACGCCAGTCGGGTTCGGCGAGAACGACGCGCCCACCCGGTCGAAGCACTCTTCGCACCTGGTCGAGCGCGGTCGCCGGGGCGGCGAGGTGCTGCATCGTGCGGTCGACGTACACGCGGTCGATCGAAGCGCTGTCCAACTCGAGCGCGTGCGCGTCGCCGACAAGCAGCCGCAGGCGAGGGTCGCCGTACCGCTCGCGGGCGAGGTCGAGCGCCGTGGCGTCGACGTCGACGCCGGTCACCGAGCCGGCCGGCCCGATCGATTTCAGGAGCGGTCCGAGATCGCCGCCGGTCCCGCAGCCGAGATCGAGGACCGCGTCGCCCTCCTCGATGCCGAGTCGCTCGATCGCCAGCGACTTGTACTTCTTTCCCGCAGCCGAGTCTGCGGCTCGCAGCAGGTAGTCCGAAGGTCGCCCGGTCTCGAACGTCAACCCCGGACCGTTGGCAGGGGCGAGTGACCGGCGTGCGCTCGGGGACGACTCGCCGATTCTCGCCGCACGAGAGCGGATTCGGTGCTGGAGGTTGCGGTCCTTGGTCATGCTGCTCCTTCGCGCCTCGGGAGAAGTCCGCGGCTCTTGATACCTAGAACGCCGAGGCCTAGGATACCTACTTATGGCGAACGATCGGATCAAGGGAAACCTCGACCTCCTCCTGCTCGCTGCCCTCGCCGCGGGACCGGCGCACGGCTACGAGCTCGTGGCGAGCATCCGGCAGCGCAGCCACGGCGAGTTCGTGCTGGCCGAGGGCACGGTTTACCCGGCGCTGCACGGCCTCGAGTCGCGAGGGCTCATCACGAGCTCGTGGCAGGTCGTCGCGGGAAGGCGACGCCGCGTCTACGAGCTCAATAGAGCGGGGCGCGAGGCCCGGGATCGGCAGGCCGCCGACTGGCGGCGATTCACCAGCGGCATGAATCGAGTGTTGGGAGACCCGTCATGAACAGCGACCGCATCGACACCTACCTCGACGACATGCTCGACCGGCTCGAGGGTACGGCGGCCGAACGGCGCCGGATGCTCGCCGAAGCGGAGATGCACCTTCGTGACTCCGCCGCCGCGTTCGAGCGCGACGGAATGGATGCCGACGCCGCGCAGGGCGCAGCGATCGCCGCCTTCGGCGAGGTTCCCGCGATCGCACAGGCATCGAATCGCCGCCGGCCCGCCGAGCTGCTGGCTGCCTTCGTGCGAGCAGCGGCACAGTTGGGCGTGTACGGCTTCGCCGCGATCGGCGTTGCCGCACTCCTAGCACGCGGCCTGGCGCTCGTGACGTCGACGCAGTGGGTTTACGGCGCGCCGGCCGGCTACCGGTTCACCGCTGCGCAGTGCGCGCACTGGCTCGCCGTGCAGCCCGGCGCAACGGACTGTCACGCGGCTGCGGCGATGGAGAGCTCCGACGACTCCTTCCTGTTCGTGCTCGCCGCCGCCATCATCGGATTGATCGTCGCCGGAGTGATCCTCGGGGCGATGCGGCTCGCCCGCCGGCGCCCGGTCGGCGCAGCGCCCCGCCTCCCTCGCAACGTCGTCGCCGCCATCGGGGCGACTGCGTTCCTCGGCGCCGGTATCGCCCTCCTCGTTGCGGGCGCTGCCGATGGCGTCTCCCGGATCGCCTGGGGGCGAGGCGTGCTCTACACAGATGCGGTGGTAGCACTGATCTTCGGCATCGTGTTCCTCGTGCGCTTCCTGCTCACCATCCGTCCCGTCTCTGCCGCCGCAGCATGACGCGCACGCTCACCGTCGTCGTCAGTGGCGCCGTCGGTGTCGGGCTCGGAGCCCTCAGCGGCCGAATCCTGTTCGGCGGCACCGCCTGGAACCTGATCCCGTGGGCGATCGCCGCGATCGCGATCGGCCTCATCGTCTACGATCGCCGGACCGCGCTGCTGGCATCCGCGATCTACGGCTACCTGCTGGTGGCCGCGTTTCTCTACGCCGCGAACACCGGCAACTCGACCGTCGCTGGGCGGATCCTGTTCGCGCTCGCGCTGGCCCTCGTCGGACCCGTCTGCTCGATCACGTTGACGTCGATCGTACGTCTGATCCGCTTCCGAGCCAGTCGGCGCCGGCCATCCGGTCGCTGAGTCGGGTCCGGCCGGCCATCCGGTCGCTGAGTCGCAACCGATCGGCCATCCGGTCGCTGAGTCGCAACCGATCGTCCATCCGGTCCCTGCATCGCAACGGGGTGCAGTCTTTCCGTCGCGTCTGCACTTTCTATGCATTCACGCAACTGTTGTATTGATGCAATAGAATCTCGACGCGTCGGATGCCCGTGCGACAGCGACCGCGGACCAGCGGTGGAAGGACGGCCCATGAACTCGAAGCTCGGCGAGCCCGGTGGTGCCCACCGGTCGCCCGTCGACGCACGTGTCGCGCCCCCAGCCGAGCGGCGGCCGCGCGGTGACGCCGAGGTCGTGCTCACGGCATCCAGAGCGCTGCTGGGCGTCGTGGCGCAGTCCGTCGCTCCGGCGCTCGAGGTCGTGTCTCTGCCGCAGTTCCGCGTGCTCGTGCTGTTGTCGTCGCAGGGGGCGACCCGCGTGGGCGCCCTGGCGGACCGCCTTGGTGCGAACGTGTCGACGTTCAGCCGCTCCGTCGACCGCATGGTGGCAGGCGGATGGGTGGTGCGCACCGGCAACCCGGAGAGCCGGCGGGAAGTGCTCCTCGACCTCACGGATGATGGCCGCTGGCTGGTGGAATCCGTGACGGTGCGGCGGCGGCGTGGCATCCAGGGGGTGCTCGATCGCATGGCAGACACCGAGCGCGCCGGGCTGGCCGACTCGCTCGGCGCCTTCGCCGCGGCTGCCGGTGAGACGGCCGTCGAAGACCTGCTGCCGCTGGGGTTGTGACGTGACTGGTCGTATCCGATGAACGGCTCGAACGGGCAGGTCCGATGAACGGCCCGAGCAACATGAACGGGCCGATGTGGATGCCCGACCAGCCGCTCACGCTCTCGCGGCTGTTCGCCTTCCATCTGCAGCCGATCCCGATCCTGCCGCTCATCGGGCTGGCCATGCTCGCGGCGTACCTGGTAGGCGTGGTCGTTCTGCGGCGACGCGGCGACGCGTGGCCGCTCGGCCGAACACTGTGGTGGGTTCTCGGGGTGGCGACCTGGGAGTTGATGACCGCCACGGGCATCGACGGTTACGGTATGGAGCTCTTCAGCGTGCACATGGTGCAGCACATGGTGATCGGAATGCTGACCCCGATACTGCTGATGCTGGGCGCACCCGTCACGCTGCTGCTGCGCGCCTTGCCGGCCCGCCACGGTCGCAGACGCGGCGCGCGGGGAATGCTGCTCGCTGTGCTGCACTCGCGGGTGGCATCCGTGATCGCGAACCCCGCTGTCACTGTCGCGCTCTTCCTCTTCAGCCTCTATGCGCTTTACTTCACGCCGCTGTTCGACTGGCTGATGGGCACCTGGTGGGGTCACAACCTGATGGTCGTGCACTTCCTGCTGATCGGCATGCTCTACTTCTGGGGCATTCTCGGTGTCGATCCGAGTCCGAGGCGCGGGGGCGGACTGATGGGTGCGTTCGCCCGTCCGGTGCTGCGTGTCACCGAACTGGCGGCGACGGTGCCGTTCCACGCGTTCTTCGGCATCGTGTTCATGATGGCCACCACAGTGCTGGTCAAGTACTTCGCCATGGTGCCGGCCTGGTCGCACACGAGCGCCCTCTCCGAACAGCAGACCGCCGGCGGCATCGCGTGGGGCTTCACCGAACTTCCCACATTGCTCGTGTTAGGCGTGCTTTTCGTGCAGTGGCAGCGCACCGACAGTCGACGCGCCGAGCACGCCGACAAGCGCGCGCGACGGTACGGCGACGCCGAACTGGAGGAGTACAATGCCCGACTCGCGGCGCTGGCGAGCCACGACACCCGTGCTCGCCACGGCACTGTTGCGGGCAGTGTCTCTGTTGCCGCCGGCGTTTCGGTCGGCACTGACGTTTTGGCCGGCACTGAGGCCTTGGCCGGCACCGAGGTTCCGGTCGGCACCGACGTTTCGGCCGGCACTGACGTTTTGGCCGGCACCGACGTTTCGGCAAGCACCGACGCGGAGCCCCGGTGACCGGCGCCGCGATCGGCTACGCCTTCACGCTCGGGCTCGTCGGCCTGCTCAACCCGTGCGGCTTCCCGCTGCTGCCGGCCTATCTCACCATGTTCATCGGCACGCCCGCGGACGCCTGGCACGAACGGCTCTGGGCCGCCCTGCGCGCCGGTCTCTGCGTCACCGCCGGGTTCGTGGCGACGTTCGGCGTGCTGGGGCTCCTCGCCGGATCGCTGTCGGCCGCGCTCGATGCCGCGGCACCGTGGCTCATGCTCGCGATCGGCGGCGTCCTCGTCGTGATCGGCGTGCTGGCAGTGCTCGACCGGGTGCTGCGCTGGCAGGTGGCGCGGCTCCCGTTCCCGGCCGGCCGCGGCCCGCTCGCCATGGCCGGCTTCGGCGTCGCATATGCGACCGGGTCGCTCAGCTGCTCGCTGCCGATCTTCCTCGCCGGTGTCGGGGCATCCTTCTCGTCCGGATCCCTGCTGCAGGGGACGGCGTCATTCCTCGCGTACGCGCTCGGCATGGGCCTCTTCGTCACAGCGGCCTCGGTCGCTGCGGCGTTCGCCGGGGCTGCGGTGCTGAAGGGGCTGCGCGGGGCATCCGTCATGCTGCCGCGTATCGCCGGCGCAGTGTGCGTGGTGCTCGGGCTCTACCTGGCGGGTTACGGAATGCACACGCTCGGCCTGCCCGACCCGCTCGCTTGGGCCATCATCGACGTCGACCGGGTGCAGGCGGCGGTGACCGGATGGCTGGATGCCTCGTGGCTGCCCATCGCGGTCGTCTTCTGCGCCGTGGTGTGCGGCGCGTTGCTCGTGCTCGCGTTGCGCGGTACGGCGGCCCAGCGACGCGATGAAGCGGACTCGAGCCGGATGAACCCGAATCGGGTGGACTCGACTCGAACGGACTCGAAGGAGCGACGCGCATGACCCCGAACGACACCACGGGTCGTCGACGGACGCCGAAGCGCGCGGTTCTCGTCGTGGCCGCCATCGTGCTCGCCGCGGCGATCGTCGCCGTGCTGATCGTCGCCGTGACTGCTGCACCCACGAGAGCGAATGCCTCGACCGACTACCTGCGACCTGGCATGAACAAGCCGACGGCCGACCTGCTCGCGTTCGACCCGATGCGCGGGCTCGGCACCGTGCGGCAGCCCGACTACTCGCTGACCGACGAGAACGGCGCCCGGCTCACGCCCAGCAGATTCCTCGGAAAGATCGTCGTGCTCACGTTCAATGACGACCGCTGCACCGATCTGTGCGCGCTGTTCGCGCAAGACGTGATCGCAGCCGACCGCGACCTCAGCCCGGCGGTGCGGGGTCGTGTCGCGTTCGTCTCGGTCAACGCCAACCCGTACTACCCGGCGCCGTCGGACGTGAAGTCGTGGTCGCAGCAGCACGGGCTCACTGCGCTCCCCAACTGGTACTACGGAACGGCCGGTGCCGCGGTGCTCGCCCGCACCGCGCAGGCTTTCGGCGTTCCGGTGCAACTCGATCCGACGACTCGCACGGTGCAGCACGGCACCGAGATCTTCGTGATCGCGCCGAACGGCGACGAGGTGGACCTCGCCCAGTTCGGCACTGAGGATGCCGACACCGCGCCGTTCGCGCACGGTCTCGCGCTGCTGGCGAACGACGCACTGCCGGCATCCGAGCGCGGGCCCGTCGCCGGCTCTGATCTACCGGCGGCCGTCGCCGGAGGAACGAGTGTAGGGGACACGCCCGCGCCGCTGACCGGTCCGGGACTCACGGGCGGATCGGTGTCGACGGCATCCGACCACGGTCATTACACGGCGATCGACTTCTGGTCGAGCACGTGCACCGCGTGCGCGGTTCAGTTGCCCGCAGCCGAGGCGGAGCACCGCGCCGTAGGCGACAGCGTCGACTTCGTCGGCGTGGATGTCGACGACACGACGACCGCGGGCCGCGCAATCGCCGCCCGCTATGGAATGGACTTCCCGCTCATCGCTGACCGCAAGGGAACGGATGCCGCCCGGTTCCGGGTCGACGGGTTGCCGTACACGGTCATCCTGTCGCCGACGGGCAAGGTGCTGGTGCGGCATCCGGGGCTCTTCACCCAGGCCGAGCTGGACTACGTACTGCACGGCCTGGACACTTCGCTGCCTGCCGATTGAGTCGCTATTCCGCATGCCCCCACTGGATCTCTCCGGCGCCGGCGACCTCCAGCTCGTCCAGCACGGCGATCGTCGCCGCGTCGAGCACGAGGTCGGCGGCCGTGTTGTTCTGATCGAGGTGCGCGGTGCTCGCCGTGCCCGGAATGAGCAGCGTGTTCGGCGTGCGCTGCAGCAGCCACGCGAGTCCAACCTGTGAGGGCGTGGCGCCCAGGCGTTCAGCTGCCGCGAGCACCGCAGGCTGCTCGACCACCTTCGCGTGGCCGGGGAAGGCGCTGCCGAGCGGGAAGTACGGCACCCATGCGATGCCGTCGTCCACGGTGAGGTGCAGCATGTCCTCGAACTCACGGTCGACCAGACTGTAGGCGTTCTGCACGGCGGCGATTCCTGCAGGCAATGAGCGCCGGAAGGTGTCGGTCGTCACAGCGCTCACTCCGATCGCGGCGATGTCGCCGGCGTCGCGCAGCTCGAGCAGCACCGCCAGTTGGTCGTCGAGCGGCACGTTCTGGTCGCCCTCGGCGCGCAGCCCGGGGCCGACCTCTGCCCGGCGCAGATAGACCAGGTCGAGGTGATCGCGCCACAGCGTGAGCAGATTGTTCTGGATGCTCGCCCGCAACTGTTCGGGACGCTGCGCCAGCCGCAAAGGAAACGGTCCCTCCGGGTCGCGCTCCGCGCCGATCTTGGTGGCGACGAACACATCATCACGCTTGCCGACGACGCCGCGGATCACGTCGTTGACGAATCCCGGACCGTAGAAGTCGGCGGTGTCGATGTGGTTCACGCCCGCGTCGAGAGCGTGCTGCAGAACGGATGCCGCGGCATCCGGATCGGCGGAGAGCCGCTCCAGCTGCATGGCGCCGTAGCCGACGCGGGCGACCGCCCGGCCGGCGAGATCGTGAGTGCCGCCGAGTGAGGGGCGAACGGATGTGGAGTCGGTCATGATTTCTCCCTGCGTGAGAATCGACGCGACGTGTTCAGGGCATGCAGTCGAGAGCTGCCGCTCGCGCACGGCGTGCCGCGGCTATTAGTGTGGGATGAAACGGAGGATGCTCCGTTTACAGGAAGCGTAACGGAGGGCCCTCCGCTTGTCCAGAGTCGATCGCGCTACCGTCGCGCCGAAGCGCGCGGACGCTGCCGGGCAGCGCGCCGATGCACCCCAGCACACCGATCCACCCCAGCACACCGATCCAGCCCAGCACACCGATGCGCGCGAGCGCGCTGATGCGGCCGACCGCGCCGATGTGCCCAAGCGGACCGACGCGCCCAAGCAGCGCGCCGACGCCGCGCGCAACCGCGCGCTGCTGATCGACGCAGCCCGCGAAACCTTCGCCGACGCCGACGGCGACTCCCCGGTCTCGCTGGAGGCCATCGCACGGGCGGCCGGCGTCGGCATCGGCACCTTGTACCGCAACTTCCCCACCAGGGAGTCGCTCGTGGAGGCGCTGCACGGCAGCGAGCTCGACGAGGTCGTCGCGTCCGCGACGCCGCTGCTCGAGGGGCGCACGGCCTTCGCCGCGCTGCGCCTCTGGATGGATCGCTATGCCCGCTTCGTCGCCACCAAGCAGGGCATGGCCGACGCGTTGCGCACGGCGATCGCCTCGGGCGCCATCCGCAAGAGCGAGACGCGCGAGCGCATCACCGCGTCGGTCGCCACGCTGCTGCATGCCGGTGCCACCGACGGCACGATCCGGGCGGATGTCGACCCCAGCGACCTCACCGCGATGCTGGTCGGCGTCTTCGTCGCGGCGGGCAACGCCAAGGACACCGACCGTGTCGGCCGCATGCTCGACATCCTGATGGACGGTCTGCGCCCCCAGCACTGACCCCCGATCGGCGGCGCTTTCCGCTTCACGTCGCGAAGTAGGCCCTTTCGGAGCTGCATAAGGGCCGACCTCGCGACGTGATCGGCCGGATGCCCTCTGATGGCCGGCGGTCCTCGGGTGGTAGACCTCCGGCAGTCGTCGTCACGCGTCGCTCGTCAGCGCCTCCAGCTCGGCGCGCAGCGAAGCGAGCTCGATGTCGCGGTCGACCGCATCCAGCGGCGCGGGCGCATCCGGCGTGTACTGCAGCGCATGGTCCACCAGCGACGCGCTCACCTCGTGCCAGGCATCCTGTCGCGCCTGCTCGACCAGCTCGAGCAGGTACTCCTCCTCGCCGGCCTTCTGCCGAAGCGCCGACGCCGCCTCGGTGGCGACCATGAGCCGGTGGCGCACGTTCGCCTCGTCGCCGCGGCGGTAGTCGTGCACGTGCTGGGCCCGGCCGGCCCGGCCGATGGTGCGGGCGAGCTCGTCGGTGAGCCGGTCGGAGGCATCCTGCGACTCGGCCGCGAGCTCCTCGAAGGCGGCGGATGCCTGCGGCACGAACTCCCGCGCGTCGTACGCCCGCGGCGACACGACCGCGTCCACCGCGATGGCGTTCTTGATGCGCAGCCGCACCGCGTACTCCGAGATCATGAGACCTTCGACGACCGACTGCTCCACCGTCGCCTGCTCCCGTACGACCACGGCGGCGTCGTCGTACGGCTTGAGGATGCGTCGCTTGCGCCAGCGTGCGAACCAGCCCACGGCGTCTCCTCTCCGAGAGTCAACGCTACCCGGAGGAGGCTGCCGATACGGTGGGCGGATGGCGGGAACGACGGCGATCGAACGACACCTCGAACTGGCGGGCGGCCGCACGGTGCGCTTCTGGGACACCGGCGTTCCGGCCGGCGCCGACAGCAGCCTCACGCTCATCTGGCACCACGGCACCCCGCAGACCGGCCGTCTCATCGAACCGGTCGTCGATCCGGCTCTCGCGCGGGGCATCCGCGTCGTCTCGTGTGCCCGCGCGGGCTACCCGGGAACGACAGTGATCGAGGGACGCACGGTGCTGGACGCCGCTGCCGACGTGGTTGCCGTCGCCGCCGCGCTCGGGCTCGAACGGTACGTGACGGCGGGCGCGTCCGGCGGCGGTCCGCACGCCTTGGCGTGCGCCGCGCTCGACCCGGAACGCGTCGTCGGCGTGGTCACGCTCGCCGGAATCGCGCCGTTCACGGATGCCTACGACTGGTTCGCCGGAATGGCGTCGCCGGCTGCGCTGCAGGTGGCCCTCGGGGGCGGCCGCGACGAGCGGCGGCGACACGGCGAGACGGCGGAGTTCGACATGGAGAGCTTCGTCGACACGGACTGGGCTGCACTCGAGGCGGAGTGGGGTCCGCTCGGGGCCGACGCGAATCGTGCGTCGGTCGAAGCGACCGCGGGCGGGGAGCCGCCATGGGGCGAGATCGACGACGACATGGCATTCACGAATCCGTGGGGCTTCGACCTTTCGGCGGTCGGATGCCCGACCCTCGTCGTGCAGGGCGGTCGCGACCGCGTCGTCCCGCGCGCCCACGGCCAGTGGCAGGCCGAACATCTGCCGCTTGCACAGTTCTGGCTGCGGCCGAACGACGGCCATGTCTCCGTGTTGCGCGCCCTGCCCGTCGCGCTCGACTGGCTGCGCGACCTGTCGGACCGCTGAGCGGATCAGCGCGGCGAGTTCAGCTCCTCCGCCACCCGCGCCGCCTCTCGCCGGCCGACTTCACGCCCGGCGAGCGCCGATGCGGGACGCGTCGACGGGTCGAGCGGGCTCGTGCCGAACGCCTCCTGTGATGCGGCATCCGCCGACACGATCGACACGGCGGAGTCTGCAAGCGCGTCGAGCTCGGCCGCCGGGATGGAGCCGAGGCCGCCGGCGTCCGGAAGCGCCGGAATGATGATCAGCACGCGGTCACGGCCTGCCGCGAGGTCGGCGTTGGCGATCGTGCGAACGCCACCGTCAACGAACCTGCGGTCCCCGATGGTCACGGGCGGCCACACGCCGGGAACGGCGCAACTGGCCGCGACGGCCGGCAACAGGTCGACGCCGGAGTCGCGATCGAACTTCACGAACTCGCCCGTCCGGGCGTCGACGGTGGTGATCGTCAATGGATGTTCCGGCCACTGAAGTCGCGGAAGTCTCGCTCGCACGGCAGCGAGGCGCTCGGGCTCGGTGACGGTCGACGCACCCAGTGCGAATTCCCCGGCCAGGCGCATCCGCTCGGTCTCCGACCGCGTCGGATCGTTCAGCCGGGCGAACGTCGCGAACAGCTCCTCCATGTCGACCTTCGGGTCGATCTCGGCCGTTTCCGACGAGAGTTGAGCGGCATACAACTCGTCGAGGGGCGCGCCGCTGGCCAGCTGCGTCGCCACGACGGAGCCGGCCGAGGTTCCGATGTACCGCGTCCCGGGATCTCGGATGAGCCGCGCCACCTCGTGGCTCGACTCGAGCAGGCCCGCCACGACCCCGAGTTCCCAGGCGATCCCCGCCACTCCGCCTCCGGCGAAGACGACTGCATCCGACACGTGCACCTCTTTCGTTGACCGTCGGGGCGAGCATAAGGCGAGCCCCCGACACCCTGTCCGCCGCTTCGGCCGAGTCCCTGCGCACCCGGTGGCGGCCCCGCATCGCCTATCCCTCAGGGTTTACCGGGATTCCCGTAGTTGAGTCGTCTAGCCTCCATGTACCGGGGCCCTCGTCGTGACGGCCGGCGCGGGGGCACGGCACGCCCGGCTCACCCCGAACCCGACCACACACACTCACCGCGCGAACATCGACGATGCGGGAGCGCGGAACGACCGGACGAAAGGTGGCGCACATGACGGAACGGCGCACCGTCGGCGACGGCATCCGGCGCACCCGCGCTGCAACGCCTTCACCGCGCGGCATCGCCCGGCACGGGCGCCTGCGCTCGAAACCGTGGGCGACGTTCGGCAAGGTCGTGGCATCCATCGCCGCGGTCGCGGTGGTCAGCGTGCTCGGCATCGCCGGCGTGGCAGCCGCGAACCTGGCAAGCGACACGAAGAAGTCGTTCCACCTGCACGGCGCGGGCTCGCAGGACATCCCGAACATCGCGTCGCTCCAAGGCGGGGTCAACATCCTGGTGGCCGCCTCCGACACCCGAACGGGCCAGGGGGCTTCGTGGGGCACGCTCGCCGACAGTTCCGGCGCCGGCAACAATGACGTGACCATGCTGCTGCACCTCTCGTCAGACCATACGCACGCGATCGTGGTGAGCTACCCGCGCGACCTGATGATCCCGATCCCGGCGTGCGGCAGCAACGGCGCACAGGATCAGGCGCAGTTCAACACGACGCTCTCCGAGGGCGGGATGTCGTGCGTGGCCGACACGGTGACGAAGCTGACGGGCATCAAGATCCCGTTCGCGGCCGAGATCACGTTCGAGGGTGTCGTCGCGATGTCGAACGCGGTCGGCGGCGTGCCGGTGTGCATCGGCGGCAGCGGTATCAACGATCCCAACACCAGCCTCAATCTGCCCGCAGGCGAGGTGACTCTCCAGGGGCAGAACGCTGCTGAGTTCCTGCGCACCAGACACGGCGTCGGCGACGGCTCCGACCTTGCCCGCATCAGCAATCAGCAGGTATTCCTCTCCTCGCTCGTGCGCACGATCATGAGCAACGGAACCCTGACGAATCCGGTGAAGGTCTGGGGTCTTGCGAAGGCCACGACCAGCAACGTGCACCTCTCCGACAACCTGAACGTGACCACGCTCTATCAGATCGCCACCGCTTTGAAGGGTCTGAAGTGGGGCAACATCGCGTTCGTGCGATACCCGACCGTGGCCGATCCGGAGAACACGAACCGTGTCATCCCCGACGACGCCGCCGCTCAGACACTCGACGACGCGATCGTCAACGACCAGTACATCCAGATCACCGGGGGCACCGGCGACGGGTCGGTGACGTCGTCCAGTCAGCCCGCGCAGCAGCCGGCGCCGAGCAGCACTCCGTCATCCGGTGACAAGAAGTCGGGCAAGAAGAGCACCGGATCGGCGACCAACGCGCCCTCTCCGAGCACCACCCCGGTGCCGCTGAGCAGCAACGTGCACGGTCAGACCGCGGCGACGCAGACCTGTTCGAACGGCGCCGGGTAGCGCATCCGTTGCTCAGACGGCCAGTCGCTCGGGCATCTCGAACGCCGCGAAAAGTCCGGATGACTGGAATGCGTCGATGCGGGCGACACCACCGGCCGCGAGAGTGACGACCTGCAGGTTGAGCGGCTCGAAGCAGGGCGTGTCGCGCCGACGATACAGGCCGAACGCCGGGCATCCGTTCGCCGCCGTCGGCACCATGCGGAACGTGCCGCCGCGTGCGAATCCCGTCGCGAGGAACGCGGCAACGGGGTCGCGGCCGGCGAACCATTCCTGCTGCGGCGGCATCTGCAGCAGCACGTCGTCGCACAGAATGCGCGTGAGCGCTTGGATGTCGTGGGTTTCGAAGGCGCGCACGTAGCGATCGAGAAACTCGCGCTTCTGCGGCTCCGACAATTCGTTCGCGTCGTCGCCGTTCGGCGCGACCTCCTCGACGCGTGCGCGGGCACGTTGCAGCGCGCTGTTCACGGCTGCGGGCGTCGTGTCGAGCAGCTCCGCGGCGTCCGAGGCAGAGAAGGCCAGCACGTCGCGGAGCACGAGCACGGCCCGCTGCAACGGGGCGAGATGCTGCAACGCGGCGACGAAGGCGAGGCGGATGCTCTCCCGCTGCTCGATCGCGGCCGCCGGGTCGAACTCGCTCCCGCGGCTGTCGGGGAAGGGCTCCAGCCACGCGATTTCCGAGGCCTGTGTCAGATGGCCGACCTCGGCATCGGAGCTCGGACCCGACAGCTCCGCCGGCAGAACCCGACGTCGCGCATCAGCGAGCACCGTCAGGCAGACGTTCGTCGCGATGCGGTACAGCCACGTGCGCACCGAACCACGCTCGCGATCGTAGGTCTCGGCCGAGCGCCAGGCACGAACCATGGTCTCTTGCACGAGGTCCTGCGCATCGTGGAGTGATCCGGTCATGCGATAGCAGTATGCGATCAGCTCGCGACGGTGCGTCTCGGCGGTCTGCGCCATCAGGTCGGCCTGTAGCGACATGCGTACATGAAAGCACCGCGCGGTCGGAGCCGAAAGGTCAGCGCCAGGCACTTTGAGAATTCTGCGCCGCCACCGATGAATTCACGCCGAATGGTCGGTATCCATCTGTGACCGACACCCGTGAACGGAAGGAACGACCGAGATGACTGCAACACAGCGGTGGACACTCACCGTCGCGTCGCTCGCCTCGCTGATGGTGAGCCTGGACGCCCTCGTGGTCGCGACCGCGCTGAACACGATTCGCGTGCAACTGGGCGCGAGCATCGAAGAACTGGAATGGACGGTGAACGCGTACACCCTGGCGTTCGCGACGCTGCTGCTGACGGCATCCGCGATCGGCGACCGGTTCGGCAGACGCCGCATCATGGTCGTCGGGTTGGTGGTGTTCACTGCGGCGTCCGCAGCGTGTGCGCTGGCGCCGACACCCGGCGTGCTCATCGTCGCGCGCGCCGTGCAAGGCGCAGGTGCCGCCATGGTGATGCCCACCGCCCTGGCGCTGGTGAGCGTTGCGTTCCCGTCGGAGCGCCGCGGTGCCGCCATGGGCATCCTTGCCGGAGTGACCGGAATCGCAGTTCTCGGGGGTCCGGTGATCGGCGGAGCGGTCGTGCAGGGCATCGCCTGGCCGTGGATCTTCTGGCTGAACGTGCCGATCGGCGCCTTGCTCGTTCTCCTTTGCCGGGCGCGCGTGGCCGAGAGCGTCGGACGGCGCCGCGGATGGGATGCCGTCGGTCTGGGCACTTCCGCACTCGGAATCTGTGCGCTCGTGTGGGGTGTGGTGCACTCGACGACCGTCGGGTGGGCATCCCCTTCGGTGCTGGTCGCACTCGCGCTCGGCGTTGTTCTCTTGGCGGCCTTCGTGCTGGTCGAGGGGAGGGCCGCCCACCCGATGCTGCCGCTGCGGCTGTTCGCGCGGCACGGATTCGGCGCGGCCAACGTGGGCGGCCTGCTGTTGTCGGCGTCGATCTTCGGGGCGGCGTTCTTCTTGTCGCAGTATCTGCAGGCCGGCCTGCGCCTCAGCCCGCTGTCCGCCGGGATGCACATGCTGCCGTGGACAGCATCGCTGTTCCTCGTCGCACCGATCGCCGGCGCGCAGGTGAACCGATTCGGTGCGCGAATGCTGGTCTTCGGCGGTCTTTTCGCGCAGGCGCTCGGGTTCGCGTGGGTGGCGCTCGCCGTGGCATCCGGCGGCGGATACCCGGCGATGATCGCGCCCATGGTGCTCGCCGGAATCGGCGTGTCCACGGCGATGCCGGCCGTGCAGAACGCGGCCGTGAGCGCAGTAGAGCCCGGCGACATCGGCACGGCATCCGGCGTCTACAACGCGGTGCGACAGCTGGGCGGGGCGGTCGGGATCGCTGTGCTCGCGTCGGTATTCGCGGGCGTCGGCGGAGACTTCGCGATGACGGCGACGTTGGGCAGAGCGTTCGAGGCGACGATGCTCGTGGCTGCGGCGCTGTCAGTTGTGGGCGCAGGGGCAGGAATGTTCGTGGCAGGGCGCCGGGGTCTCGCAGCCGGAGGCGGCCCCGGGCGAGAGCGCTATCCGCTCGGCGCGACCCGGCTCGAACGTCGTGCTCACCAGTCGCGTCCCGTTGCCGGAGTCTCGTCGACGGATGCCGCCAGCGGCCCCCAGAAGTAGTCGAACGTCTCGTGCGGCCCGGCCATGAACCGCTGCGACATGACCACACCGACGAGATCCCGTGACGGATCGACGTACGCACTGGTGCCGGATCCTCCGGTCCAGCCCCAGCGGCCCGGGGCCGACCACGGATGCGGCCTGCCGGTCTCCACAGATGTGCACCAGCCCCAGCCGACCCCTTGCCCGGCGAGCTCGGTGAGACCGAGCTGCTGACCGGCATCCAGTTGCGACGTGGTCGCCTGCTGCACCAGCTCGGCGGGCACGATGTCGCCCTCCGATATGGCGGTGAGGATGCCCACGAACTCCGGCACCGTCGACACCAGCCCGCCGCCCAGGCTCTCGAACCGGGGCGCCGCCGAGAACCCGCGGTCGTATGTCGTTGCGACCACGAATCCTTCCCCGTGCGCGCGGTACTGGGTCGGAAGCCGCTCCTTCGTGAAGAAGCCGGTGCGTGAGAGTCCGAGCGGGCCCGTGATCTCGCCGAGCAGCAGCTCGTGCAGCGGCTTCTCGCTGACGCGGGAGAGCAGGATGCCCAACACATCCGAGCTCGTGTGGTACATCCACCGCTCACCCGGCTGGTGTGCCAGCGGAAGCGCTGCGACGCGCGCGAGGTACTCGTCGACGCCGAACGGCGGCGGGAGCGGACCGACAGCGAACGGGTTCAGTTCGCGCGAGTACGGCGTGCTCTCGAACTGGAGGCCCATTCCGCTGGTGAACGTCAGCAGGTCGCGCACCGTGATCTCCCGCTCGGCGGGCGCGGTGTCCTCGAGCGCGGCGGCGGGGGAGCGGAGCACTCGGCGGTCGGCGAGCTCGGGCATCCATTCCGCGACCTCGTCGTCGAGGTCGAGCAGCCCGTCGCCGATCAGCTGTGCGGCCAGCGCCATGCCGACGATCTTGCTCAGCGAGGCGATGCGGAACGGGGTGTTCTCGGTCATCGGCACGCTGCCGCGTTCGCCGGCGAAGTCGTAGGTGCCGGTCGCGTAGAACTCGGTCCGGCCGCGGTGGCGCACGCCGGCGACGATGCCGGGAGCCCAGCCGGATGCCACGCGCTCGTCGAGCGAGCGCCACACGTTGTCGAGGTTGAGGGGCATTGGTCCACCTTGCCCGCCTCCCAAACGGGGGTCAAGCCTCGGTCGTTCCCCTGCGTGGTCGGAGTACGCTCCGGTGCACTTCTCAGGAGCGGATCGAACCGCTCACGCTCACGCTCGCGTGACAGCGGCCCGGCCTCGGCGAGCGGCGTCATTCTCTCATGAGAAATGCGCAG
The DNA here is from genome assembly GCF_054777235.1 of Humibacter antri. NCBI lineage: Bacteria > Bacillati > Actinomycetota > Actinomycetes > Micrococcales > Microbacteriaceae > Humibacter > Humibacter antri. The sequence continues at coordinate 188,375 of NZ_BAAHAW010000048.1, read as the reverse complement.
GCGGTCTGCGTGCCGGAGTGCTCCACACGGTCCGTTATGATGGTCGTCGTGTGTCCGCGTCGCGGGCGCACGAGGAGACGTCGCATAGTCCGGCCTAGTGCACCACCCTGCTAAGGTGGAGACCCCTCACGGGGTCCGAGGGTTCAAATCCCTCCGTCTCCGCCATGGTCTATGGCCCGAGTTCCGCAGAATGACGCGGAAATCGGGTCCTTTCTGTATCCGGATTCGCCCTTGGACGCTTTTGGCCGCAATCGAACTGAGTCAGTGGAGCCCGGCGGCGATCGGCGCGCATTCGCTGCGGTTCAATGGTCTTGGGCCGATCGTGTCGGAGCGCTGTCGCCACGCGGCCGATGCCGTCGTTGATGAAGTCCAAGTACGTTTCGATGGCCACCGGCTGCGGGGTCGTGTCCAAGCACCCGTTGCGGCGGTCTTGATGTCGGCTCCATAGGAGGCCCCGAGGCGCGTCTGTGTGCGGAGGCCAATCAGAGTCCGGGCGTGGAGCCGATGACCGGTCCGCAGGTTCCTTCCATTTATACCGACGCACTATCCATTTTAAGGCGCAGCTTAACGGCTATATTTTCGCCGGTATTTGGGGTACCTTGACCGCAGGTCTTCCACTTCAGTACGAGGGAGTGCGCATGAAGCTGAGCAGATTCGAGCGCCAGATACGCCGGGGATTGGCGTCTCTAGCCGCGATCGTCCTGGCGTCGTCGTTGGCGGTGGTCTCTGCACCGAGCGCCGCGACAGCGGCACCGGTCGTGAAGACGGCCGCGAGTGGGTCGTCGGGCACGCCGACCCTCGGTGATTATGCGACCCCCTTGGTGGGGCCGCCGGATTCGACTGGTGTGAAACACATCGACACGCCTGCGACGATCGCGAAACTGTCGGCGGCTCACGTAAACACGTACGACTATCTGATCTTCGCCTCGGCGTTGTACGGGCTGAGCACCACGGTGAAGGCGAATCAGATCACCGCCGCCGAGTGGGCGGATCTTCCTGGGTTTGCCTCTGCCGCCGCTGCCGCGAACATCGACGTCTACGTCTATCTCGTCCCGCCGACTGAGGCGTACGCGCCGTATTACCAGCCCGATGGATACAACTATGACAAATGGGCGACCGACATCGCCACGCTCATGCTGAGTCATCCCAACGTCAAGGGCATGGTCATCGATGACTTCGTCTACAACACGGCCGAGTACTGGTCGACGCTGACCACGACGCAGAAGCAAGCACTCGAAGCCAAGGGCGTCAACACGTACTTCACGCCTAACACCGATGTGCCCCCGGACCCGAGCAAACCCGACCAGCTTGTTCAGATCTCGGTGACGAAGATGGTTGCGCAGGCCAAGGCGATTGACTCAGCGTTCACCTTCATGCCCGTCCTCTATTACGAAGACTATGTCGGCAATGGGGCGATTCTCCCCGATTACCGCACGATCGTGAATGGCGTGATATTCCCCTACACGGGCGCCAACAACGTCGGCCCTGGCGATAACACCACCGACAGTTCCAAGGCGACCCCGCAGGGCACCGTGGTCGGGGCACTGACTCACTGCCACGGCGGGAACAACTGTCTTCAGATTTCCTTTCCGTTTCGGACCGCTTCGACTGCAGGGCAGTACGGCGGTGTCAGCAGGTCGGTGGCGATCGGTACAGGTGCGACGAAGACTCTCTCGTTCTGGGAAGACGATGACTTCGTCGCGGCGACAAGCGGTTACCACATGATGCAAGCGCTGGTGAACGGCACCGTCGTTTGGCAGAAGGATGTCGCCAACACGGACGGTCTATGGCACCAGCAGACCGTCGATGTGACCAGCGAGATGGCCGGTCAGACGACGGCCAGCCTCACGTTTCGGGTGTATGAGCAGAAGGGTGTGTCGAGCTTTCATGTCGCGGCGTTCATCGATGACATCTCCGGGACGGGATTCACTGTCAACGACCCGGGCTTCGAGAATCCGACGCTGGCGAACTGGACGGCTGTCTCGAATACCTTGAACTTCACGGAGACCGTGGTATCGAACATGCACACCGACTTCATGACGTACACGCAGAAGTTCTCCAACGAGACCTCTCCCACGTCAGCCGCATACGTCACGGCCGTGCTTGACCAGGTCTCCACGATGATCAAGAACGGGGTGATGGACGGATCGGTCACGTACTGTCTCAACCTCACGGGAACGACCTTGAACGGCACGTCCGATCCTGCGACGTACACGAGCGTCCAGACCGCCTACGGTGCACTCGCCGGATGAGGGGCAGCGTCGGTCAGGCCGGGCTTCGTCTGCTGCACGTCAGCGACACTCATCTGTTCGGGGATGGTTCGCTCCACTACGGCGTCGTCGACACGACGGCCGCTCTCGAGCGAGTACTCGAGCGCGCCGCCGAGGTGGAACGACTCGACGCGGTGGTGCTCTCGGGCGATCTGAGCGAGGACGGCACCGCGGCCTCCTATCGCAAGTTGCAGAGCCTCGTGGGGCCGTGGGCAGCAGATCGTCGGGCCGCCGTCGTCTACGCCATGGGCAATCACGACGATCCGGATGCCTTTTTCACGGTGCTCGGATCCCGGACCGCCGTTCACGAAACTGGTGGGTATCGGATCGTCACGTTGGACTCGTCCGTGCGCGGTGCCGCTTACGGATCGGTTGGAGCGGAGCAGCTCGACTGGCTGGCCGGAGTGCTTGAGGCGCCCGCGGAGGGCGGCACCGTGGTCGTCGTTCACCATCCGCCGACAAGCGCGGTAACTCCCGTGCTCAAGATGCTTGAGCTCGACGACGCGTCGGAGTTGCTTGACGTGCTCGAGGGTCGCGATGTGCGCGTCGTGCTCAGCGGGCATTACCACCACGCGCTTACGACGTGCGAGCGCGGCATCCCGGTTGTCGTGGCGCCGGGGGTGACGAACACGTGCGACGTCATGGCCGGGGATGGTGTGGAGCGCGGCATGATGGGTGCGGGGTTCGCGCTCGTCGATCTCCCGCCGTCGGGCGCGCCCCGCGTCTCAGTCGTGTCGGCATCGGATCGCCGCGACGGAGAGATCGTCTTCGAGCTTGACGCTGCCGGCATTCGCGAGATGGGCGAACGGTTCGCTGTGAGGCGCTGACGCGCCAGCTCATCAGCACGGCGACGCGGTCATCGTCGACTACGGATCGCCGGCCTCGCTCCTCGACCCGTGGGGACGACGGCGAAACGCGGGCCTGAAAGCGAAATGATCCCGGTGATCCCGGAACGCACTCGTGTGGTCCATCCGGCGGCAGGCACGGCGAAGGATCTCCTGATTGGGGTGGCGGGCTATTTCCGCACGTCGTCGAGCGCTGCGGCGAAGGCCTCTACGGTCTGCGTGATGTGGTCGTCGTTGTGACTGGTGGACAGGAACCACAGTCCGCGCGGCACTATGCTCACGCCGCGCTCGAGCAGCGCCCGGTGCAAACGCCCGACGAAGGCCCGGTCGGTAGCCGCATAGTCCCGGTAGTCGTTGATGACTCCGTCGGCTCCCACGTAGGTCTGGAACACAGGTCCGGGGCCCGAGACACTCACCGGAACCCCGGCGTCGGTTCCCGCCGAGACGATACCGTCCATGAGGGCGTGCCCGCGGCGGGTGAGCGCGGGGTAGATGTCGTCGCGTTGCTCGTCGAGCATGCGCAAGGTGGCGTTCGCCGCCGCGATGCTCACCGGGTGTGAGTTGAAGGTGCCGGCGTGCGCGACGTGCCCGGCGCTGATGTCGTCCATGATCTCGCCCCGCCCGACGAGTGCTGACAGTTGCATGCCGCCGGCCATCGCCTTGCCGAAGACGGAGAGGTCGGGGGTGACGCCCAGCAGTTCCTGGGCGCCGCCCGCCGCAACCCGGAAGCCGGTGATGATCTCGTCGAAGATCAGCAACGAGCCGTGGCTCCTCGTGAGGTCGCGGAGCAGTTCGAGGTAGCCGGGCAGGGGGAAGATTGCGCCCGTATTGCACAGAATCGGTTCCAGGATGATCGCTGCCACCTCGGAGCCGTGCTCTGCCATGTACGCGGTCGCGGTCGCCGCGTCGTTGAACGGCAGAACGACGAGGTCGTCTTCCACGTGGGGTGTCAGGCCGGGGCTGCCGGGAACAGTGGCGGGATGCTGACGATCGCCTGCCACTGTCAGGTCCGGGTGCACGCTGAACAGTACGGTGTCGAACCAGCCGTGGTAGTGGCCCTCGAACTTGACGATCTTCCGTCTGCCGGTGTGAGCGCGCGCGAGACGTAGCGCAGCGTGTGCAGCCTCGCTGCCTACGCTGTTGAACCGTACCCGCTCTGCCGAGGGGATCATGCGGCAGAGTCGTTCGGCGACCTCGCTCTCGGCCTCGTGTTGAGCGGAATAACCGAGCCCGCGTGAGAGCTGCGCAGTGACTGCCTCGCGCACGACTTCGGGAGCGTGACCCAGGATGTTCGGACCCTGGCCGAGGACGTAGTCAAGGTAGCGGTTGCCGTCGACGTCCCACAGTTCGGCGCCTCGGGCTCGGTCGACGAACAGTGGCACGGGTTCCATGCGTCGGGCGTCGCTGGAGACTCCTCCGGCAATGCTGCGTTGGGCGCGTTCGTAGAGTTCACGGGTACGGGTAAGGGTTCTGGTCATCGGATTCCTCTCTGCGGCGGGATGACGATCAAGGGGTGGGCACGGCTCGTGCTCCGAGTAGGTGACGCGCCGTCCCGCCGAGCACGGCTCGGCGATCGCTTTCGGTGAGGTCAGCGAATGCGACTCGTCCCAATGCGGGCCGTAAGTCGATGAACGGGAAGTCCGATCCGAAGACGACGCGATCGGCACCGATCGCCGCAACCGTGCGAGAGAGCACTGTGCCGGAGTAGCGAGATCCGCAGATCTCCAGGTGGAGCTGCGGATGTTCCAGCGCCAGTTCGAGCGAGAGTTCGAATCCGGCCGGTGAGGCCCCGCTGTGGCCGAGGAGGATGCGCAGATCGGGATGGCGCCGCGCGACCATCGCGAGCATGGCCGGGTCGTCGAAAGGTGAAGTGGCCCAGGTGTGCGTGAGCACGGGAACTCCTCGTTCCACGGCTGCCCGCCACATCGGCTCGTAGCGCATCCCCGTGACGGGATATTCGTGAAGGTCGGGGTGGATCTTCACACCAACGACGCCGGGGTGCGTCAGGCCTCCAAGCAGGTCCGCCCTCGTCGACAACCATGGATTGAATACGACCCAGCCGCGGAACCGGGTCGGCCACCGGTCAAGCACCTCGACCATCTCCGCGTTGCCAGCGCGCGTATCGTCCTCCAATGCACGCAATGCCGAGATCACCGCGACATGCACGCCCGCCCGGTCCATCACCTCGACCATGTGCGCCGGCTCATGGTCGGGGATGAAGAACCGGCTGAATCTGCCCACGTGCGCGTGGGCGTCCCAGATCTCATAGGCTGCCTGCGCACGGCGTTGCAGTATTGCCAGCGCCAGAGGATTCTCGACCGGAAGCGGATTCACGGCTGCCCCTTCCGCGACCACCCGGTCAACCGTGCGATGGTGCCGGTACCTGCAGCGAGCAGCCCGTTCTCGTCGAGACCGGACAGTAGGAGTCGCGTCACCGACTCCGCCAGGTCGTTGTGTGGGCAGCCTGTAGCGAAGATGAGACGGTCGCCCGTGCGCGCGGCGAGCCATTCCAGACCCTGATGGGAGGAGAAGTTCACCGTGTCGACGTAAACGTTCGTGTGCTTGTCCATGAGCGAGACAAGAGGGCGCAACTCGCGATAGCCCAGCGCTGAGATGACGATGTCGAGTGAAGGATGCTCCTGCGCCAGGGCGTCCGCCGATTGCCACGACAACTGTTCGTGCTCGAACCACACGGGGCGTCTCAGTTCTGCAACAGCTTGCATGGCATCGTGTACCGCCTCGTTGCCGAGCGGGTAGCCGTGACGGCATGGGTGTAGTTCGAAGGCGGCGACGTCGTGTTGCTCCGCAGCGAGCATGGTCGCTTCCAGGTCGAACTCGCCGGTCGCGACAGGCAGTAATTCCCATCGCGCACGGAGGCGCGGGTTTCCGTCGATCTGCCTCACGAGTTCTCGGTTGGAGAGCGCCGGGTCGTGCTGTGCCGCCGTGCTGCCGACGATCGCCCTTTCGATGCCGAAGCGATCCATCTGAGCGAGGAGTCGGTCGACGGTGAGTCGGGGCGCATCGCGATCGGATGCGACGCCGAGGCTCGCGTGGGCATCTATCAGCGGTACAGCTCCGACGGGTGATGCCACGACGTCCACGTCGAGGGCTATCGTGTGGTCGGCTGGACGTGCAGGGCATCCGCGCCGTTCCGGTCGATGCCGGTGAGTCCGAACGGTTCGACGAGTTCGGTGTGTCCGGACTTGATCGAGCGATGCGCCGCCTCCAGAACTGCCGTCACATCCCGTGCGCTCTCGACGTCGATGAGCGGCTGCGCCCCAGTGATGCAACAATCGATGAAGTGCCGTAGAGCATCACGGTAGGCGCCGGCGGGCTCACCGTGCATGGTGCGCTGCAGCATGTTCCTGGGGAATCGGAAGCCGTCCGCGGTGGTGAGTGCGATGCTCTCCTTCTGCCGGTCGAGCTGAATCGTTCCGCCCTCCCCGATCACGGCGACGTAACTGTCGACCACGGTCGGGAAGGTGTTGGGGTAGATCCATGCCGACTCGAACGTGGCGATCGCACCGCGCGAGTATCTGGCCTGGATCTGGATCGCATCGGGTGTCTGGATGCCGCGAGAGGCGAGCAATCCCTCACGGGCCAGCGCTGTAACCGAGATCACTCGGTCATCGAACAGCCACGAGACCAGGTCGATGTCGTGGCTGCTGAGGAACCATGCGCATGTGGTCTTGTCCGCCCAGGTCAGCATTTCGGTGGGCACCATGATCGTGTCGTCCTTGCGGGCGTACCCGAGCACCGGATCCCCTAGTTCATCCATGAGCTCCTTCGCCTGCGCGTAGGCCGGAACCCAGCGATGGTTGTACAGGCACATCGCCACGACGCCGGCGACGCGGACCGCGTGGACCGCGCGGTCCGCGTCGGCTGTCGAGGTGGTGAACGGCTTTTCCACGAGGAAATGCTTGCCGCCCTGTGCTGCCGCTACCATCACGTCACCGTGCAGGTGATCAGGGGTCGTGATGACCACGGCATCCACCCGGTCGGAGTCGCACAGTTGCGCGAAGTCGTCGGCGACCCACACGCCACCTGATCGGTCCAGTTGCCATGCGAAGTTCTCCGCCCCTTGTCTGGTTCGGCTCGCGACCGCTGTGATCTCGACGTCCGGCTCTGCGGCGATCGCATTCGCGATGCCGGTGGCCATGATGCCGGACCCGACGATTCCTACCCGGAGCTTCTGCGGCACGTGTTCCTACCCTCTCGTTGCCTTGCTATTGCCGACGAGGTAGATCGTCAGCCACCTACCGCGGCGGTCCCGCCGGGAGCAAGTGCGGTGGTCCATGAATCGGCCGCGTTCTTCAGCGCCTGCTGTGCTGTGACCGAACCGGACATGAAGGCGCGGATGTCGTCGTCGAACGCCTGACGCAGCGAAGCGTCGTTGCCGGACCCTAGTGAGCCGTCGACGAGCTTCGCGAAGCTGGCGAGCGTGGACTTTCTGGCTGCGTCGGCAACCGGATCGCCCGTCGTCTGCTCGAAGAACGGGTCCTTCAGCGTTGCCGGGGTGGAGGGAAGGATGGCCACGAGCTTGCAGAACGCCAACTGATTCGCGGGACTCGTCACGAACTTCAAGAACTCGGCTGCGGCGGCAGCATGCTTCGATGACTTCGGTACTCCGAAGGTCTGCTGCGAGCTCAGGTAGTAGTCCCCGCTGGGACCCACGGCGCCGTCCGTCACTGCCAATTTGCTGTAGATGCTCGGCGACGACGTCTTGATGTGCGCCGGCGCGGACGATTGGTCGGTGCCGGTGAATGCCAGGTTTCCCGCTGCGATGTTCTGCTCGTAGGTGCGCTCGTTCTCTCCGATCGCGCCCTGAGCGATCGCGCCGGACGTGTAGTACGTCTTGAACGTGTCGAGGATCTTTGCGGTCGCCGCGGTGTTGAAGGCCGCCTTCTTGCGGTCGGCGCTGATCAAGGGCACACCCATGGCCTGGAGCGTCGTGCTGTAGGGCATGATCGTCGTGCCCGCCACGCCCGTTGCGCCGTGTACCTTCTGGGCGAACTCGAGCATCTGCTGGAACGTCTTCGGCGGGCTCTTGCGGTCGAAGCCGGCCTTGTCCACGATGGCGGTGTTCCACAGCGCGAGCGCCCTGCCTCCGCCGTTGTACCAGGGAATGGCAGGCAGAGAACCGCTCCTCTGCTTAAGCGGACTGACCAGCTTCGGCGAGTAGACGGAGAGCTCCTTGACCGTGAAGAACTCATTGAGGTCCGTCATCTGGTCCGCGAACAGGCCGACAGTGTCAGAGGTGTAGTTCACGAGGTCAGGAGTCTGGCCGCTGGCGATCGCCGCGAGCAGCTTGGTGGTGATGTCGGTGCCGGGAACGTCGACCCACTCGATCGTCACCTTCGGATACCTGCTCTGGTACGCGTCGATCAGCCCCTGGATGTAACTACCGAAGTTGGTCTTGAGATTGACCGTCCAGAACTGAACGCTCCCCGAGAACTTCGGGCCCGCATCGGTCGCCGTCGGCCGCGGTTTCGCGACACTTGTACCCACGCAGCCCACCAGCCCGAAGGCGGTCGCCGTACCCACCACGGCGACGCCTATCGCCTGTCGGCGTGTCATCGTCTGCGCCATTGCAGTCTCCTCAATCTTGATCGCGATCTTGGTGCTGTCCGAAAACACGCATCCGGACGCTCCCTATGATGACCGGCTCGTTCTGTTCCTGTCAACAATAATCTGTGACAGCTGTGACCGATTATTGGTTCTTGTCGTTGATTGTGATTGACATCACAAGCGTCACATGGTTCTCTGTTGAGCGACGGTTCGGTGTCCGAAATTGGACCCTCTGATGGCCTCACGTACGCCATAGCTACAGGGTTCAGGTCATGCGAGCCAACGGATCAGCGCGAACGCAGGGAGCCAATGGTGGCGTTGACAGTGTCTTCAGCGGCGCGAAGCGCGCGCAGACTGTCGCCGGCGAGGAGCCGCCAACTGCGATCAGGTCGCGTGGTGGGCCAGAAGTGGTTCACGCCTTACCTCTTCATGTTGCCGGGCTTCGCGCTCTTCCTGCTGATGTTCGCGTGGCCGGCGTTCGTCACGTTCCAGCTTTCATTCTCGAGATACGACATCGTGCACCCGGCGGTGTGGATAGGTTTCGGCAACTTCGCGCAGATGGCGGACGATCCCCAGTTCTGGCATGCGCTGCTGAACACCTTCCTGTTCCTGCTCGTGTACCTGCCGTTGGTGGTCATCGTGCCGCTGCTGCTGGCGATGCTGGTGAACCTGAAGGTTCCGGGCATCCACGCATTCCGCATGATCTACTACCTGCCCGTGGTGACCTCCATGATCGCTGTGGCGATCGCGTGGAGGTATCTCTTCAACCAACAGGGCGTGCTGAATTGGATCGTCGGCCTGTTCGTTCCCAGCGGTAAGGGAATCGACTGGCTGCTCGACACCCACTGGGCTCTGCCGTCGATAGCGATCGTCGAAGCCTGGAAGGCGATGGGACTGTACATGATCATCTACCTGGCGGGGCTGCAGTCGGTACCGGCCGACCTGACCGACGCTGCACGAGTGGACGGGGCGAGTGCCGCTCAGCGCTTCTGGCATGTGACGACGCCCTCGATGCTGCCCTACCTCGGCGTGGCTCTAACCCTCGGCATGCTCGGCGCGATGCAGGCCTTCGATTCCATCTACGTGCTGACACAGGGTGGGCCACAGGACACGACTCTCACTCTCGCGTACTACGTGTGGAAGACCGCGTTCCAGAACTACAACATGGGCTACGCCAGCGCCGTCGGTCTCGTGATGTGGGCGATCATGATCGTTCTCGCTCTGCTCAATCAGATGATCACTCGTCGGCGGGATTCCTGAAATGACGAAAGTCTCCGCTCCCCGCGATGCGCGTCGCAATGGGGGAATGCTGCGCGCCGGCACGCTTGTTACCGCGAATCCTACGGTCAGTGATCAGGTGAGTGCCCCGGATGATGCGATACCCCGGGCGTCCCGCACCCGTTTGCCGCGTCGTCGGCGCGGGTGGCTCTCCCGCCGAGCGTTGCTCTATCTGCTGCTGTCCGTCGTCGGGTTGGTCTTCGTCATGCCGTTCGTCATCCTGTTGTCGACGGCACTCAAGCCGTCCACACAGGCGTTGTACACGACGCCGCCGAACATCGTGCCCTGGCCGCCGGTGCTCACGGCGTTCGCTGCAGCGTGGACGACCGTGCCCTTGGTTCTCTATTTCCTGAACTCGGTGCTGCTCGTCGTCATTACTGTCGTGCCGTATCTGGTGGTCTCGGCACTGACCGCCTACCCGCTGGCCAGGATCACGTTCCGAGGCCGCGGAGTCTTCTTCATCATGTTCCTCTCGACGATGTTCCTCCCGGGAGAACTCCTGCTCATCCCCCGCTATCTGGTGCTGTCGCAGCTAGGACTGACGAACACGTTCATCGGCGTCGCCCTGCCGGGAATCCTCAGCGCGCTCGGCATCTTCCTGCTCAGACAGTCATTCGCTCAGATCCCGAACGAGGTCGTCGAGGCTGCGCGCCTTGATGGCTGCAGCGAGTGGCGCATCTTCTGGAACGTGTGCCTGCCACTGGTTCGACCCACGATCGCGGTGCTGACGATTCTCGGGTTCATCTCGGTGTGGAACAGCTTCATCTGGCCGCTTGTCGTCCTGACCTCGCCGACCAAATATCCGTTGTCGCTGGGCATCGCCTACCTGGCGGGATTCGCCGGCAATGACGACCGCACGCTCGCCGCCGGAACCGTGATGTCGTTGATCCCGATCGTGATCGTCTTCCTCACGATGCAGCGGCACATCATGGTCAGCCTGGCCGGCGCGGTCAAGGGCTGACGGCTTGCCACTTCGTGCGGGTCGCCTCGTGTTGTGACGTGCGACCGATCACCGATCGTTCGAGCTGTCCGATTCAGGCGGGATCACCAATCGGAACTGCCTTCGCGGCCTTCCGCGGCCACCTGTGACATTGACCGGGAGACGCCACGCCCGACCGGACTCGGCGAGACGATTGAGCAGCCGACGCGCCGTACGCTCCGAGACCCCAAGAAGATCCGCAGCATCGATGACATCGACGATGTCGCTGCCCCGATCTCTCCTGTTGAGTTCGGCCAGTAGGTGAGCGGCCCGGTCGTCGAACGACTCTTCACCTGTGCCGTTCTCGGCCACCGGAAGGTCGGCGCTCTCCTCGTCGGCGTTCTTGAGATCGTGGAAGGCGCGACGCTCGGCATCCAGCGGGCGCTCACCCACACCAACGCCCACGTTCACGCTCATTCCGGTCTCGTGCCGAACCCGTTGCGCGATCACCGTTGCGGGTGCCGTCGCCGAGATCCGCTGCAACAGACCGTGTGTCGCGCCTAGGAGAAATCCATCGGATTCCAGAGCCCTCAACGACATACCCGTTTCCAAGCACAGGGTTGTCAGGCTTGCCCGAACGAGTGTGCGCGCCTGATCTCGCGCTAAAGCATCGGATGTGGTGGGGGATGCCGCTGAGGAGGACCAGTTGAACGCGACGACGACTTGAGCCGGCTTCGTATCGCCGAGAACCCGCGCCGCCCCGAGAAGGGCGGCGGAGTGAACGCCGGCACGGATGCTCGCATCCGTAGGACGCAGCAGCTCGGCGACGATCCCTTCGCTGGAAAGCTCGCGAGCAACGCTCGGAAGTGACGTGAGCGCTGCACTACAGCTCGGCGCCGAAGCCCGATGGAATCGCAGGTAGCTCGTGATGCCGGCGCCGGCCTTGTACGGCCGCATCTTCACCTCACTGGGATCGATGTCGGCCTCGGCAAGCGCCCGTGCGAGCTCAGCTTCCGAGAACGAGTCCACCGAGATCCGGCCGAGGTCAGCTACTCCGCGTCGCACGAGTCGTAGCAATGCTGCATGTAGCGCCGAGCCCGCCACCGACAGGTACGTCGCAGGCACAGCCAGCGCACCCGCGGCCCGCGCAATGTCATACGAGAGTGGTCCTGCGAAAAGTGCCGCGTCGATGTCGTCGCCGTTCGCCGCGACGAGCCCAGCCGCTTCCTCCTCGTGTTCGTACACGAGAGGAACAAGCTGGATGCGCACGCCGTCGTCGAGCCAACCATCCGCAGTCCGCAAGACTCGTGTGACCAAAGCGTTGGATGCGACAATGCCGACGCTCACCAGCGTGGCGGAATCGTCCGTCGCGGTCAGCCCCGACATGGATCAAACCCTACCCGGCAGGAGACATCGCACATCGTCGCGCAGAGCATCTGCACACTCGTCACGTCGGCGAAGCCCTACGCCTGCCGCAGCGGGGTCAGCATCTCACCGAGACCCTGCGCCCAGGCCCGCATGACGTCACCGTCATGGAGGAAGCGTTGCGGTCGTTGGCCTGCGCCCACCCCAGCGGGAGTCCCTGTGCTGATGACATCACCTGGGTGAAGAGTCATGAAACGGGAAATGGAAAGAACGAGTTCGACGACGCCGAAGATCATGTTGGACGTGCTCGAGTTCTGGAACGCAATGCCATTCACGTCCAGGCCGAGCGGGATCGACTGGGGGTCGGCCACCTCGTCCGCGGTGACGAAGTACGGTCCCATCGGAAAGAAGGTCGCACAGTTCTTGCCCTTGTCCCATTGGCTGCCGAGTTCGAGTTGGAAATGTCGTTCCGACACGTCATTGCAGAGCACGTATCCGGCGATCGCAGAGCGAGCCTCCTCGGGATCTGTGGCATACGCAGTCTCACGGCCGATCACGATCCCCAGTTCGACCTCCCAATCGGTCTTCCGGCTCCCACGAGGAATCATCACCGCGTCGTGTGGGCCCACCACGGTGTCCGTGGCCTTGAGGAAGAGGATCGGCTCCGTCGGCAGTGGGTTCCCGCCCTCGCGAGCATGGTCCGCATAGTTCAATCCGACGCACACGATCTTGCCGGGCATGAGGGGCGCGCCCAGTCGCACCGTGTCGAGGTGGACCTTGCGGCGCTCTACTCCCGGCTCCTGTGAAGCCATGCGATGCGCCTTGATGGTGTCCGCGCCCCGCCTCAGTAGGGAGCCGATGTCACTGGTCTCGATGTCGCCGAGATCGATCGCGGTGTGATCGTCGACCATCACGGCCGGATGCTCTCGGCCCGGTTCTCCTGTTCGCACGAACTTCACGTGGTAAGTCCTCGTCTTCATGTCGGTTGATGCCGGGCGCATGGCGTCACAGGCAGTCCTCGCATACTACTAGCCCTTCCGATAATGTAATTATATCCGCCGTAAAATCCTTCGGGTCTCGTGATGTAGTCGCCGATGACGACACGAGAAGACATCGAGGCATCCATGACACCGACATCGACCATCGAGAACGCTGCGCACATCGACTTGGAACGTGTCAGGCATCTCAGCGACGCCGAGCTGGCCAGTGCCCTGGGCTACAGCCCGATCACACCGATCGGCATACTGCGCTCCGATGTGCGATCGAGCATCTCTCCCGGGCTGTGGAACGTGCAGGCCCGCATGCAACGCCTGACCGAGGCCGAACGTCGAGCCCTCGTCGCGGATGCGGAGCGACTGCTCGACGAGGTCGATGTGACCGGAAGTTCGCTTGGTCGCTCGGCTCGATACGGCTGGCACTACCTGACCTGGATGCTGCCGCTCGCACGTGCTTGGGCTGCAACCGGTGATCCGCGGTTCTCACGGCGATTCTGCGTTCTGTTCACAGAGTGGGACGAGCGCCGAGACGACGTCACTGGTGAGTGGGAATCGCTGGATCCGATCTGGTATTCGCTAGGAATCGCAGGGCGGAGCCCGATCATCCTCGAGGCGCTCGAACTTATCGGGCAGCACCTGCCCGATCCCGTCTGGTCTCGCATGGTGAAGGTGCTCATCGGCGGGGCGCGGTGGTCTTCCGATGAGCACGCTGCCTACCGCACCGGCAATTGGCAGCTCGCCTGCCTTGCCCGGCTCTACCAGGTGGCGATGGCACTTCCGGACGCCGTGGAATCTTGCGAGTGGCGTCGGCGTGCGCTAGAGCGCCTGGCCGAACACCTGGAGGACGACTTCACCGAGGACGGCGGGCACTCGGAGAGATCAACCGGGTACCACGCCATGGTCCTTGGTCTGCTGCAGACGTGCGCGGCGATCGGCCTGTCATCAGGCGACGAGACACTCACGGCGGATCCCCGGTTCCAGAGCCTCCACGCCTGGCTCGGTGAGATGACCCTGGCTCAGGGCTTTACGCTTCCCTTCCAGGACACGAGCATCGATTGGCCTGGTCTCGCGATGCTGCGCGGTGCCGCTCTGTGCGCGGATGCCGACCTCGCTGGACTCGCCCGGTCCTGGCTGGACGACCGGTGGGAACTCGAGCGAAGCCTGCTGCCGGAAGCATTGCGAGCGCGACTGCCCGAGGCAACCGGATCCCGCGCCAGCGAGCGCGAATCGCTGCACCTGACCGGGTCGAAATATGTTGCGCTCCGCGCGCCCGGCACCGCAGGCCAGCTTGCTCTCACGTTCAACTACGGTCCGCGCATTACTCACGAGCTCGAGTCGCATTCCCACTTCGCGGCGCTCGACTTCGTACTTTCCGACCGTAGCGGCGTGCTCCTGTGGGAGGCGGGCGGACCGCAGAGCTACGACGACCCGCGCTACCACGACTGGTTCCAATCCACTCGCGCCCACAACACCGTGGTCGTTGGCGAGCAGAACATCGCATCCGCACATCAGGCGACACTTGACCATCTCGACCTGGGCGGCGAAGTCGAAGTCATCCGTGGCCACCACGACGGCTACACGATTCGAATCGGGCGGACGATCTCGTTCGTGCGATGCGATCCCTCCTACATGATCGTCGACGACGTCCTGGCCAGCGATGCGGATGCGGTGCTGTGGCTGCACGCCATCGATCCGTGGATCCCACCCACGATTCCATCGGATTCGCCCTGGTGGGCAACCGCTGACGGTCGAGTTCGTCTTCGATTCCTCGACCGCGTCCGCGGCATCACCCCCCTACACGCAGGCACAGCACGAATCGTGCGCCCTAACGCTGCAGAGGCGAACGAAGAACCGCTCGACAGCCTCAAAGCCGCGTTCGCACGACGCTTGCGGACGATCATCGTGCCCGAAGGTGCCGGAGAGTTACCCTCGGTCGTCGCCTCACCGGTCGGATTCAACATCGCGTGGACGAATCGGATCGACACGTACACGGACGACGACGCCAACTCCTCCACCCTCCATCTGGGAAAGTGAACCGGTGTCCCCCCACAATGCCCGCAATCGCTGTCAGCGAGGAGTTCATATCGGATCACGCTCGCCCTGGCGGTGACGCGCTCAGCGACGTCGCGACGCGCGAGCCGAATCGGGCCTCTACGGGTCGGCATCTGATCCCACGGTGTCAGAGGGCGCCGGCCGCATTCTGGCCGCAATTGAGCAAGAACTAGCGTAGCTACCATCATCAGACGCAACCCGAGAACGTTGAGAGCTTCTCGCCGACGGCTTCGCGATCGTCGCCACTCGGATCGGGGACGAACTCTTCGGCGACGTCGAGGGGCCGCTGATCTTCCGGGATCATGTGACCGGAAAGTGACACCTCTGGGTGGACCAGTATTCGGTGAGCCCGCAGGGCTACATTCCATTCGTTTCGGATGACCCGGCCTCGGGGGACTGGACTCCCCTCGCCGTCGATGAGTTCTCGCTGCCCGCGGGAACCAAGCACGGCGTCGTGCTGCCGTTGCGCGACGGCGAGTGGGATCGCCTTGCCGCCGCGTACCTGTGAGGCTCAGTACGTGATCTTCACCCTGCCGCCGGCCCGGTCGACCGCCGCAGAACCACCTTTGCCGGCGTCGGCCTCCGCTCGGTCTGCTCGCCGGTCATGAGTGCCAGGAGCTGGCGGAAGGTGTCGCGCCCCTCCTCCTCGAGGCCGAGCTGGATCGTCGTGAGGGGAGGCCGCACGTAGGCGGCTTCGGGGATGTCGTCCATGCCGGTGACCGAGACATCCTCCGGAACGCCAAGTCCCAGCTCGCTCAATGCGAGGATGGCGCCGATCGCCATCTGGTCGTTCGCGGCGACGATGGCGGTCGATGAGAGGCCGGACCCTAGCCTGTGCACCGTGTCATACCCCGACTTCGCCGACCAGTCGCCGTGCACCACGGCTTCCAGCGCCAGGCCGTGTGCCGTCAGCGCATCGTCGAAATCCTTGCGCCTATTGCGTGCAGCGACCCAGGTGCCGGGGCCGGCCAGGTGCAGAAAGCGGCGGTGTCCTAGCCTGACCAGGTGGTCGATCAGTTCGCGGATCGCCTGGCCACGCATGTCGGGAGCGCCTGAATCGTCGGCGACCATTCCGAAGGGGATGACGACCGGCACCTGGAATCTGGCGCTCTCGAACGCGTCGCGGAGCTCGTCCGTTGAAGCCAGGGCGAGGATGCCTGCCACATCGTGCTGGTTCACGAGCTTGATGGCTTCTTCGACGTTGGCGCGATCATCCACATCCAGCGTGATGATGTCGAGTACGTACCCGTGGGTCCGCGCCTCCTCGCTCGCGCCTTGCGCGACCCGTCCTGGTCCGACTTGGGTGATCTCCTGTGTCAGGGCCGCGACTCGGTGGGATCGGTTCGTGGCGAGGGAGCGTGCGGTCAGGTTCGGCCGGTAGCCGAGTTCGTCGAGCGCCTTGAGGACGCGGTCCCGGTTCAGGGGTTTGATCCCCGGGTCGCCCTTGAGCAGCCGGCTCACGGTCTGATGCGAGACACCGGCGCGGCGCGCCACGTCGTAGATCGTGGGCTGCTTGCTGACGGGCCGATCCGCCGAAGTGCTCATGCCGTCTGGTGACATCTACCCTCCGAATCGGGCGGCGCTGCTCGCCACAACTGTATGGCCGCGCGGGCGGTCGCCACGGGAGCTCCAGCGACCTGTGATGGGCGGGAGCGCGAACTGTGGTCATGACCGCCGGGCAGACAACGTTTCGTTACCGGTAACGAAACTGTAACAGTAAATCGTTACCGGTAACGAAATGGGTTAGCTTTCATGCGAAGGCCGGTCACGACAGTGAGCGGATGCCCCCCAGCACAGACAACGGAGTCCCCATGCCGTCATCCCACTCCTACGAGCCGGATCGCGTGCTCTTCGGAGCCGCCTATTACGCCGAGTACCACAGGATCGAGCGCACCGAGGAAGACCTCGACCTGATGGTGAAGGCAGGATTCTCGGTCATCAGGGTGGGCGAATCCGTGTGGTCGACGTGGGAGCCGCGCGAAGGCGAGTTCGAGCTCGAGTGGCTTCAGCCGGTACTCGACGGGGCGCACCGGCGGGGCATCCGCGTGATTCTGGGCACTCCCACCTACGCCGTTCCGCCCTGGCTTCAGACTGCATACCCGGAGATCGCCGCGGAAACGGAGACCGGCCGACGGATGCCGTGGGGGAGCAGGCAGGAGGCGGACTTCACGCATCCCGCCTTCCGGTACTTCGCCGAGCGGATCATCCGCAAGGTGGTCGGTCGCTACGCGCAGCATCCGGCGGTGATCGGGTTCCAGGTCGACAACGAGCCGGGACTCGAGTTGTTCCACAACCGCGGGGTGTTCACCCGCTTCGTGCGCCGGCTCGAGCGCCGGTACGGAGACGTCGACACGTTGAACCGCGAGTGGGGCCTCACCTACTGGTCGCACCGCATCGCGGACTGGTCGGAGTTGTGGGTTCCAGACGGCAACTCGCTGCCTCAGTACGACCTCGAGTGGCGTCGATTCCAGGCGGAGCAGACCACGGAGTTCATCGCATGGCAGGCCGCAGTCGTGCGCGAGTACTCGACGCCGAGCCAGTTCGTGACGACCTGCCTGGCGTATCCGCGGCCTGCCGTCGAGGACCGCGAGTTGACGGAGTCGCTCGACATCGCGGCCGGCAACCCGTACTACGCGATGCAGGATCATCTCGATCTCACGAAGCACGAGTCAGCGCAGACGCAGTGGACCACCTCCGGTGTCGGCGGCTTCTTCCGGCAGGCGGATCGCCTCTTCTCGTCGAAGCAGGAGCGGTTCCTGGTGACCGAGACGAACGCGCAGTCCATCGGCCAGAGCTTCATGAACCTTCCGCCGTGGCCCGGACAGCTGCAGGCCGCCGCCCTTGGGCTGGTCAGCCGTGGTGCAGCGATGATCGAGTACTGGCATTGGCACACGCTGCCCTATGGCACTGAGACGTACTGGGGCGGGGTGCTCCCGCATAGCCTGCAGCCGGGCCGCGTGTACCACGAGATCGCCGAGATCGGCGACCTGCTCCGGCGAGCGGGCACCGCGCTCGACGGATACACCCCGGATGCCGACGCTGCGCTCTTGTGGTCGAACGACTCGCGCTGGGCTCTCGAGTTCTTCCCGGCGCTGAGCCGGGACGGGCAGCCTGATCGGCAGACCTACGAGCACATTTTCGACGCATTCCACACGGGCGTCATCGAGTCGGGGGCGCAGGCGCGCATCCTGCATCCGCAGCAGGCGGCGGCGATCGGAGCGACCGAACTGGCGGAGCGCTACCCGACGCTCGTTGCACCCGCGCTGTACGTGGCCGACGACCAGACGCTCACCCTGCTCGGCGCGTACGCGGGCGCCGGCGGTCACCTCGTCATCGGGCCCCGCACCGCTTACGGTGACGAGCTCGCCCGGGCCCGCGTCGCGGTGGCTCCGGATCGCCTGACGGAGGCCGCCGGCGTGCATTACGACGAGTACTCCAACCTCGAGGCTCCGGTCGCGGTCTCCTCGTCCGCAATCGAACTCGATGAGGATGCCTTGGCCACCGCGTGGGTCGACGGACTCATCTCCGACGGGGCCGACGAGCTGGTGAGCTACCGGCATCCGCGATTCGGCGGCTTCCCTGCAGTCACCACCAAGCCGCACGGGGCGGGTCGCGTGACCGTCGTCGGCACTGTTCCGTCGCGCAGTCTCGCGGCCGCGCTGATGCGCTGGGCAGTGCCGGTCCGGATGGCCGACGAACTCGCCCCCGAGCGTTGCATCCCGGTGACCGCCACATCGGGTCGCACGGCCGACGGCACCCGCGCCTGGTTCCTCATCAACTGGAGCGGCCAAGAGCAGCATGTGCGGCTGGTGCCGGCGACACGCGACGTGGCCGACGCTCGCGAATCGCCGGCGGACTCGCTCCACACGCTTCCGGCCTGGTCGAGCCGGATCCTCCTCACAGAGCCCAGCGACCGAGACGAGAACGACCTCGTACCGAGCACCACCGAAGAAAGAGAAGGTCGACGATGAAGTTCCGAAAGACAGCACTGGCGCTGGCCTCCGGCGTCACGGCGCTCGCGCTGCTCCTCAGCGGATGCAGCAGCCCGGGCGCAAGCACAAAGTCGACGAAGCCGGTGAGTCAGGCCGACATCGACAAGGCGATGAACACGCCCACCACACTCACGTTCTGGACCTGGGTTCCGAACATCCAAGACGAGGTGAACCTCTTCGAGAAGAAGTATCCGAAGATCAAGGTGAACGTCGTCAACACCACCGGGGGTTCGCAGCACTATCCGAAGCTCCGGGCTGCGCTCAAGGCGGGTAAGGGCGTCCCGGATGTCGCGCAGATGGAGTACGACTACATCCCCTCGTTCACGCAGACGAAGAGCCTGCTGAACCTAACGCCGTACGGCGCAGCCGACCTGAAAAAGGACTACGTCGGCTGGGTGTGGAACCAGGTGGACAACAACTCGGGCATCTGGGGCATCCCGCAGGACTCCGGGCCGTTGGGAACGCTGTACCGGGACGACATCTTCAAAGCAGCAGGCCTGAACGGCGCACCGGCGACCTGGGATGACTTCGCCAAGGCCGCGGCCGAGGTGAAGTCGAAGACCGGCTCATACATCACCGACCTGCCGGGCAACGACATGTTCCAGATGATCTCGTTCTTCTGGCAGGCCGGCGCGCAGCCGTTCAGCTACGACGGCAAGAAGACGGTCGGCATCGACCTGAACTCGGCCACAGACCAGAAGGTCGTCTCGTACTGGCAAGACCTGATCAATAGGGATCTCGTGGCCACCGACCCCGACTTCACCGACTCCTACTACCAGGGGCTGGCGGCGAACAAGTACGCCAGCTGGCTGGTGGCGGCCTGGGGCCCCGTCTTCCTGCAGGGCACCGTGAAGAGCACCAGCGGAAAATGGCGCGCCGGCACCATACCGCAGTGGACAGCAGGCGCCGACGTCTCCGGCAACTGGGGAGGTTCGTCGGATGCCGTCATGGCCGCCACGAAGAACCCGATCGCCGCGTACGAGCTGGCGAAGTTCATCAACAACGACCAGGCATCCACTCTGATGATGGCCAACAAGCAGTTCCTGTTCCCCACGACGAAGAGCACACTCACCAACCCGCAATTCGTGGACGCGAAGAGCGACTTCTACGGCGGACAGCAGGTGAACAAGTTCTTCGCGAAGGTCTCCGACACGGTCAACCCGACGTTCGAGTGGCTGCCGTTCATGGATTACGTGAACTCGAGCTACTCGACGACGCTCGGCAAGGCGATCGCCGATCACGGCGACCTGAAGGCCGCTTTGACGACCTGGCAGAACCAGGTCGTCAGCTACGCGAAGCAGCAAGGCTTCACCGTCAAGTGACCACAGCGGGTCCGGGCGGCGGTCGCCGCTCAGACCCGCTGTCGTAGAAGGAGTCGACCATGTCCGTTCTCACCGCCCGGCGCGGCACACCAGGCGCAGCCACCCGTCGACGCTCTTCGGGGAGGATAGGAGCCGCGCAGACCCGCGCGGCCTGGATCCTCATCATCCCGTTCCTCGTCATCTTCGCCGCGATGTTCCTGGCGCCGCTGATCTACTCGCTCTATCTCAGCCTGTTCAGCTCGCAGCTCGTCGGAGGCCAGGCGTTCGCCGGGCTCGGCAACTACATCCGCGCCGTCCAGGACCCGAGCTTCTGGGCCGGGCTCGGCAGGGTCGGACTGTTCCTGCTCGTGCAGGTGCCGATCATGCTCGTCGCCGCCATCTGCTTCGCGCTCGCGCTGGACAGCAAACGGGTTCGCGGCGGCAGGGCCGCGCGACTCCTGGTGTTCGTACCGTATGCGGTGCCGAGCGTTGTCGCCACGCTGATGTGGGGGTACCTGTACGGCACCGACTTCGGACTCATCACGCAGATCTTCCACGGCCTCGGACTGTCGGCGCCCGATCTGCTGTCGCCGCAGAACATCCTCGGCTCGACCATGAACATCGTCTGCTGGGAGTTCATCGGCTACAACATGATCATCCTGTACGCGGCCCTTCGATCGATTCCGGAGGATCTGTACGAAGCCGCGGAGATCGACGGCGCCGGGCAGTTCCGCATCGCGTGGAGCATCAAGCTGCCGGCCATCAGGCAGGCGCTTCTCCTCACGGTGATCTTCTCGATCATCGGATCATTCCAGCTGTTCAACGAACCGAACCTGCTGTCCAACATCGCGCCGAACTCCATCGGCACCGACTTCACGCCGAACCTCTACGCCTACAACGTGGCGTTCAAGAACCAGGACATCAACTACGCCGCTGCGATCGCCTTCCTACTCGGGATCATCATCATGATCGTCTCGTTCGTCGTGCAGACGGCCGCCAACCGGAAGGAGCACGAGTCGTGAGCACCACCATCCGTCCCGCGTCGCCGACCGTCGATCCAGCCGGGGGCAAGCATCCTGAGCCGAGGCGTCGACACAAGGTCGTCGTACGCGAGAAGCGCCGCAGCACCCTGCTCACGATCTTCGTGTGGATCTCGCTGATCTACTTCATCGTTCCGCTGCTGTGGCTGTTCATCTCGGCGACAAAAGACAACTCCGACCTGTTCAGCACGTTCGGGCTTTGGTTCGGCAACTCGTTCCAGTTCTTCGCCAACTTCGCGAACCTCTTCACCTTCCAGGGCGGCGTGTTCTGGCAGTGGGGACTGAACACGATCATCTACTCCGTGGTCAGCGCCGTCGGGGCGGCCGCGCTCGCCACGGCCGCTGGCTACTCGCTGGCGAAGTACCGGTTCCGTGGGCGCACCGCGGTGTTCTCCGTGATCCTCGGATCGATCATGGTTCCACTCACAGCGCTGGCAATCCCGACCTATCTTTTGTTCGCGGCCGCGAACCTGACCGACTCGATGTGGGCGATCATCCTTCCCTCTCTGGTCAGCCCGTTCGGCGTCTACCTGATGCGCGTCTACGCCCTCGAGTCGGTGGACGACAGCCTGCTCGAGGCGGCGCGCATCGACGGCGCTGGCGAGTTCCGCATCTTCGCAACCATTGGCGTCCGCCTGCTGTCGCCCGGCATCGTCACCGTCGTGCTGTTCCAGTTAGTCGCCACATGGAACAACTACTTTTTGCCGCTCATCATGCTCAACACGCCATCCCTCTTCCCGGTAACCGTCGGTCTCGCCCAATGGCAGGCCACGGCATCAGCAGGGGGCGGTGCGCAGGTGCTGTTCTCGACCGTGCTGACCGGGGCTTTCGTTTCGATCATCCCGCTGATCGTCGCGTTCCTCTTCCTGCAGCGCTACTGGCAGTCCGGGCTCGCCACCGGAGGCGTGAAGGGGTAACTCGCAACACACCGCATATTCGGGTCACTGCGAATTCGGTGCGTCGAGAGGAGGGATGGTCGATGCGCGTCAGGCCGACGCCGATTGCTCCAGCGAATCCGTGTACGAGGTGCACCCGCGACAACGAGCGTGGCCGCATTTTGGCCGCATCTGCATCAGAACCAATCCTGTTCATGTGATCGAGGGATGTTCGAGAATGCTGGAATTCTGCGGGTTTCTGTATCTGATGACGTACCGCAGACTTCGTCCGAGGGTTCAAATCCCTCCGTCTCCGCCACATTCAATCCCCGAGATTCCGCGGAACGACGCAGGTTCCCCTTTGCTGGTGGGTGATCCCCCACGGAACCTTCACTACTGATTCGGCGCCTGCGACGATGGGTTGCCGCGGTCCTATGCGAGTTCGTTGAGGCGGTGCTGCCCTCGGCGGCAGGCTCATCGCAGGGTTGGGGCTGCAGACCCGCTGGCATCCGCCCCACCCGCCTCGCGGCCGAGCCGATTCGGTCCTGTCAAGGCCTCGACCTCGGGTAGTTCACGATCCAAGCTCTACCCATGCGCCGAATCGTCTATGCGGGAACTGCCTTCTATACCGGCGACAGCATCGCCAGGGCGCTGCTCGACTACGCTCGCGCTCTGGCGTCGCGGGGTCTCGCCGACGCGGTGTTCGTGCCAGGCCGGCTCGCCAGCGGGGTGGTCGACATGATCGAAGTGCTCATCGGACCGTCGAGCCAACTCGTGAGCGAGCCCGTGGACGAGTACGGCCCCGACATCGTTGACGGCCCGACGGTCACAGAGCTTCAGGGCCGGACGGAACGTGTAGACGCCCTGCCGAGAGCGTGATGCTCCGTCATCCGCCCTGCCGCGAAGGAGCAAGCGGTGGAATCATCGGTACATGGGCTACTTGGTGTACAACGATCGTGCCCAGTACCGCTTCGACGACCGCACCCTTTCCCACCTGAAGATCGCGATCACCTCGAAGCTGCGGCTGCAGGAGGGCTTTCTGCTGAGTTGGCGGGTCGCGCCCGAAGACGGCGGCGGACGGATCAGCATCTGGCTGAGCCCTTCGATCCAGCTGCAGTTCCTCTTCAACGAGCCTGCGCCGCCGCCGCTGAACCCGCAGTGGCTCGAGGCATTGGCGCGCTCGTCGCATGGTCTGCGCGGCATGGTCGTCATGGCGGAGAACGAGGCCGCGGCCATCGGCACCGGTCCGGTCACCGACGCGGTGGTGCAGCAGCACATCCGGTCGGTACTCGACGAAGTGAGTTCGCCGCTTCCGCCACGTGCGGTGCATGCGCCGTAGATGGCCTCTGAACGGCGATGCCGCGACAACAGACTCCGCGACACTCCGCGAGCCGTCGCCCGTACTCTCCTGCGAGATTTAGCGTGAGCAAATGGATGACATCGAGCCGACCCCGGAGCAGTTGCTGGCTGCACTGGATGCCAGCGAGCTCGTCGAGTCCGTCGGCGCGCTGAGCGAATCCCAGCGTGGCGACCTGCTCGAGCGGGTGGCTCTACTGGTGGGCGCCAACCGATCTCTCAGCGTCGAGGAGTTCCGCAGCGAGCTCACCGACATCCTCGATTCCGGACCCACCTTCCATGCCGTGCTGCACGGCGGCCAGTTCGACGGACAGGTGATGGAGCTCGATCCGGAGGACTTCGACGCCGACATGATCTGCGCGGCAGTGGACGAGACGAATGCGCCGGAGTCGAATCTGCCGAAGTCGGATGCGCCTGCGTTGGATCCGTCTGAGTTGGATGCGTCTGCGTTGGACGCGCCAGAGGCGGATGCCTCTCATGGTTCGGTTCCGCACGCATCGGGTGCGCTTCCCTCGCTGTACCGCCTGAGCGCGGGCGAGCCCGGCCCCGGGGCGACCGTGCATTACGAGTTCGGCGGCCTGGTGTCGGTCGACGACGCCGCCTGACGCGGTAGCAGAGAAAAGAGTTCACCCACTGGCCGACTGTCGAGACGGCCGGCGGCGGCGTCGCGGCGAACGCCGGAAATGGCCTTCGCTTTCCACTCCATCGATCTGTGGTTCTGCACAGGTTCGCCGCTCGGCGTTGCCCTAGGGTGGTCCGATGGCAGCATCGAGGAGCACCCAGCGTGGACGGCGTCGCGCCGGCGCCGGCGCGTCCGAACCGTTGCACGCCATAGCCAGGCACGGCCGACTGCGGCGCAAGCCGTGGGCGACGTTCGGCAAGGTGGTGGCATCCGTCGCCGTCGTCGCCTTCGTCAGTGTGGTCGGCATCGGCGGCGTCGCTGCAGCGAACCTGGTCTCGGACAAGAAGCCGTCGGTGCACCTCGTCGGCGAGGAGAAGCTCGGCGCGATTCCCGACATCGGTGCGCTCGACGGTGGTGTGAACATCCTGCTCGCCGCGAGCGACACCCGCACGGGCCAAGGCGGCGCATGGGGCACCACCGAAGACAGTTCCGGTGCGGGGCTCAACGACGTCACGATGCTCCTGCACCTTTCGCAGGACCACACGCACGCGACAGTGGTGAGCTTTCCGCGCGACCTGATGCTCGCCATTCCGAAGTGCCCCGACGGCAGGGGCGGCTGGAACAGCGCGATGTCGTCGCAGCCGCTCAACACGACGCTCTCCGACGGCGGCGTGGCGTGCACGGTGCTGACGATCGAGCAGCTGACCGGTATCGACATCCCGTTCGCCGGCGTCGTGGATTTCGAGGGCGTCGTCTCGATGTCGAACGCGGTGGGCGGCGTGCCGGTGTGCATCACCGACGGCGGCATCCACGACGAGCACACGAACCTCGACCTTCCGGACGGCACGTCGGTGCTGCAGGGCATGCAGGCGGCCGAGTTCCTGCGCACGCGGTACGGCGTGGGCGACGGATCCGATCTGGGCCGCATCAGCAACACGCAGGTGTTCCTGTCGTCTCTGGTGCGCACCGTGATGACGAAGGCGACGCTCACGAACCCGGTCAAGATGTGGGGTCTCGTGAAAGCGGCTCAGCAGCACATCCAGTGGTCGGATTCGCTGAACAACGTGACCACGCTGTACCAGGTCGCTATGGCGGGCAAGGACCTCAAGTACGACAACATCACCTTCGTGCAGTACCCGGTCGGCAGCGACTCCGACTATCCGGGCAAGGTCGTGGCCGATCACTCGTCGGCCGACGTGCTCATGGAGGCGATCAAGAACGACCAGCCCATCCGGTTGACGGGCGGAACCGGTGTGGGATCCGTGGCGCCGACGGATGCCCCCGCCCCATCGGATGCCTCGGGCTCGGGCACGCCGTCAGGCGGATCCAGTGCGGGCGCGGGCTCCGGGTCAGGCAGCACGCCTGTCGCGCTGCCGCAGGATGTCAAGGGTCAGACCGCTGCCACCCAGACCTGCTCGAAGGGCAACAACTGACTGAGGCGAGAGCGAAGCGAGCTTGCTCGCTTCGCCGAGCCGATGGAAGTTGATGTTTTCCGTGGGTTGGGCTTCTCCCGTGGGTTGAGCTTGTCGAAACCCGCAGTTCCGGTTCCGGCAAGTCCGACCGTCAGCACCGCCGGAGCACAGCCATCCTCAGAACAGCTTCGGCGCATCGGCCTCGAGCGCACCCTCGAGGCCGAGCAGGAACCGCTTGCGCTCGAGGCCGCCCGCGTAGCCGGTGAGGCTTCCGTCGGCGCCGACCACGCGGTGGCACGGCACGGCGATGGAGAGCGGGTTGTGTCCGACGGCCTGCCCGACGATGCGAGCCATCGACCGGTCGCCGAGTTGCTCCGCGATGCCGCCGTACGTGATGGTCTCGCCGTACGGGATCTTCCGCAGGATGTCCCACACCCGTTCCTCGAAGTCGCTTCCGTTCGCGCGCATGGCGAAGTCGAGCGTGTCGCGCCCGCCGTCGAGGTAGTCGCGCAGCTGTTCGACCGCAGGTGCGATGGCCGGGTCGGAGCCGTACGACACCTCCGGACCGAACGCGGAGCGATCCGGCCTGGTCCAGTGACCGGGGTAGTAGATGCCGATGACGGCGTCGTCTTCGGCGACGATGGTGACCTCGCCGATCTGCTCCGAGATCTGCGGCGCAGCGATCGTGGCGTGCCGGATGCCCATGCTGACTCCTCGTGTTCGTTCCTCTTCATTGTGCAGACGTTCGAGCATCGCGAAACGTGAGGTTTCTCCGCGGCAGTGGTGGTGCGCCCACACTTTCCGTACGGTGTGTGGGTTCTGCACGCCAGCTCGTGCGGACTTCTCCTGAATGCCCGCGGCTCGCCCTTTCGCCGCCGGTAATGTCGGCGACGTGTCGCAGGCATCCGTCTCGTTCTGGTATTCGCAGGTGCCCGCGCCGGAGCCGCGGCCGCCCTTGCGGCACAGCATGCGGGCGGATGTCTGCATCATCGGCGCCGGCTTCACCGGCCTGTGGACGGCGTACTACCTGAAGAAGGCGCAGCCGTCGCTGAGGGTGGTGGTGCTGGAGCAGCGGTTCGCCGGCTACGGCGCGTCGGGTCGCAACGGCGGATGGCTGACCAACTCCGTCACCGGAGGTCGCGAGCAATACACGAAGACGCACGGTCGCGTCGGCGCTCAGGCCATGCAGACCGCGATGACGGAGACGGTGCACGAGGTGATCCGGGCCGCGCAGGAGGAGGGCATCGACGCCGACTTCGTGCTCGGCGGAGAGCTGAATGTGGCGCGCAACCGGGCGCAGCTCGCCCGGCTGCACGAATGGGCCGAGGGTGAAGCCGAGTGGACGGATGTCGACGCGCAGCTGCTCGACGCGGGGCAGGCATCCGCTCGCGTCGCGGTGGCGGACGCGCTCGGCGGGCTGTGGCAGCCGCACTGTGCGCGCATCCAGCCGGCGAAACTCGTGCGCGGACTCGCCGACGCGGTCGTCGCGCTCGGCGTCGAGCTGTGCGAGGGCACCAGCGTGACGGCGATCGAGCCCCGCAGCGCCGGTCGGACGGCTCGTGCGGTCACTGCGCACGGATCCGTCGACGCCGACGTCGTCGTGCGCGCGACCGAGGGGTTCACCGCGCGCATGCCCGGTGCGCACCGGGCGTGGGTGCCGCTGAACTCGTCGCTCATCGTCACCGAGCGGTTGTCCGAGAAGCAGTGGGATGCCATCGGCTGGGCGAACCGCGACACTCTCGGCGATCTCGCCCACGTGTACATGTACGCGCAGCGCACGGCGGACGACCGGATCGCGTTCGGCGGCCGGGGCGTTCCCTACCATTACGGGTCCCGTTTCGATGCAGACGGTTCGACACCGAACGTGACGGTGCGCTCGCTGCGGGAGCTGCTGGTGCGGTTCTTCCCCGTGCTGGGCGATGTGCGCCTGGATCGTGCCTGGTCGGGCGTGCTCGGGGTGCCGCGGGACTGGTCGGCGACGGTCGGGCTGGATCGGTCATCCGGTCTGGCCTGGGCGGGCGGATACGTCGGCACCGGCGTCACCGCCACGAACCTCGCCGGCCGTACGCTCACCGACCTCGTGCTGGGACGCGACACCTCGCTCACCGCGCTGCCGTGGGTCGGGCACCGGGTGCGCAACTGGGAGCCCGAACCGCTGCGGTTCATCGCCGTGAACGGCCTCTACCGCGCCTACGGCCTGGCCGACCGGGCCGAGGACCGCGGAAGCACCCGCACCTCCGCGATCGCCCGCGTCGCCGACTGGGTCTCGGGGCACAAGTAGCACCAGGTGCCGATCTCCGTCGGACGGTCGGCCGGAAAACGAACGGTCCGCCGCATCCGCGCGGCTGATCCTTCCGCCGCATCGTGCGTTTTCCGGCCGACCGTGCGGTGCAGGGCGGTGGATGCCTGTGGCTGCGACGGTGGATGCCGCTGCGGCTGCGGATGCCGGCTGCGGATGCCGGCTGCGGGTGATGGCTGCGACGGCGGATGCCTGCACGATGCCGGGTGCCTGCGCGATGGCGGGTGCCTGCGTGACGGGGCGGGTGCCTGCGCGATGGCGGGTGCCTGCGCGACGGTGGACGCGTGCCTCGGCGGGTGTCGCGCTGCCTCTACGCTCGACGTATGGGATTCGACGCGGCATTCGGCCTGGTGACGGAGTGGGCGGATTCGGGCCGCATCCCGGGCGCGGTGCTCGGCGTGCTCGAACTGGGGACATCCGTGAAACTGCACATGGATCCCGAGACGGCGGGTGATTCCCGCAGTCTTGGGGCGGGCATGCAGTCTCGCGCGACCGACCGGGCGGAGACGACGGCCGACACCGGGCCGGGCGACGTGTCGGTACGCGCAGTCGGCCTCGCACAGCGCGACCCCGAGGAACGCGCGATGACGGCCGACACCTGGTTCGACCTCGCGTCGCTGACGAAGGTGATCTTCACGACGCCGCGCATTCTGGATGCCGCGGCTGCGGGCATCCTCGACCTCGATGCTCCGATCACGCAGGTGCTGAGCGAGCTGCGGCAGTTCGATCCGGATGCCTGGCAGCGCCGCATCACGCTGCGCGACTGCCTCACGCACGCCAGCGGATTGCCCGCCACGTTCCCCGTCTACACGTATGGCACCGACCCCGATCAGTTGCGGGCTTTCGTGATCCAGCGCGACTGGCCGCACGGCGATCCCGCATACTCCGACCTCAACTACATGCTGCTCGGCCTCGTGTTGGAGCGCCTGGCAGGCGTTCACATCCGCGACCTCGACCCCGGCGATGGCTTCGCATGGTCGGCCGAGCCGACGCAGGCGGCTGCCACCGAGTTCTGTCCGTGGCGCAGACGGATGCTCGTGGGCACGGTGCACGACGAGAACGCGGCGGCGCTGCAGGGGGCTGGGCACGCGGGGTTGTTCGGCACCGCGGCATCCGTTCTCGCCTTCGCCCGCGGGCTGCTGGACGGCACGGGCGCAGCGCCCGAGTCCATCGAGCTGATGCGCACCCCGGTCGGGCCACGCCGCACGTATGGCTGGGAGCATCCGTACGAAGGCTGGTCGGGCGGGGAGGCCTGCAGCCCGGCCACCATCGGCCACACCGGCTTCACCGGCACGGGGCTCTGGATCGACTTCGACGCCAACCGTGCCTGGACGCTGCTCACGAACCGAGTGCATCCGACCCGCTGGTCGGACAGCGGCGTCATCGAACTGCGCCGCTTGGTCGCCGACGCCCTGTACGTCTGAGCCAGCGTCCGCCGTTCACGCTGCCGCGCGCTCGAAGCGCCCAGTTCGCGCTTTCCCACTCGAGCCTCGCCCTCGCCTCAACAGGACAATCGGCCAACAGGCCAATCCGTGCATGTTCTCGGCGGGAGAGCGCGTTCTGTCCTGTTGACGCATGCGGCGACAGGCGCCACCGCGCAAGGCGCCACCGCATATGGGGCGGCCATGTGCGCGCCACCGTATACGGGCGGCCATGTACGGGCCGCCGCTCCCGTGGGCGGGGCGCCCTACAGCGCCTCGAGCACCATGGCGGCGCCCTGGCCGCCGCCCCCGCACAGCCCGGCCGCGCCCACGCTGCCTGCCCCGGCCGCCTGCAGGCGCCTGGCGAGGTGTCCGACGATGCGCGCGCCGGATGCCCCGAGCGGATGCCCGAGCGCGATCGCCCCGCCGTCCGTGTTCACGATCGCCGGGTCGAGGCCGAGCTCGCGGGTGGAGTGCAACGAGACGGCGGCGAACGCCTCGTTGATCTCGACGGCGGCCAGCGCGGATGCCTCCACACCCGCCTTGCGCAACGCTGCGGCGATCGCGTTCGACGGCTGGGAGTGCAGCGACGTGTCGGGACCGGCGACGAACGCCGATGACACGATCCGCGCCAGCGGCTTCACCGAAAGCTCGACGTCGTCGCCCACGATGATCAGCGCCGCCGCTCCGTCGGTGATCTGCGACGAGTTGCCCGCCGTGATGGTGCCGTCCGCCGCGAACGCCGGACGCAGGGCCGAAAGGCTCGCCGCCGTCGTGTCGGCGCGCAGGCCGTCGTCGGCCGAGTACGTCGTCGCGCCCTTCCGGGACGGCACGTCGTACGGCTCGATCTCGCCGCCCACGAACTCGGCCGCTGCGGCCAGCCGCTGGTGCGAGGTCGCAGCGTAGGCATCCTGTTCCTCGCGCGTGATGCCGAGCTTGCTGTTGTACTCCTCCGTCGAGGCCCCCATCGAGACGTGTTGGAAGGCATCCGTCAGACCGTCGTGCTCGAGCGTGTCGACGAACTCGATCGCCCCGTACTTCTGCCCCATGCGCGACCCCGACCATGCGTGCGGAGCCAGCGACATCGACTCCTGGCCGACGACCGCGACGATGTCGGCTTCGCCGTTCTCGATGAGTCTCGTGGCGGCGGCGATCGCGAGCGTGCCGGAGAGGCAGACGGCGTTCAGTGTGATCGCCGGCACCGTCATAGGGATGCCCGCCTTCATCGCCGACTGACGCGCCGGGTTCTGGCCGGCGGCGGCCTGCACCACCTGCGCGCCCTGCACGATGTCGATCTG
Source organism: Humibacter antri (assembly GCF_054777235.1). Taxonomy (NCBI): domain Bacteria; kingdom Bacillati; phylum Actinomycetota; class Actinomycetes; order Micrococcales; family Microbacteriaceae; genus Humibacter; species Humibacter antri. The sequence goes on along the minus strand of NZ_BAAHAW010000048.1, from coordinate 157,467 downwards.
CCCGGGTGCGACGCCCGCCCGCGCCATCGCCGCTTTCAGCGCGTGGGCGCCGAGGTCGACTGCCGTGACGGATGCGAACCCGCCGTTGAACCGAAGGAAGGGAGTGCGCGCGTACGACGCGATGAGCGCCGCGCGACCTGATGCGTTCGTCATTGAATGTCCTCGTGGGAGACGGATGTGCGAAGCCGCGGCGGCTCGTGACACGGCACGCGGCTTCGATTCGAGAATAGTCGGATGGTCCGTTGCCGCGGGTCGAGCTTGTCGACAGCGCCCTACGCGGTGCGCGCCTTCAGCAGCTCTGCCCGCTCCGGATGCTGGTCGAACCACTGCGCCACGTACCAGCACATCGGCACCACGTGGTGATCCGTGTTGTGCTCGACGTCGTTCACCGCGAACTCGACGATCTTGCCGGCCAGTCCGCGTCCGCGCAGGTTCGGATTCGTGAACGTACGCGTCATCGACAGCGCGTGGCCGAGCACCGTGTAGTCGACGACGCTGGCGATCTGGCCATCGACGCGGAGTACGTAGCGGTGGGCATCCGGTTCGTGGGCGTATTCCTCGGCCATGCGCTCAGGCTATGTCGCCGGCCGCGACCCGTGGGCGACGCCTCGGTGTGCGCCGGGCGTAACGTGAGGAACGATCGAAGGAGCCGCCGATGACCGACCTGCCCGCCACCCACGAGGAGTTGCTCGCCCGCATCCCGATCCCGTCCGGGGCGCGGCTCGAGGCATCCGCGATCACGTACGGTCACGACGGCACGGAGCTGGAGGGATACGTCGCCCATGACGCCGCGGCCGACGCACCGCGGCCGGGCATCGTCGTCGTGCCGGACTGGCTCGGTGTGGGACCGAACGCCGAGATGCGCGCGCAGATGCTCGCCCGGCTGGGCTACGTGCCGTTCGTCGCCGACATCTACGGAGCGGATGTGCACCCCTCCCACGAGGAGGCATCCGCCCTCGCGGGCCGCTACTACCGGGACCTTCCGCTGCTCCGGGCGCGGGTGCAGGCCGCGTTCGAGACGCTCGCCGAACTGCCGCAGGTGGATGAGTCGCGCATCGCCGTGATCGGGTACTGCTTCGGCGGATCCGCCGCGCTGGAGTTCGCACGAACCGGGGCCGACATCCGTGGCGTCGTCTCCTTCCACGGCCGCCTCATCGCGCACGATCCGAGCGATGCGGATGCGATCCGCGCCAAGCTGCTCGTGCTCACCGGCGGTATCGACCCCGTCGTACCCGACGAGGCGGTGCACGCGTTCCAGGACGAGCTGCGCGCCGTGCCGCACCTCGACTGGCAGGTCGTCACCTACAGCGGTGCACCGCACGCGTTCACCGTGCCCGGCGAGAACTTCCGTCCTGTGGCGGATGCCCGCAGTTGGCAGGCGCAGCTCGACTTCTTCGACGAGATCTTCGCGTGAGCAGGGCCACCGAAGCCGGCCAGGTGTCCGAATCCAGCCAGGCCTCAGCGGGCATGCCGGCCGAATCGCGTGCCGCCTTCTCCGCGCGGGGTTCCGTCGAGGGCGGTGCTGCAAATTGCGTATTTTGCGCAATCACCGAAGGCGAGACATCCGCCCGTGAGGTGTACCGTGACGCCGATTTCGTGGCCTTCCTCGACGCGCATCCCGTGTTCCCCGGGCACGTGTTGATGGTGCCGAGACAGCACGTGCAGACCTACGACGAACTGCCGGAGGAGCTCGCCGCGCCGTGGCTGCGCACGTCGCAGGCACTCGAGCGCGCAGTGGAGAGCGCGATGGATGCCGACGGCTCTCTCCTGATCGTCAACAACGTGGTCTCGCAGTCGGTTCCGCACCTGCACCTGCACGTCATCCCGCGCTCGAAGGGCGACGGCCTGCGCTTCTGGCTGGGACCCCGGCACGCCTACCCCTCGCCATCCGAGGCGGATGCCGTGGCCGCACGCATCCGAGCGGCCCTCACCCCGCGCGCTGGCTGAGCAGCACCCCGCGGGCGCGTGCACCGCCGGCCGAGCAGCGTGCGGCGGGATCGCGTGTACCGCCGGCCGAGCAGCGCGCGGCGGGATCGCGTGCACCGCTGGTTGAGCAGCGTGCGGCGGGATCGCGTGCACCGCCGGCCGAGCAGCGTGCGGCGGGATCGCGTGCACCGCCGGTTGAGCAGCGCGCCGCAGGCGCGCGTGTCGAAACCCGCATCCTCGATGCGATTACGAGTGACGGCGACGCGCCTGATATAGTCGTCAGGTTGATCAGGCGGCGAAAGCTCCGGTCTGCGCCCCAGGCGCCATTAGCTCAACGGATAGAGCATCTGACTACGGATCAGAAGGTTGGGGGTTCGAATCCCTCATGGCGCACACTGTGTTGAGACAGTAGAGAACGGCTCGCGAAAGCGGGCCGTTTTCGTACTTTCGCTTGTGCATCAGTTCGGCTCGTACCCCTTACCGGTGCGCCCCGTACTGGGCCCTGGCCATTCCTCGCCTTGTCGTGTGGGCTGGTTTTGTGAGCATCGATCTCGGAATCTTGCTGCTCGCCGCAACGGCGATCCTGCTCGGGTTCGGCGTCGCTTGTCTTGTCACGTATGTGGGATTCGAACGGCGACTGCATCGGACCGGCGCCGGAGCGACCCAGGGCGCTCGTCTGCGTGCTGATCCGAGTCGGCGCACCTCCGCTTCCCGTCGTTGACGGGGTTCCGGCGCGCCGCGCCGATTCCACGCCGGGCCGCGACACACCTACCGACCGATGTGCGCGAGTACGGTGCGCTCGACCCCTCCACAGTCGTGCGAACTCGCACACCGTGATCAGACGACCCGCGCCCGAACCCTCTCTTGCGCGCTGGTGGACGCCGTGCAGCGACGGTCGCCGGGGCATCCCGCCGGGCAGACCGTGTTGCACGTCGAGCGACGCACCGCGCACGGGTCGATGACGTCGTTCGACGTTCACGGCTCGACCACTTGACGTGTTATCGAACACATCAGTACAGTGACCGCACGGAGCAGTTCGCTGACAAACATGCCTTCTTGGCAATGATATCGGCAACAATTCTGACGGACCCGATGGTCCAGGCAAGGGCGCCGACCTCTCTGCGGGGGCATCCGAAGCCGAATGCCCCACGTCACTACCTCAGAGGATCCATCAGAATGCTGAAGCCCGGTCGCATCCTGCTCGTCGGTGCACTGACAGTCGCCATGGCCGGGGGGATCGCGACGGCGAGCCATCCGCAGGCCGCGCATGCGGCCGCCCTGCCCCATATCTTGCCGACGCCGCAGCAGGAGACCGCGGGAGGCGTGCCGTTCTCGCTGACCGGAACGGTCCAGGTGGTCGTGGGTACGAAGACCGACCCGGATGCGCAAGCCCTGCTCGCGAAGACCATCGCGGCGGTCGGCGGAACGGTGAAGTTCGTCACGACTCCGCCCGATGGCGATGCTGTCTACCTGGGAACGGCCTCAGACAACCCGACCATGGCCGGCGCACTCAGCAGCATCGGCCTCGACGGTTCGGCCGGGATCAAGCCGGAGGGATACGCGCTCGGCAGCGGCACGGTGAGCGGCCACAAGGCGCTGGTGCTCGACGGCATCGACGCGGCCGGCACATACTACGCGGTGCAGACCCTCACGCAGATCGTGAAAGACGGCACGGTGCCGGCAGTGACGGTGCGCGACTGGCCGCTGATGTCCCTTCGCGGAGAGATCGAGGGCTTCTACGGCATCCCGTGGTCGCACCAGGCGCGCATGGACATGATGTCCTTCGACGGCAAGCACAAGATGAACACCTACATCTACACGCCCAAGGATGACCCGTACCTGCGCGGGCAGTGGCGCGAGCTCTACCCAGGCGCACAGCTCGACCAGCTGAAGCAACTGGTCGGCGCAGCGAACGACAACCACGTCAATTTCACCTACGCGCTGTCGCCGGGAAACGACATCTGCTACTCGTCCGCCGCGGATCTTCAAGCGACAGAGGCGAAGTTCGACGAGCTGCGCTCGATCGGAGTGAGCTCGTTCTACATCGCCCTCGACGACATCGACACCTCGGCGCACTGCTCAGCGGACTCGACCCAGTTCACCACCAACGGGTCGTATGACGTCGCGAAGGCGCAGACGTACTACTTGAACAAGGTGGTCGCCGACTACATCACGCCGAACAAACTGCAGCCCCTTCAGACCGTGCCGACCGACTACAACGGCTCGGGCGGGAACGCCTACAAGACGACCTTCGGGCAGAGCCTCGACCCCTCCGTTCGGGTGCAGTGGACGGGCGAGGGCGTGTTCAGTGATCAGATCACGCTTGCTTCCGTGACCGCCGCTGCGAAGAACTACTACACGAACCACCTCTACATCTGGGACAACTTCCCGGTCAACGACGGCCAGCGCGGCCGCCTCTTCCTCAACCCTCTGACAGGGCGGGACCCGCAGCTCTACACCAAGATCGACGGAATCACCTCGAACCCGATGATCGAGCCTTATGCATCGATGATCGCGCTGGCCGGCTACGGCGACTACACCTGGAACTCACCCGACTATGACGCCTCCGTCACACAGGCGGCGATCATCTCAGAACTCGCCGGTGGCGACTCGGCCGTGCGCGACGCGCTCGACGCCTTCGTCGACCTGAACCAGAGCTGGACTCCCTACCGATCCAGCTCGCAGTTCGCGCCCGAGCTCTCGGCCGACATCGACGCATTCTGGACGGCATATCAGTCGGGGGATGCCGCAGGCATGAAGTCGCTTCAAGACCGGTTGGCCGTGATCGCAGCCGCACCCGACACGCTGAAGGCCATGGCCCAGCCGGGCTTCTACGGTGATGCTCAGCCGTGGATCGACGCGGCCGCGCACTGGGCGACCGCGATGCAGGATGAGATCACCTCGCTGACATCCATCAAGGCCGGACAAGGAGAGGCCGCCACCAAGGCGATCCTCGCCGCACTCTCGGAGGTGAACGCGGCGAAGCAGCCGACGGTGTCCGACCTGGGCAACAACGATCAGGTGGTGCCGAACTCGATCGTGCCCAGCGTGGGCGATGGAGTGTTCCAGACGTTCAGCGACAAGGCGATCGCCGCCTACAACACGTGGCTCGGCGCGACTCCCGTCGGCGGACTTGCTCCGTACGCCGGCACGGCCAGCACGAGCATGGGAACCTGGGCAGGCAACTCGCCGTCGAACATGACCGACGGCAACCTCTCGACGTTCTACTGGTCGAACCAGGCTCCGGCTGTGGGCGACTACGTGCAGGTGGATCTGGGTGCGGTCAAGAGTGTCGGCTCGGTGAACATCCACCAGGCCGACTCCGACACCACCGCCGGCGACATGCTCTATCACGCCGATCTGCAGTACTCGACCGACGGGAAGAGCTGGTCCACCGCCGCCCACTTCGACAACCAGCCACTCGTGTCGTACTCGTTCGATGCGCCGGTGCAGGCGCGCTATGTAAGGCTCGTCGCCACTGCAGCCAACCCGGGCGGCAAGTGGGTGAAGGTTCGTGAGTTCCAGGTGGCGCCGACGTACGGCGTGGTGGCAAGCGCCTCAGCGAACCTCGGTCAGTACCAGAACTATGCTCCGTCGAACATGACCGACGGCAATCTCTCGACGTTCTACTGGTCGAATCAGACCCCGGCCGTCGGGGACTTCGTGCAGGCCGATCTCGGTGCGGTCAAGAGTGTCGGCTCGGTGGCCGTGCATCAGTCGGACTCCGATTCCACGGCGGGCGACATGCTCTACCACGTCGACCTCCAGTACTCGACGAACGGCACGGACTGGACGACCGCCGCGCACTTCGACAACGCCCCGTTGGTGACCTACTCGTTCCCTTCGCCAGTGCAGGCCCGTTATGTGAGGCTGGTCGCCACGGCGGTGAACCCTGGTGGCAAATGGGTGAAGATCCGTGAGATCCAGGTGTCGCCCGGGTCGGTTCTGGTGAGCAGCGACGTGCCCGCCGCCGCCGGCTCCAGTGTGCTGAACGCGTTCGACGCGTCGATCCAGTCCGCCTTCACCGCGGCGGCGGCGCCGGTCGACGGTGCCACCCTCACCCGTGCGTTCACCGCTCCCACTCACCTGGGTTCGGTCACGCTCGTCGGCACCGCAGCCGGCGAGTTGCAGTATGAGGATGCCGCCGGCTGGCACGAGCTCGGGGCACTGGATCCCGGCAAGGTCTTCCAGGAAGCCGCGGTCGACAAAGACGGCGTGCTGGCCGTTCGCATCACGTTCTCGGCCGCGGGCGGTGTCGTTCCGAACATCTACGAACTGGTCACTCGCGCCGGCGGCCCGATCGCCAAGGATCCGTTGGTCGGGCAAGCGAACGGCGGGGATCCGAGCACCGGGCCGGGCAACGGTGCGGGAACACCGGGGCAGGGAGCAGGAACCTCCGGTACGAACGCCGACCCCGCGGCATCCCGCCACGGTCTGGCCGACACCGGTTCCGACTCGGTGCCCGCCGTGCTGCTCGCGCTCCTGCTTCTGGCGGCCGGTGGCGTGGTCGTCGTCGCACGGCTGCGGATGACGCGTTCGGTCGCTTCGGCCGGTTCCGCGCGATCGCGTGGTCGTTCGTCGTCTGGGTCCCGCTGAGCCGCCGGTTGCTGCGCAAGCGGCCCGGTTGATGCGGAACCGGGCTGGAATCACAGGGCCTTGACACCGAACCCCTTCTCACATCCAGTTAACGTCCATTAACGTGGAGGTATGGCTGAGTATCGTCCACCTCTCTCTGATCTCCGGTTCGCTCTGGAACACGTCGTCGGGTATCCGGAGATCTCCGCTCTGCCCGGCTTCGAGCATGCCGATCTCGACACGGTCGTCGAGCTGCTCGAAAGCTACGGCGAATTCGTCACGAAGGTCGTCGCGCCCACGAACCGCATCGGCGACACCGAAGGGGTGACGTACCACCCCGACGGCTCCGTCACGATGCCGCAGGCGTTCAAGGACGCCTACCGCACGTACGTCGAGACCGGCTGGGGCAGTGTTCCGATGCCGCAGGAGTTCGGCGGCGAGGGCTTTCCGCGCACGGTGGGCCTGGCGATGCAGGAGATGATCACCTCGGCGAACATGTCGTTCGCGTTGGGGCCCTTGCTCACGCAGGGCGCGATCGAGGCGCTCACGGCCGTGGGCAGTGAAGAACTGAAGCGGCGGTTCCTGCCGAAGATGGTCACCGGCGAGTGGGCCGGAACCATGAATCTGACCGAGCCGCAGGCCGGGTCGGATGTCGGGGCCGTGAAGACCCGCGCGGTTCGTCGTGAAGACGGCACCTATTCGATCACCGGGCAGAAGATCTTCATCAGCTTCGGCGAGCACGATCTCACGGACCAGATCGTGCACCTCGTGCTGGCGCGCACACCGGATGCGCCAGAGGGCACGCGAGGCATCTCCTGTTTCGTCGTGCCGAAGTTGCTCGTGAACGACGACGGGTCGCTCGGCGAGCGCAACGGAGTTCGCGCGCTGTCGGTCGAGCACAAGATGGGCATCCACGGGTCGCCCACGTGCGTTATGTCGTACGAGGGCGCCACCGGATACCTGCTCGGCGAGGAGAACCGCGGCATGGCCATCATGTTCATCATGATGAACACGGCGCGCACCTCGGTCGGGCTCGAGGGGGTCGCGCTGGCGGAGCGGGCGTACCAAGACGCACTCGCCTATGCGAAGCAGCGCATCCAGGGCCGTGCACCCGGATCGGACGAGCCGTCGCCGATCATCGACTTTCCCGATGTGCGCCGCATGCTGCTCACTCAGCAGGCATCGATCGCCGCGCTGCGCCGGCTCATCCTGCTGCACGGTGTGCAGGTCGATCTTGCCACGCATCACCCCGACGCCGCGGTGCGCGAACGCGCGAGCGAGATCGTCGCGCTGCTCACCCCGGTCTGCAAGTCGTTCGGCTCCGATCAGGGCATCGAGCTCACCTCGCTGGCGCTGCAGGTGCACGGCGGTTCCGGCTACATCGAGGAGACCGGCGTCGCGCAGCATTACCGCGATGTTCGCATCGCCGCGATCTACGAGGGGACGAACGGCATTCAGGCCGCCGACCTGGTCGGTCGCAAGATCGGTGAGCGGGGCGGGGCGTCCGCGCTGGAGTTCATCGAGCAGCTGCAGGCACTCGACGGTGACCTGGCCGCTGCCGGCAACGATTTCGCCGCGATCCGCAGCCGGCTGGATGCCCACCTGAACACGTTGAAGCGCACGACCGAGTGGATGCTGCGTGCGGGCGTGACCGACCCCCTGGCCGTGCTCGCGGGGTCGAGCCCCTACCTGCGCATGTGGGGGCTGTGCGTCTGCGGGTGGCTGCTGGCGAAGTCTGCGCTGGCCGCGGCATCCGTCGGCGACGACTTCGCTGCCGAGCAGCTCGTGCTCGCCCGCTTCTACACGCAGCAGATCCTGCCGCAGGTCTCCGCACTGGAGAGCGCGGCGACCGCGGGCGCTGAAGACCTGTACGCCCTCGAGCAGGTTCCGGCCCGTTGACCGGCTGCACCGGACCTGGTCGCGCTCGAACAATCTGCGCTCGAACAAGCCGTGCTCCAACGGGCCGCACCCGAATACGCTGATCGCGCAGACACGAGCGCAGACGAAGGGAGTCGCTGGTGAAGATCGTGGTTCTTCTCAAGGAGGTCCCGGACACCTACGGGGACCGCAAGCTCGACCTCGAGACCGGTATCGTCGACCGGGCAGCAGGCGAGACCGTGCTTGACGAGATCGGGGAGCGCTCGCTGGAGGTCGCGCTTTCGTATGCGGACGGGCATCCGGACACCGAGATCGTGCTGCTGTCGATGGGGCCGGAATCGGCGCAGTCGAGCATCCGTCGCGGGCTGGCGATGGGGGCGTCCTCCGCCGTTCAGGTCGTCGACGAGTCGTTGCTGGGCGCGGATCTCGGTCTCACCTCGGAGGTGCTCTCCGCTGCGCTGCGGCGAACCGGTTTCGACCTCGTGATCGCCGGCAACGAGTCCACGGACGGCTCGGGCGGCGTCATTCCGGCGATGATCGCCGAGCGCGTCGGCGTTCCGCAGTTGACGGCACTGGCATCCGTCGACATCGTGGAGGCGTCGGTGTCTGGGCGCCGCGTTCTGGACGATGGTGTCGCGACGGTGTCGGCATCCCTCCCCGCGGTGATCTCCATCACCGAGTCGCTTCCGGATGCCCGCATGGCCAACATCAAAGGCATCATGGCGGCCAAGAAGAAGCCGTACGAAACGCTCTCGCTGCAAGACCTCGGTGTCGTCGCCGAGCGGGAGGATGCGCCGCGCTCGATCATGATCGCGGTGAGCGAGAGGCCCCCGCGCGGGGCGGGCGTGAAGATTTTCGATGAGGGCGATGCGGGCGAGCAGCTGGCCGAGTTCCTCGTGCAGAACCGGTTGGCGTAGGGAGATGGCGATGGCCGATTTCGGAAGCAACCCCATCCTGACCCTCCTCGAGGTTCGTGCAGACGGGCGGCTCGCCAAGAGCGCCGCGGGACTGCTCGGCGCCGCATCGCTGATCGGCACGCCGGTCGCGCTGGTGATGACGAACGCGGAAAGTGCCGCCGAACAGGCGGCATCGCTCGGCGCGCGGTACGTGCTGCTGGCCGAGGCCGGCGCCGAGCTCACGGTTTCGGCGACCGATGCGCTCGCCGCGGCTTTCGAGCTCGTGCGCCCCGACGCGGTCGTGGTCTCCAACTCGGTGGACGGGCGGGATGTCGCAGGCCGGTTCGCCGCTCGCTCCGGGCTGCCGATCGCAGTCGACGCCGTCGGCCTCTCGCGTGACGAGGAGGGTGTGGTCGTGCACCACTCGGTCTTCGGCGGCGCCTTCAACGTGGACTCCGCAGCCACGTTCGGCCCCGCCGTGGTCACCCTGCGTGAAGGATCGGTGGATGCCCGCGCCGACGCCGCTCCCGTGCAGCCTCAGCAACTGACCGTGACGCCCTCCGGTGTGCGGGCTGCAACGATCGAGTCGTTCGAGACCGAGGTGGCTGTCTCTACGCGCCCAGAACTGCGCGGCGCGGCGAAGGTCGTCTCCGGCGGCCGGGGGCTCGGGTCGGCGGAGAAGTTCGAACTCGTGGAGCAGCTGGCCGACGTGCTCGGGGCGGCTGTCGGAGCATCCAGAGCAGCAGTCGACGCCGGATATGTGCCGCACTCGTACCAGGTGGGGCAGACCGGCGTCTCCGTGAGCCCGCAGCTGTACGTGGCGCTCGGCATCTCCGGTGCGATTCAGCACAAGGCGGGAATGCAGACCGCCAAGACCATCGTCGCCATCAACAAGGATGCCGACGCCCCGATCTTCGAGATCGCCGACTTCGGCGTCGTGGGCGACCTGTTCACGGTCGTTCCGCAGCTGATCTCGGCGCTCGAGGCGCGGAAGGCGTAGCCTGTGGCGGCTCAGCGGCGAGGCCTGCCTCGAACCCGTGGGGGTGAGGCGTGGCCGCCGGCCGGTTCTCACCCGCGGGTTGCGCCTGGGCCCCCAGCCGCCGGTTCCGGCGCGTCGCGAAGCGACGTGACGGCCGTGCGGCTAGGGATCGAAGCCGCGGCCGACGCGTCGTCGCCGGCTGACGCGCTCGTCCGTGACCTGGTCGGCCGGAAAACGCACGATCGGCCGCACGAGGAAGCGATTCCGCATACGGCGGATCGCGCGTTTTCCGGCGAATCGTTCGACACCGATTCGGGCCGCTCGGCGACTGCGGCAGCTGGCACGACTGGCCCGGGTGCAGCGACAACGGCTCAGGCTGCAGAGGCGGATGCCTCGGGTGCGGCGGCGACTGCCCCGGGTGCGGTGGTGGATGCTCCGGGTGCGGTGGCGACTGCCCCAGGCGCAGCGACGACGGCTCAGGGTGCGGTGGTGGATGCTCCGGGTGCGACGGCTCCGGCTGCGGTGGCGGCGGCGACTGCCCCGGGTGCTGTGGTGGATGCTCCTGGTGCGGCGGCGGATGCCCCGAGTGCAGCAGCGACGGCTCCGGCGCCCGACGGCCCGGGTGCGACAGTCGCCGACGCGGCAGCGGTTCGCACCGGTCTTCCTCGGCGCTCGGGGCTGCCGCGCGAGGGCGCGGCGGTGCCGAATCCGACGGCAGTGGCCACGACGCCGTCCAAGTCTGACGCAGTCCCGGAGCCCGCAGCGCCGGAGCACACCGCATCCGCGTCGCCTACCACATCCGCGCACCCCCAGCCCCGCCGATCGTCGCTGCCCCGCACCGGACTGCCGAAGGCGTCGAGCCCCGCCGTGTCCAGCGCGCCGACAAGGGCCGAACCGGAAATGCCTGACTCGGCACCGCAGACCTCGATGGCGCCAGCGGAGCGACCGGATTCCGCGGCCACGCGACCGGCACCCGCAGCCACGCGACCGGCGCTCGCAGCCGCGCGACCGGCGCTCGCGGCCACGCGGCCGGCACCCGTCGGCGTACCTCGCAACTCGGGCCCGGCGCGCGCGGCATCCACTGCACGCACCGCTCCCGCCGGCCCCCGGAGGCTCGGCCCCTTCACGCCGGCGCAGTGGGTCGGTGTCGCGGTCATCCTCGCCCTCGCGATCGTCGGCCTGGTGACGATCGTCGTGCTCGCCGTGCGCTGGTTCCTCGGCCTCGACTTCATGCGGGATTTCGTGCACACGTTCCCTGGGCAGTACGCGCTCCCCGACAGCGCGCCCGTCGGCTTCCCGGCGTGGGTGGGCTGGCAGCACTTCTTCAACGTCTTCCTGATCCTGCTGATCATTCGAACCGGCCTGACCGTGCGCCGCGACAAGCGCCCGGGCGCCTTCTGGACGTCGAAACGCAACCGCAAGCACAAGATCAGCCTCACGCTGTGGCTGCATCAGGGGCTCGACGTGCTGTGGCTGGTCAACGGCGCGATCTTCGTGGTGCTGCTGTTCAGCACGGGACAGTGGATGCGGCTGGTTCCCACTGATTGGTCCGTCTTCCCGAACGCGGTCACCGCGGCCCTGAAGTACGCGTCGCTCGACTGGCCGACCGACGACGGTTGGGTCAACTTCAACTCGCTGCAGCAGTTGGCGTACTTCGTGGTCGTTTTCATCGCCGCGCCGCTTGCTGCGATCACCGGCGTGCGCATGTCCGGTGTCTGGCCGAAGAGCGCGAAACGGCTCAACTCGGCCTACCCGGTCGAGTGGGCCCGCGCCGTGCACTTTCCGGTGATGATCTTCTTCGTCGCGTTCATCATCGTGCACGTGACGCTCGTGTTCGCCACCGGTGCACTGCGCAACCTCAACCACATGTACGGCGGACAGGATGCCGTCAACTGGGTCGGCTTCTGGATCTTCGTGCTGTCGCTCGTGGTGATGGCCGCCGGCTGGGTTGCGGCCCGACCCCTCATCGTCGCGCCGATCGCCCGGATCTTCGGCAAGGTCACCGCGCGCTGAATCCCCGCGCGGAACATCCGCTCGCCCCTGCACGGCGCCACCGCGCCCGTACCCGCCGTGCCACCGCGCCCGTGCCCGTACAGTGCCCGCGCCTGACGTGGCGCGACCGCGCCCCTGATTGCGCCAGCTTGCGGCTATCGCGCCACCTAAGCTGGCGCAATTTCGACTATCTGGCGCAGTCGCGGTCTCGGTGAACGACGACCAGCGGGCGCGACCGCGGTCGCGGCGATCAGTTGATCAGGCGGCGCGTCGCGGTCGCGGTGATCGGCCGGGCGGGTGGCGCGACCGCGGTCTCGGCGATCAGGCGGGCACGTTGCCGAGCAGCACTGCGACGGCGGCGTGCTCGAGGATGCCGCGCACGTCGACGCTCTTGTCGCTCATCGAGTTGTGCGCCGTCGAGTTGAGGATGCCGAACACGGCGTGCATCTGCACCCGGGCATCCGCCCGCGTCACCTCGGGGCGGAGGCGCAGCAGCACGTCGGCCCATCCGTCCAGATAGCGGTTCTGCAGCCGTCGCACCGTGCGGTTCTGCTCGTCGGGGAGACTCGGCAGCTCGCGGTCCTGAATGCGGATGATGTCGCGCTCGGCCATGGCGAAGTCGAGGTGGAAGTGCACCAGGTTGCGCAGCGTCTCGTCGTCGGAAGCCTGCTGCTCCAGGGTCTTCTCCAGGCCGACGAGAAGGCGCTCGCTCGTGCTCACCAGGATCTCGCCGAGCATCGCCTCCTTGCCGGGGAAGTGCCGGTAGAGGGCGGGACCGCTCAGGCCGACGGCGGAGCCGAGCTCGTCGATGGAGACCGCGTGGAAGCCGCGGCGGGCGAAGAGCCGCACGGCGGCATCCAGATACTTCTGGCGCGTGCGGGCCTTCTCGGTCGCTCGCCAGGTCTCTGCCACGTCTTACAGGATATCCGCCTGGACAACTCGGTGAACGATCGATAACCTGAAATCAGTTATTCACCGTTCACTGAATCGCATTGCCGCATTCCTCTGGGTCACAAAACAGCCGAGGGCGGCCGGAGACGCTGCCATGGATGTGCTGACCAGTGCCGCTCGGCGCTCGAGTCCCGAATTCGCTGCCAACGACAAGGCGCAGCGGGAGCAGGTGCGTCAGTTGCGCGATCGGCTGGGCCGGGTCGCCCGGGGCGGCTCCGCCGCGTCACGAGAACGCCACCTGGCGCGCGGCAAGCTGCTGCCGAGGGACCGCATCGACCGCCTGCTCGACCGAGGCAGCCCCTTCCTCGAGATCGCTCCGCTCGCCGCGGAAGACATGTACGACGGCGACGCGCCCGGCGCCGGCCTCATCGCCGGAATCGGGCGCATCCACGGCCGGCTCGTGATGGTGGCGGCGAACGACGCGACGGTCAAGGGCGGCACGTACTACCCGATGACGGTGAAGAAGCACCTGCGCGCGCAGGAGATAGCGCTGGAGAACGAGCTCCCCTGCGTCTACCTGGTCGACTCGGGCGGGGCGTTCCTGCCCCGGCAAGACGAGGTCTTCCCCGACCGGGAGCACTTCGGGCGCATCTTCTACAACCAGGCACGGATGTCCGCCCGCGGCATCGCGCAGATCTCCGCCGTACTCGGCTCCAGCACCGCCGGCGGCGCGTACGTGCCTGCGATGAGCGACGAGACCGTGATCGTGAAGAACCAGGGCACGATCTTCCTCGGCGGACCGCCGCTCGTGAAGGCGGCGACCGGCGAGGTCGTCAGCGCGGAAGACTTGGGCGGCGGGCTCACGCACGCACGGCTCTCCGGCGTGGTGGATCACCTCGCCGACGACGACGCGCACGCCCTGCGCATCGTGCGCGACATCATCGATCAGCTGCCGCCACAGCGGGAACGCGCGTGGAGGGTGGAGCCGAGCGAAGATCCGGCGGTCGATCCGGACGAGCTGTTCGGCGTCGTTCCGGTCAGCCTGCAGGAGCCGTACGACGTGCGCGAGGTGATCGCGCGCATCGTCGACGGCAGCAGATTCCACGAGTTCAAGCGCGAGTACGGGCGCACCCTGGTGACGGGATTCGCACGCATTCACGGGCATCCGGTGGGCATCGTCGCGAACAATGGCGTGCTGTTCGGCGAGTCTGCGCTCAAAGGTGCGCACTTCATCGAGCTCTGCGATCAGCGGCGCATCCCGCTGCTGTTCCTGCAGAACATCACCGGTTTCATGGTGGGCCGTGAGTACGAGGCGACCGGCATCGCCAAGCACGGCGCGAAGATGGTCACGGCCGTCGCGTGCGCCCGGGTCCCGAAGCTCACGGTGATCATCGGCGGATCGTTCGGTGCCGGCAACTACTCGATGAGCGGCCGTGCCTACTCGCCGCGATTCCTCTGGATGTGGCCGGCGAGCCGCATCTCCGTGATGGGCGGCCCGCAGGCGGCCTCGGTGCTCTCCACCATCCGGCGCGATCAGCTGGAGGCCAAGGGCGAGACGCTCTCCGCGGAGGCGGAGGCGGCTCTGAAGGACCCGGTCGTCGAGCAGTACGAGAAGCAGGGCAGTCCCTATTACTCCACGGCGCGGCTCTGGGACGACGGCGTGATCGATCCCGCCGACACGCGCACCGTCTTGGGACTGGCGCTCGAGGTCTGCTCGCGTGCCCCGATGGACGACGTCTCCTACGGCGTCTTCAGGATGTGACGGCCATGTTCGACACCGTGCTCATCGCCAACCGCGGCGAGATCGCCTGCCGGGTCATTCGCACGCTGCGTTCGCTGGGCATCCGCTCGGTCGCGGTCTACAGCGACGCCGACGCGGATGCCCGCCACGTGCACCTCGCCGACGTCGCCGTTCGCCTCGGCCCGGCCCGCGCCGCCGAAAGCTACCTCTCGATCGAGCGGATCATCGACGCTGCGCGGTCCCAAGGTGCTGACGCCATCCACCCCGGCTACGGATTCCTCTCCGAGAGCGCTGACTTCGCCCAAGCGTGCGAGGCCGCGGGCATCGTCTTCATCGGCCCGGGTGTGGCGGCGCTGGAGGTGATGGGCGACAAGATCCGCGCCAAGAAGGCCGTCGCGGTACGTGGCGTTCCGACCGTGCCCGGCATCGCGGAACCGGGACTCGACGACGACGCACTCGCCCGTGCGGCGCTCGACATCGGTTTTCCCGTGCTCATCAAACCTTCGGCGGGCGGCGGCGGCAAGGGCATGCACCTCGTTGAGCGCGAGCATGACCTGCTGCCGTCGTTGCAGACGGCCAGGCGCGAGGCCTCATCGTCGTTCGGCGACGACACCCTGTTCATCGAGCGGTTCGTACAGACGCCGCGGCACATCGAGGTGCAGGTGCTCGCGGATGCGCACGGCACGACCGTGCACCTCGGCGAGCGGGAGTGCTCGCTGCAGCGCCGGCATCAGAAGGTGATCGAGGAGGCGCCGTCGGCACTCCTCGACGCCGCGACGCGGGATCGCATCGGTCGGGCGGCGGTGGAGACCGCCCGCAGCGTGGGCTATCGCGGTGCGGGCACCGTCGAGTTCATCGTCTCGGCGAGTGCACCCGACGAGTTCTTCTTCATGGAGATGAACACCCGGCTGCAGGTCGAGCATCCGGTCACCGAGCTGGTCGGCGTCATCCGCGGGCATCGCGGAATCGACCTCGTCGAGCAGCAGCTCCGTATCGCGTCGGGCGAGCGGCTCGACTTCGCGCAGGAGGATGTCACGCTCACCGGGCACGCCGTGGAGGCGCGCATCTACGCGGAAGACCCGCAGCGCGGATTCCTGCCGACCGGTGGGCGCATCGTGCAGCTGAACGAGCCGATCGGTGACGGCATCCGCGTCGACAGCGCACTGATCGAGGGCCTCACGGTGACCTCGGACTACGACCCGATGCTGGCGAAGCTCATCGCCTGGGCGCCCGACCGTGCGACCGCGTTGCAGCGGCTGGATGCCGCGCTCGGCCGGTTCGTGACGCTCGGCGTCGACTCCAACGTGGAGTTTCTGCGGCTGCTGGTGAACGACCCCGACGTTCGCGCTGGACGGCTCGACACCGAGCTGATCGAGCGGCGGCTCGACGGGCTGCGGTTCCGCGCCGCCGACGACGATGTGCTGATGGCGGCGGCCCTGGTGCTGCACGCGTGCGCGTACGGCAGTGCGGCGGTGGTTTCGACAAGCTCAACCCGCGGGAGGCCACCGCTGGGCAGTGTGGCGGGGGTTTCGACGGGCTCAACCCGCGGGAGGCTACCGCTGGTTGAGCTTGTCGAAACCAGTACCCCGTGGGACATCCCCTCCGGATGGCGGTTGGGCGACCACGCGCCCTCGCGCTACGCGCTGGCATCGCACGGTCAGCAGCACACGAGCGACGTACTGATCACCGGCGCCCCCGACGCGGCGCGTGTCGCGGTGGGAGCGGGCGGGCCGATCGAGGCATCCGTCGAACTGGACGGCGCTGTCGCGCGGATCCGAGCCAGTGGCGCCACGCGCTCGTATCGTTTCGCCGTGGACGGCGATCGCGTGCTCCTGTTCCAAGACGGCGCATCGTGGACGCTCGTGCAGCGCGAGGCGGTGTCCGACGCGGCCGACGACGAGGCCGCGAACCCGGAGCTGCGCTCACCGATGCCCGGAACGGTCACGGTGATCTCCGCGGGCGATGGCACGGCGGTCGCCGAGGGAGACCCTGTGTTGATCGTCGAGGCGATGAAGATGGAGCACGTGCTGCGGGCGCCGCACGCCGGCAGCGTCTCGCTGCGTGTCGAGGTGGGCGACCAGGTGACCGGCGACCAGATCGTGGCGGTGGTGACGGTGACTGACGACGCAGCCGCGTCGCAGGTCGATGATGCAGAGGTCGATGTTGCAGAGCACGGTGTTGCAGAGCGCGGTGGGGGGAACTCATGATCCAGGAACGACGCATCCAGCAGCGAGGGCTGTACTTCGAGGAGTTCGAGGAGAGCGCCGTCTACGTGCACGCACCCGGCCGCACGGTGACCGAGGCGGACAACGTGCTGTTCACCACCCTCACCATGAACATGCAGTCGTTGCATCTGGATGCCGCCTGGTCGGCATCGACCGAGTTCGGCGAGCGGTTGATCAACAGCATGTTCACGCTCTCGACCCTCGTCGGCATGTCGGTGGCCCAGCTCACGCAGGGCACGATCGTGGCCAACCTTGGGTTCGACGACATTCGCTTCCCGAGCCCGATGCGCGCGGGCGACACGTTGTATGCCGAGACGCGCATACGTTCCAAGCGGCTCTCGAAGAGCCGCCCGGGTCAGGGCATCGTCGAGTTCGAGCACACCGGCCGCAACCAGCGCGGCGACGTCGTCGCGGTGGCCGTGCGGTCGACCCTTATGCTGTGCCGGCCCACGGTCGACGACGAGGGCGGCCGATGAACGGTTTGGGAGCGAGTCGATGAACGCCGAGCGCGGCCTGCCCGGCCCGGCGCTGCTGTTCTGCCCGGCCGACCGGCCCGACAGGTACGCGAAGGCGGCGGCCGCGGCCGACACGGTCATCCTCGACCTCGAAGATGCGGTGGCGCCCGAGGCGAAGGGCGCCGCCCGTGACGCACTGCTCACCGCCTCGTCGGCCGGCCTGCGTTCGGAGCGCACGGTCGTGCGCGTGAACGCGAGCGGCTCCGGCGAGCAAGAGGTGGACATCCGTGTCGTGCTCGACACTCCGTTCCGCACGCTGATGCTGCCGAAGGCGGAGAGCGTCGAGCAGGTCGAGAGGCTCCGGTCGGTGATTCCCGACGTGAAGATCGTGGCGCTCTGCGAAAGCCCGCTCGGCATCGTGCGGGCCGAGGAGCTCGCGGCATGCGACGCCGTGGTCGCGCTGACCTGGGGCGCCGAAGACCTGGCGGCCGCGATCGGCGGCACATCCAGTAGGCGAGCTGATGGCGGATACCGCGACGTGGCGCGTCACGCGCGAGCCCGCGTTCTGGTCGCGGCGGCCGCGTTCGGCAAGCCGGCGTACGACACGGTGCACCTCGACATCGCCGATGAAGAGGGTCTGGCCGAGGAGGCAGCGGATGCCGCGGCCTTCGGATTCGCCGGCGCGCTCTGCATCCACCCGCGCCAGGTCGCTGTTCTGCGCCGTGCGTTCGCGCCGACCGCCGACGCGCTCGAGTGGGCTCACGAGGTGATGCACGCCGCACGTGTATCGGGCAACGGCGTGTTCACGGTGCGCGGACGCATGGTCGACGAGCCGCTGATGCGGCAGGCGCGGAGCATCCTGAACGCCGCTGCGAAGCCGCACGAAACATAAGAGCCGAGCGCCGTGCGCGGCGCAGCAGAGAGCCGAGCGCCGAACGCGGCGCATCAGAGAGCCGAGCGCCGAACGCGGCGAAGCAGAGAGCGAGAGAGAACATGCCGGAGCCGTTGATGGCGGAACTGCCCGAGGAATACCGAGAGCTGGCCGCCCATGTGCGCGAGTTCGCGCGTGAGGTGGTCGAGCCGGTGTCGGCGAAGCACGACGCGGAACACAGCTTTCCCTACGAGGTCGTTGCGCAGATGGCCGAGCTCGGACTCTTCGGCATGCCGTTCCCGGAGGAGTACGGCGGTATGGGCAGCGACTACTTCGCCCTCTGCCTGGCCATCGAGGAGCTCGCCGTCTACGACCAGAGCGTGGCGATCACGCTCGAGGCGGGCGTCTCGTTGGGCGCGATGCCGATCTACCGGTTCGGCACAGAGGAGCAGAAACGCACCTGGCTGCCACCGCTGGCGGCGGGAACGGCGCTCGGTGGCTTCGGACTCACCGAGCCGGGCGGCGGCAGCGATGCCGGCGCGACGCGCACGACGGCGCGAGAAGACGGCGAGGAGTGGGTCGTCAACGGCAGCAAGCAGTTCATCACGAACTCCGGAACCGACATCACCTCGCTCGTCACGGTCACGGCGGTCACGGGCGACAGGGGCGGCAAGAAGGAGATCTCGACGATCATCGTGCCGTCGGGAACCTCCGGGTTCACGGTGGATCCGCCGTACAACAAGGTCGGATGGAACGCGTCAGACACCCACGGGTTGGCATTCGACGATGTGCGAGTGCCGCGCGAGAACCTGCTCGGCGAACGGGGACGCGGCTACGCGAACTTTCTGCGCATCCTCGACGAGGGCCGCATCGCCGTTGCCGCGCTGGCGGTAGGGGCGGCACAGGGCTGCGTCGATGAGGCGGTGCGCTACGCGAAGGAACGCGAGGCGTTCGGTCAGGCCATCGGCGGATACCAGTCGATCGCGTTCACGATCGCGCGCATGCAGGCACGCGCCCACGTGGCACGCCAGGCGTACTACCACGCGGCCGCGCTGATGCTGGCCGGCAAACCGTTCAAGACCGAATCATCCATCGCGAAGCTCGTCGCCGGTGAAGCCGCCATGGACAACGCCCGCGACGCCACCCAGGTGTTCGGCGGCAACGGTTTCATGAACGAGTTCCGCGTCGCGCGGCACTACCGTGACTCGAAGATCCTCGAGGTGGGTGAGGGCACCACGGAGGTGCAGCTCATGCTCATCGCCCGTTCGCTGGGGCTGTAGCGCACAGCATGCGCGGGACGATCGTCTGTGGAATCGGCGGTCGGTCCGACGACCCATCCCGGAGGCGGCGATCAGCGTTCCATCGCGGCATGGATGCGCCGGTCGAGGTCATCGAGTTCGGCCAACAATTCAGATGCCACCCACACCCGCCCTCGCTTTCGCCCCGTGATCTCCTGGAGGAATCCTGCCGCGGCGAGGCGGCCGATCGCCTTGTAGGTCTGCTGATCGGATGATCCCGAGCGCTGCTCGATCTCGTCCGCGGCCATAAGGGGTGGTCATAGAAGGCGGGTATCAGGGCTGCGACAGCGGAGCCTGCACGCGGGTGCAACTCAGCAGTCCACTCATCCGGGAGAGCCCTGACACGCGCGATGGTGTCTCGCGCGCAAACCGCTGACGCGGCGGTCAACGTCTCGCGCGAGGGACCGTCAAGGCGAAGCGACCTGCGCCGACCCCCGATCGTGCGCCATGATCGTGGCGTGACGATCGATGCGGAGTCGGGACGAGGCGAGGATGCCCGTGGGCTCGGCTGGAGGGTCGTGCCGCTGGTGTTCGCGGAGTGCCGTCCGATCGTGCTCGCGATGTTCGCACTGCGGTTCCTGGCCGGAGCGTCCCTGGGGAGACCGGGCGGCTGGGGTCGGCTATCGGCGGAGGATTGGGGTCTTCTCGTCGTGGGCGTCGTCGCCTGGGTGGCCGCGACCGGGTTCGTCTATCTGCTGAACGGCGTCTCTGACATCCCCGGCGACCGGTTGAACGGGTCGATCAGGCCGCTTGCAAGCGGCCGCCTTCCAGTGCGGGTCGCGGTCGGCTGGTGCATCGCGTTCGCGGTGGTCGCCGTCGTGCTGAGCGCGGTGCTCGGGTTCGGGCTACTGATCTGCACGGTGGCGATGATCGCCTTCGGATGGCTGTACTCCGCGGGCAGGCACGCGGCGAAGCAGCGGGTGTGGTCCGCATCCCTCGTGATCTTCGGCGGCGGCATCGCCACCTACCTGGGCGGCGCGTTCACCACCGGGAACGTACCGACGCCCGAGACGATCGCCATCGCAGTGTTGATGGCCGCATGGATGGCCGTGGCCGGCAACACGAAGGATCTCGGCGACGTGGCGGGCGACCGTGTGGCCGGCAGGCGAACGCTCCCGGTGAGCCTGGGCATCCGTCCCGCCGCGTGGGCGACCGCCGTCGGATGCTGTGCCGTCGGAGTCGCCGGGCTGTTCGTGCCCTCTCTCACGGGTCGTGTCGTCGCAGTGTGCCTGCTCGCCGCGGCGCTGGTGATGCTCGGACTGGCCGCGTACGGTCGTAGCCTCGGGACGAAACGCATGTACGCGGTGTTCATGGTGAGTCAGGTGGTCTCGAATCTGGTGATCGTGGTGATGGCGTGAGAATCGATCGGAGTCGCCTCGACGAGGTCGTCGAGCACGTGTACGTGCGGGTGCGAGACGGTCTGGCGCAGACCGGCAGCGCGCTCGTGGCTGACGACCAGGTCGAGGAGGAGTTGCACGATCAGGTGCGGTACCTGATCGACTCGACATTCGTCGAGCTGGGGTTTGTGGCCGAAGGGCACGGCAGCGCGCTCGACGATCGGGGAATGGGCGTCGGCTTTGCCCGGGCGGGTCAGCACATCCATCCGTCGGAGAGCCTGCTGGCGGCGCGGCTGCTGTTCACGGTGGGTCTGCCGTCGGTGACCGACGCGGTCGCTGCCACGGGGCATCCGCTCCCCGCCGACGCGGTGGCGCTCACGCTCAGCGGCCAGATCTTCCGCATGATGGGCGCGGCGGCGGTGGGGTACGTCGAGGTGCTCTTCAACCGCATCACGGCGGTGCAGCGGGAGGAGCGGGCGTCCATCGCGCGCGATCTGCACGACAGAGTGGCGCACACGCTGGCCTCCGGCCTGATGAAACTCGATCTCGCTGCCACCCAGCCCGGCCCGGATGGCGCGGCGACCCGAGCGGATGCCCGTGAGCTCATCGGTCAGGCGCTCGCCGAGGCCCAGACGATCGCCACGGAGCTGCGCCAGATCACCACGTCGCGGTCGCTGATCGAGTCCGTGAATCTGTACCTCGCCGAGGCGGAGGTGCGCGGCATCGACTTCGAGGTCTCGATGTCGGGCGAAGCGCGGGTCTTGGCGGATGCCACGCGCGACCAGGTCTTCCTGATCATCCGTGAGGCTCTGCGCAATTCGTTCGCGCACGCAAGGGCGGTCCGGGTCGGAGTGCGATTGCAGTGGGATGGGGGCGGTCTGGCCGTGACCGTGTGGGATGACGGCCGCGGCTTCAGCCCGTTGCGCATTCGTCCTGGCGCAATGGGGTTGGTCGGGATGCGCGAGCGCGCGGAGTTGATCGGGGCGACGTTCTCGCTCGAGTCCGCGCCGGGCGGCGGAACGCGAGTGCTCGTGGACGTGCCTTATGCCGACGACTGAGGGGCCGACGGCAGCGCCGAGCGCGTCTATCAGCGCAGTGCTGATCGACGATCACCGCGTCTTTCTGGATGCCTTCGGCGCGCTGCTCGAACACGACGGCCGCATCGAGGTGGTCGGCTCCGCGGCTACCAGCGCCGAGGGCATCGCGCTGGTCGAATCGAGTCTGCCGGCCCTCGTCATCCTCGACGTGGACATCGACGGCACGCCCGTCGAGCAGACGCTGCGCACATTGCGCCGCATCTCACCGGAGTCGGCCGTCGCGATCGTCACGATGCACAATCACCTGCCCCTGAAGGATGTGCTGCTGCGCTCGGGCGCGCGTGCCTTCCTCAGCAAGTCGACGTCGGGGGCTGTGCTCATCGGCGCTCTGGTCGAGGCGGTGACGACACCCCCGGCGGCCGAGGCGAAGCATCGGGCTCAGCGCGAGAATGATGCCTTCACGCAGCGTGAACTCGAGGTGCTGCGGCTGATCAGCCTGGCGCAGTCGAACAAGCAGATCGCTGTGCAGCTCGGCATCAGCGAGGGCACCGTGAAGCGGCACGCTTACAGCCTCTTTCAGAAGCTCGGCGCCACATCGCGTATGGATGCCGTACGGAAGTCCGCCGATCGCGGTTTGCTGCGATGAATTGCGGAGACAGGTGACGGACAGGCGAAGGGCGGATCATCCGGAGAAGACCCGCCCTTGTTGCGCGGCCCGTCGCGCTCGACTGTACGCTCCAGCGACCTACGCCTGCAGCCCGAGCTGGAAGTGCACGGCTCCCTGATCGTCGAGCTGGGCATCCAGAACCTTGTCGGCGAGCGCCACCGAGGCGTTCTCTTCGACGAAGACGCGTGCGTCGCCGTCGACGATGACCTGATCGTCGGCCTCGGGCGCCGGCGTGACGGCCACCGAGAAGGTGGTGGCGTTCGGATCAGGACTGCTGATGCGTAGACCTCCTTCGGGCGAATCGACCGCCTGGGTGGTCAGCGTCTTCACGATGGTGGTGGCGTTCTCGGTGAGGGTGAGCATGAGCTCTCCTTCCGGTTGCGGTGCATGAGTCGGCCACGATTCCGCAGTGCCCGCGGTGCCGCAACCCGATCGAGCGGATTGTGCGGGGAGACCCAGGTTGGAGGGGCTGTTACGCCACCGACGGCACGTCGTTGACGTGGCGCAGCCGTGCGCCGGCTCGGCGCGAGGCCCGGAATGCGAGCCAGGCGAGCGGATGCCTGGTGCTCTTGTCGTAGACCCGATGCGGGGTGCGCTCGCTTGCATCGGGGTATCCCGCCGCAGCCCGCACGCTCGGCAGCAGCACCTCGGCCGTTCGCGAGTAGCCGGTGCCGGAGGGATGCAGACGGTCCAGCTGCGAGAACATCGTGCCCGGGTCCTTGCGGAAGAGGGGTCCCATGGAATCCGCGAGCGAAAGCGTGCGCGCGCCCGCCCGCAATGCCACGATCGTCTGGCTGGTGGCGAGCAGACGGCTGAGCCAATGAGCGAAGAAGCGCAGCGGTTCGAAGAAGGAACGCACGGTGCCCAGATCGGGGCAACTGGCGACCACGACGCGTGCGCCGAGACGGCGCACTTCGGTGATGGTCTCTCGCAGGGGTCGTAGCGCCGCAACGAGCGGGCGCAGATGCATCACGTCGTTCGCGCCGACGATGATGACGACCACGTCGGGCGGCGTCGCGAACCGTCGAACGGCGATGAGCTGGGCGATGAGGCCGATCGATTCGGCTCCCACCTCAGCGACGTTGTCGAGCTGCACCGGCCTCTCCGTCGCGTCGGAGAGCAGACCGGCGAGCCTGACGCCCACGGTCTCGGACTCGGCTTCGGCGCCGTATCCGACCGCCAGCGAATCGCCCATGAGCACCAGGTGGATCGGTGCGCCGTCATGGTTTCCGCCGAACAGTCCGCGGGCGCCGGAAGATGTCGCGATCCGGGTAGGCATGAGCCGTTCGCGTACCAGAAACCCCTCGGCAGCAGTGAGTCCGGCGACGCTGACGAGGGCGGCGAACAGCGACCCGACACCGACGGCCAGATACCGAATGGCAGGCTTCCACCCTCTCGCCGTGTTGGGCGCCTTGGGCGCCAGAGCGTGTGCCGTCATCGGATGCCATGCGAATGCTGATCTGTTACTGAGAACGTTACGCTTGCGACCTATGCGTGGGCCTCGAATCCGCGTCGTGCTCAGTGCGCGAGGATGCCGAGCACGGTGACGATCGCCCCGAGCAGGCCGGTGACCAGCGCGGCCAGGATGCGACGCCACCAGGGCCGGTGGTTGCGCTGGGCAACGATGTAGCCGATGGCCATCAGCATGGCGACGCCGGTCAGCAGCGCGACGAAGTAGGCGACGTATTCATCCATCAGGTGCAGCGCGGCCAGCAGCAGGAACAACGCCGGCAGCAGCATGGCCAGGAGCATCCCGCTGGAATGGCGGATGGACTCGGCCAGCGCAGACTTCACCGGAGTCGGCTCGGCAGCGCTATTGTCGTGCGCCACGGCGGTGCGCGCATAGACGTGGGTCACCCAGAAGATGAGCGTGGTGGCGACGATGAAGCCGAGCACCTCGAGGTCGGTCTCGAACTCCCAGCCGATGGCGGTCAGGGCGGTGACCAGCACGATGCCGTAAACCGTGGCCTCGGTGCTGAACACGTTCATCACGAACCGTGCGGCGCCGGCGACACGTTCCCGGGCTCGTTCCTGCCCCATGTGAAGTGAACTTACCTCGGATATGCCGTCGCGGTCAGCCCCAGCCATCGCAGGGGAGGTCGAGCATGTCGAGACCCGCTCTGCGGTCCCGGCCGCTGCAGAAATGTACTCGGCAGCGGCCAGGATGCCGTCAAGGGTGATCGTGTTCATGGCGATCACCGTGGAGGGAGCTTGTGCATGGCGACCAGCCAAGTCGCCTCGCGTTCACGGCGCTCCCGCTCGAGGCGGTTGCGCTGCACGGCGAGTGCCCATTCCGCGTCTCGGCTGCGGCGCGCGCGGTGTTCGCGCCTGCTCCACAGCACGAGCGCGAGACCGACGCGCATGGCGAGGCGGTCCATCGGACTCGGCGGGTGCGAGTTGCGCCGCAGCGAGGCGATCGCCTCGGTCGTCGACGCTCGTTGCTGGTCGAGTGTCTGTGTACTCATGGTTCGTTTCCTTCAGGTTCTGTTGTCTCGTAATGGCGTCGAACAGGATCGGGCCGGTTCGACGGGCGCCCAGGATGACTGCACGATCAGCAAAAGGGCTCACGCGATGGTCGGCGGATGCCGTCGGTCGCGATCTCGAAGGGCGGATACAGGCGATTGAGGTGAGAGCCGGGCGAGCTTGCTCGTGCGGCCGAACCGATTGAGCCTTTGAGTGGCGAAGCCGCGATACAAGAGACGATGGGTCGCCCGGTAGCGGCGTGGAGCCGTTTTCTGCCGCGGGCACGTTCTGCGGTCGGCAGACGACCCATGTGCCCGCGGCGTCAGAGGACGGAGTGCGCCTGGCGGCTACCGGCAGTGGCGTGGGACGAACGACTTAACGGACTGCTGCAAAATGCGCATTTTGCAGCACCGCCAGTCGCGAGTGCCATGCCATGAGCGGCCGGTCGATGGCAAAGGCGCAAACGGCCGAGCCGCTCGACTGAGCGATGGGTCGGTTCGGTGGCCTACTGCCGGATCGCGCTAACGGCGCGCGCCGGTCAGCACGATGCTCCCGTGCTCAGGCGTCGGCCGCGCAGCGACGCAGCGCCGCGGAACACGAGGGTGTGAGACTGAATGTGCGTGATGGTGTGCATCATGACGTTCCCCTTTCGTGTTCCTCGTCCACTCGAGCGCGACGGTGTCGCGCGAGCCGGACTGGGTTGGCCCAGAATGGGCCTTCGCAAACTTAGCCGTGAATCACAGCTCTGCGCAACCATCTATGCGGAATCATGCTCCGGTGGTGTCGCGCGGCCGTGTCTTGGGGTGGTGTCGCGTGGCCGTGTCTTGGGGTCGAGTCGTGAGGCCGTGTCGTCGGCCGTGGCGCAGGGCCTCGCCAGGTACGCGGGTTCAGGCGGGCCGAGCAACGGGGCTCACAGCCGCTTCGCTCCCTCGACCGTGACGCGGATCGCGTACAGCCGGGTGGTCGCCGTGATGTAGAGCGTGTTGCGCTGCGGTCCGCCGAACTCGAGGTTCGCGGCGGTCTCCGGCAGGCGGAGCAGGCCGAGCAGAGTGCCGTCGGGGTCGTAGACGTGGATGCCTTCGCCGGTCGCCGCCCAGACACGCCCCCGCGTGTCGAGGCGTAGACCGTCGTAGCCCGCGTCGCTGGACGCGAAGGCGCGAGCATTCCGTACGACGGCGCCGTCCACGTCGAACACGGTGATCGTTCTCAGATCGCTGTCGCTCACATAGAGCCGACCCTCGTCGGGGGAGAACGCGAGGCCGTTCGGCTGGGTCAGGGTGTCGACGACAGCGGTGAGCGACGCATCCGTCACGCCGGACCCCGCGACCCAGCGATACACGTTTCGGCTGCCGATGCGCTCTTCGCCCCTGTGCCCCTCGTACTCGGTGAGGATGCCGTATGACGGGTCGGTGAACCACGCCGAGCCGTCGGAATGGGCCACGACGTCGTTCGGACTGTTCAGGGGGAGCCCGCCGTGGGCATCCGCGAGCACCGACATCGACCCGTCGTGCTCGCGGCGTACAACGCGCCGATACCCGTGCTGGCACTCGATGAATCGACCCTCCGAGTCGACGGTGCGCCCGTTCGCGAAGCCGGCCGCGCTCGCCCACACGTCGATGCGTCCGCTGACCTCGTCGTACCGCAGCACGCGGTCGTTCGGGATGTCGCTGAACAGCAGAAAGCGACCCTGCGGCGAGTAGGCGGGGCCTTCGAGCCAGCGGCCGTCGTCGAAGAGGATGCGCAACTCGGTGTCGCCGCGGATGCCGTCGAAGCGCTCGTCACGGCGCTCGAACACGGCGGGGATGCGATCGGTCGTCATGCACTCATTCCATCGCATCTCTGGCCGCGGAGGCTCACCGAACCATGACAATCGGGCCATGACCATCGGGCCATGACCAGCGAGCCATGACAATCGGGCCATGACCAGCGAGCCATGACCTGCGACAACCGGTCAGCGACCGAGCGTGCGGTTCAGCGCGTCGGCCACGTTGTGCGGTGCGGCGGCATCCGCCGCGCGCCACGCGATGACTCCGTCGGGTCGGATGAGTACAGCGCCGGATTGCGAAACGCCGTGCGCGAATCCGAGCTGGGCGGTCAATGGCCGGTGTCGGATGCGCGGGACGACATGCGGAGCATGTAACGCCGGTGGGGCGAGCACGACGAATTCGCGCCCGTACCACGAACGGGTCGATGACCCGTCGGGGAGAACGACGTGCGGCGCCCGCGTGCCCGGCCGGCCGGACGGGGCGGCCGGATCCTCGAAGAGCTCCCCGTTGCCGGGCTCTGCAACGAAGGCTCCGGTCGGCGGCGCGTATCCGAAGAGCACCCGCTCCGGAGCAATGAGTGCAGCGACGGTCTCGTCGTTCATCCCCGGTCGGAGGCGCTCCACGAGCCCCGCGTATTGCTGCTCCACGAGCACGTCGGCGAAGGGACGGCGTTCCTCGTCGTGGCTCTCCAGCAACCCGGGACCCGCTGTCCCGTCGAGCACCGCGGCGAGCTTCCACGCCAGATGGAACGAATCCATGATCGCAGTGTTGCCTCCTTGTCCGCCTGTGGGAGGCATGGCGTGCGCCGCGTCTCCGACGAGGAACATCCGTGACGTGCAGAAGCGATCAGCGACCTGGCACGCACTGGCCCAGGTCTGGCGCGAAAGTATTGTCGCCGGCGCGTCCGGGTTCCCCAAGGCAGCACGGATCACGTCGATGGCGGCCTGTTCGCCGGCATCCGCTGACAGACTCGTGCCCAACACATAACGGCCGGGCTCGTCCGTCGAGATGAATGATGCCGAACCACCCGGTAGGCCTGAATTCTGCAGGTAATGCATCTGCACAGCTGCGCCGTCCCACGGAACGTCGGCGCGGAAGGCGAGACTGGTCGTCTCCTCCAGGAGGCCGCGACCATGGGTCCCGATGCCCGCGGCCGCTCGCATCGAGCCCTTGAAACCGTCTGCCGCGATCGCGTATTCGGCGTGCACGGTCAGCTCGGCGCCCGTCGTCAGATCGCGCAACCCCGCGATGACGCCATCGTTGCGCTCGCTGAACGCCTCCAACCGAGTGCTGAAACGCAGATCGGCACCGAGCTCTGCGGCACGATCGGCGAGAAGGCGCTCGGCCGCTGCCTGGCTCGCCAGGCCCATGCTCTCGGGAGAGAACATCGACATGTCGGGCATCTCCTGGGTGATGCTGCGCCATGGTGGTCCCGCAACGGTCGGCCCGATGACGATCGTCGTCTCCGGCCGACCGGGAGGCGCGGCGTTCTGGACTGCATCCGCGAGCCCCGCCGCGCGAAGCGCTTCCATGGTCGCCGGCATCTGTCCCCGTGCCTTCGGCTGTGAAGAGGTTCCAGGATGGCGGTCGACCACCATCGAGGCTACTCCGTGCAGGCCGAGGAAGACGGATGCCGACAGCCCGGCCAACCCTGCGCCTACGATCAGGACCGGAACTTCACGATGCACCACGACGGCCTCTTGGTACGCTTCTGGATGGTGAACTATTCGATAGATCAAAATATTCGATGGATCGAAGTGTATGGACGGAGGCGGGGCGTGTCAAGGTCGGAACTCGTCGAAAGCGTGAGCGAGCTGATGCGAGTCCAGGCGGGTCGCGCGCTCATGCTGCACGCAGCGATCGCCGGTCGACTGGGCCTGCACTTCACCGATCTGAAGTGTCTTGACCTTGTGCGAGACGCGACCTTGACGGCCGGCGAGATCGCATCCGCCATCGGTCTCAGCGCGAGCGCGGTGAGCGCGATGCTGGATCGGCTCGAGGGTCAAGGGTTCATCGAACGCGTGCGTGATTCAGGCGACCGACGCAAGGTCTTCGTGCGCAAGACCGGCCGATACGACGATCGGATCGATCAGCTCTTCGCCGGACTGGCGTCAGGAGTGGGCGGCATACTCGGTGTCTGCACAGACGAGCAGCTCGAGTTTCTCGCGGGCATCGTCGAGCAGTTCAACGAACTGTCGGCGAGCGCCGCCGCTGAGATCACCGGCGGCGCAACCCGATCGGCTGTCGGTCGCCCTGCTCGACCGGCACTGCCGTGATCATGTTGCCCAGCGATGCCTCGAGCATCTGACCGGCATTGCAGCAAGGACCCGACCGTCACACCGCATGTGTGGAATCGGTTTCGTCCTTCTAGCCATCGGTTCTGGCGCGTTGTCGACCGGGCGTCGTGGTTCCCTTGACGAAACCGATTTCATGCGCTTCACTGAGCAGCGATCCACTCGACGAAGAGAGCCCGGGAGGGACTGCGATGGCGAGCAAGCAACCGAGGCGACGTGCCCTGCGAGCGGCGGCGGTCGTCGCCGTCGGTGCCGCGGCATCCCTGGTCATCGCAGGATGCTCATCCCAGGACCCCGCCGCGATGCTCTCCACGAAGAACCGCCCCTCGGCGCTGGCCGGGGTGACGAACGTGCGCCAGGTGTCGCAACTCACCGGCCCGAAGTCGCCGAACAAGACGGGCCGTTTCGAGGTGGCCGGTCAAGACCTCGGATCCATGTTCCGGGCGGACGGCAAGACCTGGTTCGTCTTCGGCGACACATTCGGTCAGCGTGATCCCGGCATGACCGGCGGCGGCGGAACGGAGTGGCGTTCGAACACGATGGCGTACACGACCGACACGAACCCGGCGGACGGCATCCACCTCGACGGCTACATCGTCGACAAGCAGGGCTGGGCCAAAGAGCTGATCTCGTCGGAGAAGGTCGACGACGTCGAGATGACGACCATTCCGACGTACGGCTTCGCCGCGAACGGCGCGATGTACCTGGACTACATGTCGGTGAAGCACTGGGGCGATCCGGGCGAGTGGGAGACGAACTACGCAGGCCTGGCTGTCTCGACCGACAACGGCCAGACCTGGAAGAAGCTCGCCTCTCCGCGGTGGGGCGGCAACAGCAACTTCGTGCAGGTGAGCGTGACGAAGGTGGGCGACGAACTCTACTTCTGGGGCGTCACGCACGGCCGGTTCGGCCCGGTCAAGCTCATGAAGGTGGCCGAGAAAGACGTCGAGAAGCAGAGCGCGTATCGCTACTTCACCGGTACGAAACCGGATGGCACGCCGCAGTGGAGCGCGAACATCGGCGACGCCAAGGTGGTCGCAGACGGCACCGTCGGCGAGCTGTCGGTGGTGTGGAACGACTACCTTCAGCGCTGGCTCATGACGTACACCGATGGTGCCGGAGCCGGAGCGCTCATCAGCGACAGCGCGCATCCGTGGGGCCCGTGGTCCACGCCGAAGACACTCGTCTCGGCCACGGATGTTCCGGGACTGTACGCGCCCTTCATGCTCCCCGAGTACACCGGGAACGGCGGTCGCACCATCTACTTCACGCTCTCCAAGTGGGGCCCGTACAACGTGTTCTGGTACCGCGCCGACCTGACGAAGAAGTAGCTCAGGGTCCAGCCGGCCTCCGCCGGGCCACCCCTGCCGCGAGACTGCACGCCCGCCCCGAAACAGCAGGTAAACCCCGCACTCTCGGGGCGGGCGTGCAGTCTCGCGGGGAAACGGGTTCCGGACGTTGCTCAGGCGGGCACCCGCGGCGGAGTGGCGCCGAGGTCCGGCACGGCATCACGGCCTAGGTGAACCTCCAGGTCGTCGGCGCTCGGCGTCTTCGGGCGGCGAGCGGTCGGCCGATCGAGGTAGAACAGCGACGTCGACGCGATGTCGTCTCGCAGCGGCAGGTAGCGCCATCCGCTGCGCCAGCCGAGCGCCTGGATGTCGACCCGCAGCCGCTGCGCGAACCGGATCGGGTCGGCCAGGTGCCAGCGGTACATGCCGAAGCGCTGCTGGCTGTCGTAGAGGCCGTCGGGCCGGATCACCTGCGGCATGCCGAGGTAGGGCGTGGAGAACTCGGTGTAGCCCTTGCCGGGAACGTCGAAGTTCCACGCGCCGCCGAAGTAGTCCTCGGTGCCGGTGCCGCAGATCGTCGGGTGCTCGTCGTCCGAGTCGAGGTAGAACTTGATCTCGCCCTCGCCCCACCATCCGGCGCTGTTCGCACCCCACGCGATGTAGGTGCCGACGTACTGGCCCGAGCCTTCGATGCCGTCCAGCAGTGTGTGGGTCTTGAGGTAGTCGAGCGGGTTGCTGCGGCGCCACTGGGCGTGCAGGTATCCGTCACCGGAGTAGTCACCGCCGATCTCGTACGTGACCTGGTAGTACACGCGCACCGTGACGTCGGAGAGGTTCTCGAGGGTCAGCCGCGCGCCATCGCGGAACGGCATGGGCCAGTACGAATTGAACCCGCCGTGCGGGTTCGCGGCGATGACCTGCGAGTCCACCTGGGCGAAGCGGCCCCAGCCGTTGCAGAAGAAGTCGCCGTACGGCACCTCGATCGCCGGCTCGGATGCGCCGTCCCAGTAGGCGCGCAGCAGCAGGGTGCGCCAGTTGTCGGTGTGAGTCGTGATCCAGATGTGCTGGATCTTGCCTGCGCCATGGATGCTCGCCAGCTCGAGCGTCTCACCCGCCGCGATGTCGACGCTCGGCGAGATCTTCCATCCCGGGCCGAGGTCGCGTGCGCAGGATGCACCGGTGCCTTCGGTCGCCCGTGCGCCGCCGCCGACCGCCCCGTCGAAGTTCTCCGGGCTGATCGATCGGGTCTGCACCTGGCGAAGGCGGGCGAGCGAGTCCAGGTCGCCGATGGTCACGTAAGTCTCCTCTACGTCGTTGTCGAATCGATACGGGTGCTGATCGAAATCCTTGGATGCGAAGCCATACATCCCGTAGGCTTGCAATCGATTTCAATCAATCTAGGGCTCGCCTTCTCCGGGTGTCAACTCGGTGAACGGGCGGCGCTACAGTACGGACATCGCCGCGTCAGGGCGATGCCGAGCATGGGTGGGAAGAGTCGATGGCCACGATCTACGAGGTCGCAGCACTGGCCGGGGTGTCACCGGCCACCGTCTCGCGTGTCTTCAACGGAATGAACGTCTCGGCGGAGAAGTCGAAGCTCGTGCGCAAGGCCGCCGACGAGCTGAAGTTCACGCCGAACCGCACGGCGCGCACGCTGCGCAAGCGCAACTCCGAGGTGCTCGCGCTCGTCATCCCCGACATCGAGAACCCGTTCTTCACCTCGCTCGCCCGCGGTGTGGAAGACGTCGCTCACGAGGCCGGATACTCCGTCGTGCTCTGCAACAGCGACGGTGACCGCGAGAAGGAGGCCAAGTACCTCGAGATCGCCGTGAGCGAAGACATGGGCGGCGTCATCATCGCGGCGGCCGACGAGCACAGCAACGTCGACAGTCTGCTTGCTCGCGGACGTCCGGTCGTCGCCGTCGACCGCAGCCCGCACGGTGTCGAGGTGGATGCCGTCACGGTCGACAACCGGGCGGGCGGGCGCGCTGCGACCCAGGCGCTGTTCGATCAGGGCTACCAGCGCGTGGCCTGCATCACCGGCCCTGCCGATGTCGAGACGGCGATCCTTCGTGCCGACGGCTGGCGCAGCGCCATCGCGGCGGCCAAGGTGGCGTACCGCCCGGAGAAGTACCTGCTCAACACCAACTTCCGAGTCGACGGCGGTCGCGACGCGATGCGCACTCTGCTGACGATGGCGGAACCACCGGATGCCGTGTTCGTCGCCAACAACCTGATGAGCGTCGGAGCGTTGCAAGTGCTCATCGAACGAAGGCAGATGCCGCCGGCCGTCGGGATGGCCAGCTTCGGCGACCTGCCGTTCGCGGCCCTCGCCCCGGCGGGCATCACCGTGGTGCATCTGCCGGCCCGCCACCTCGGGGTGACGGCCGCGACCATGCTGTTGGAGCGCATCCGTGGCGACCAGCAGCCGGCGCGCACCGTCGTGCTGCGCAACACGCTCACGGCGCCGGGAGCGGCGGGGCCGAAGCCGAACGACAAGTCGGACGCGGAAGCCGCGATCGCATGACTTCGCCCGCGGTACCGTCGCCGGGTACCGCGGGCATCCGCTACTTGAGACCGGCGATCTTGATGTTTCCGATGATCTTCCGCTGGAAGATCAGCACGAGGACGATCACCGGCAGCGCAGCGAGCATCGAACCGGCCATCAAGAGGCCGAGTTCCGGTCCGCGCGAGACTCGGAAGTTCGCCAGGTACTGGCCGACGACGAAGAGGTTCGGGCTGGTGATCGTCATGACCGGCCACACGTACGAGTTCCAGTACGCCATGAACGACGTGACTCCCACGACGACGAAGGCCGGCTGAGACAACGGCAGGAAGATGCGGGTGTAGATCTTCCAGCGACCTGCCCCGTCGAGCAGCGCCGCCTCTTCGAGTGCGATCGGGATGTTGAGATAGAACTGCCGGATGAAGAACACCTGGGCTGCGGATGCCAGTGGCGGCAGGATCAGCACCAGCAGGGTGTCGAGCATGTGCAGCTTGGTGACCACGATGAACGACGTCAGCAGGATCGCCATGTTCGGAATGAACATCGTGCCGATGACGATGACCCACATCGTTCGCTTGAACGAGAAGTCGAGCCGGGCGAACACGTATGCGGCCATCGAGTTGATCGCGATCGAGAAGATCGTGAAGATCGCCGCACCGGCGAATGTGATGAGCATGGCGCGCGAGAAGTCGGGATCGGTGAGGATCTTGATGTAGTTCTCGATGTGCCAACTGGGCGGAAAGAATGTGAACGGAGTGCCCAGCACGTCCGAGTTCGCCTTGAAGCCTGAAAGCGCCATCCACGCCAGCGGGAAGAGTGCGGCAAGAGCGAAGAAGACCCCGACCACTATTCGTGGAATCCGCACCGATGTGCGCTCCTTGATTGCCATCAGCCGTCGATCGCCTTTTCTGAGTTGAGGACCGCGAAGATCGATGCCGAGATCGCACCGAGCACGACGAACAGCAGGAGGGCTCCCGCGATCGGCTGGCCCTGGTAGGTGTCCTGGGTGAAGTGATTGAAGAGATAGAGGTTGGGCAGCAGCGTCGCGTTGAGCGGGCCGCCCTGTGTCATCAGCAGCGGGAGGTTGATCTCCTGAATGGATGCCGTGAAGTTGGCGATGAGCAGGTAGAGAACGACGTTCTTCAGCGACGGGATCGTGATGTTCGTCATCTGCTTGAACCACCCGGCGCCGTCCAGCGCGGCCGCTTCGTAGTAGCTGTCCGGGATGTCGAGCACCCCGGCGAGCATGATCAATGCGGTCAGCCCGAACATCATCCAGACTTCGGGCACGGCCAGAGCGGGCAATGCGATCGACGGGTCGGCCAGCCACGCGATCGGCTGCACGCCGAACAGGCTGAGGAACCAGTTGAGCACGCCACCGGAGTAGTCGTAGATGATCGTGAAGACGATGGCCACGATCACCCCGGAGATGATCGTCGGAATATAGATCGACGTCTTGACGAATCCGGCGATCCTCCCTCCTAGCCCGCGCGCGATGTTCGCGAACAGGAACGCCAGGATCATCACGGTGGGGACCACCATCACCGCGAAGAGCACGCCTCGGCCGATGGAGGCGAGGAAGTCGGGCGACTGCAGCACATTCACGAAGTTGCGCAAGCCCACGTATTCGCTGGCCCGATAGAAGCTCCAGTTGAAGAAGCTCAGGTACCCGGCACTGATCAGCGGAATGATGACGAAGACGATCAGCAGCACCACAACCGGCGCGAGCATCAGATAGGCGATCAGGTTGTCGCGGTGGCCACGGCGTCGTCCGGCTGTCTTCTTCGAACCGCGACGGGCGGGCGTCGCCGAAGCGACGCCCGCCCGCCTGGGCAGTGTCGTCATTCCCGTTCCCGCTGACCCGGTCACGGCGCCCGTCATGAGCCGGACTGCACGCTCGTCTGGGTGTTCGTACCCGCGAGCTTGTTGCTGGTGATGAACTGGTTCATCTGCTGTTTCGCCGTCGCGAGCGCCTGATCGGCACCCGTCCCCTTCATGGACTTCTCGATCGCGGTGGCGAAGTCGGTCGACAGATCGATCGGGTACGTCGCCTCGGGAACGCCGTACTTGACGATCTCGTCGGTGATGATCTTGCGGAACGGGTCGGCCTGCGCAGACGAGTCGGCGTCGATGGCCTTGACGATGGAGGTGCGCGCTGCGTACTTCGACCATCCCGAGGCCTTGAAATAGTCCATCATCACGCTCTGGCCCGAAGCCAGAAGGTACGTGATGAAGTCGGCCGCGCCGTCCTGGGTCTTCGACTTCGCGTCGATGGCGAGCGTCCAACCTCCGAGCGTGGCGGTCGGGCGGGTCTGGTCGCCGTCGATAGAGACCATCGGCGCTGCCGCGATCTTGCTCTCCATCTTGGGGAACTGCTGGCGCAGCAGTCCGATGAACCACGAGCCGGTGATCTGCATCGCGAGCTTGCCCTGCCCGAGCGGGGTGCCGTCCGCGTACGCGGAGAGCGCCTGCTTGGGCATCCCGCCGCTGTTGTACAGCGATGCGTAGAATTCGGCGAGCTTGGCGTAGGGCGGGATCGTGGGATCGGCCGATGACCAGTCGGTCTTCACCGGGTAGTGCCCTGCGGCGTTCTGCTGCAGTCCCCAGCTCGACCACGAGAGGTCGGCCGCGACCGAGGCGGTGCCCAGGCCGTAGACGTTGCCCTTCTTGAGCTTGGCGGCGATGTCGGGCAGCTGATCCCAGCGCGTCGGTGGCTTGTCAGGGTCGAGCCCGGCCGCCTGGAACAGGTCCTTGCGATAGAACATCACCGTGGACGGCTCGACGAGCCACGGGTAGGCGTACTGCTTGAGCGAGGACGACGGCGTCGATTTCGCGCTCACGAACTTGGCGATCGACGGGTCGATGTCGTCGAGGTACTGCGACTTGATCAGCCCGTTGAGCGGCGCGAGTGCGCCGGTCGAGACGGCGGAGCCGATGTTGCCGTAGCTGATGGTGTAGACATCCGGCCCGTTGCCCGCAGCTTGCGCGGCCTTGAGCTTCTGTGCCCAGGCGTCCGCCGGCACGATCGACAGCTGCACCTTGTACTTGCTCTGGCTGGCGTTGAACGCCGCCACGTGCTTCTTCTCCCATGCGCTCTGCCAGTCCTCGAACTGCTGGGACCAGAAGTTGATGACCTTGCGGCCGCCGCTGTCCCCGCCGCCGGCCGGTTGCCCGGGAGTGCCGCTGCCGCAGGCGGTCAGGAGTGACACACCGAGAGGGGTAGCGGCGGAGATGAGAATTCCTTGGAGCACTCGGCGGCGGGTCCACGCCGAGTGGAGGTCGATCGAGCGGCCCTCCGATGATGATTGCAAGGTGAGTCCTTCCACTCCGTGTCGTCTTTGCCACGATTCCTCGCGAAATCGATTACGCACACGTAAACATGGAGCATTGAGCCTTGTCAAGACAGCTCAGACCGTGCGAGCTGTCGTCGAAATGAAATCGATATATCCGGATGATTTGTGCAACCGATTCCTGAGCGGCTCCATTGGGGCGATGCTCGGTGCCAGCAACTCGCGGGTGCTTGCACCGCTCATCGTGTGCCAACATACTTGAAACCGATTACACGAAGGGTGACGTCGACGATGACCGACCAGCAGGCTCTCGCATTCTGCGACGATGCGCGGGAGAGCGCGGCCGATCCGGTCGCGCGCTCGTTCGGCGCGAGCGAGACCGGCGCGAGGATCCTCGGCCCCGAGGCATCCGTCGCCGCGTTCCCGCTCGGCGGCATCGGAACCGGCAACGTGTCCATCGGCGCCAGGGGAGAGCTGCGCGACTGGGAGATCTCGAACCATCCCGACAAGGGTGCCTGGCTGCCGTTCACGTTCTTCGCGATCCGAGTAGAGCCTGCCGGTGCTGTTCCGACTGGTACTGATCCGACTGGTGCTGTCGCGACCGGGGCCGAGCCGGCCAGCGCTGACCCGGCCACCGCTGACCCGGCCACCGCGGACGCGGCCACCGCTGACCCGGCCGTCGCGAACGCCGTCGTGCGGGTGCTGGAGAGCCGGCTGCAGAAGCCGCACGAGGGCGACTCGGGACATCACATCGGCAAGGTCGCCGGACTTCCGCGTCTGGAGTCCTCGCGGTTCCGCGGCGAGTATCCGATCGCGACCGTCGACTTCGACGACGAACAGTTGCCCCTCCGGGTGCGCCTCACCGCATTCACGCCGCTCGTTCCGCTCGACGCCGATGACTCAGGCATTCCCGCCGCCGTCTTCCGCTACACGGTCACCAACCCGACCGGCGACGTCATGCGCGTGAACCTCGCCGCCGCCATGTCGAATCCCGTGGGGATCACCGCACGCAACGTGTTCCAGTTCCCGGAGTACGCGGGGACGCCCACCGTCGAATTCCGCGACGACGGGCGGATGCGCGGCCTCGCGTTCGGCACGGAGCTCGAACCCGACGATGTGCGCTACGGTACGGCGACACTCACCACGACCGACGAGGTCACGGCGACGCCGTGCTGGCCGGTCGACTTCTGGCAAGACGGCATCCAGCTCTTCTGGGACGCCTTCACCGCCACCGGCCGACTCGAGCCCTCTCCCGTCTTCAGCCTCGAGGGCGACGCCCCGGCAGAGTTGCCGAAGCTGCGCACCGGCAGCATCTGCGTCGAGTGCGAGCTGAAGCCGGGAGAGTCGCGTGACATC
Source organism: Humibacter antri (assembly GCF_054777235.1). Classification (NCBI taxonomy): domain Bacteria; kingdom Bacillati; phylum Actinomycetota; class Actinomycetes; order Micrococcales; family Microbacteriaceae; genus Humibacter; species Humibacter antri. The sequence goes on along the minus strand of NZ_BAAHAW010000048.1, from coordinate 119,735 downwards.
GAGTTCGTTCTCGCCTGGCACACGCCGAACCGGCCGAAGGCGTGGAACGGAATGGTCGGACTGCCGAACACGCACGCCGATGAGATCGTGCAGAACCAGTACGCGACGCGATACGCGGATGCCTGGGCCGTCGCATCCGACGTCATCGCGCGCCTGCCCGAGCTGGAGGCCGCGACGCGGGCCTTCCACGACGCTGTCTACGACTCCACGCTTCCGCCCGAAGTGGTGGATGCCGCGACCTCCACCCTCGTCGCCGCGCGCAGCACCACGTGCTTCCGCATCGCAGACGGCACGCCGGAGGGCCGATTCGCCGCGTGGGAGGGCAGCTTCGATCACGCCGGCAGTTGCGAGGGCACGTGCACGCACGTGTGGAACTACGCCCAGACGCTCGCCGCGCTGTTCCCGTCGCTGGAGCGCAATGCGCGGCGCAACGAGTTCCTGAACGAGACACTGCCCGATGGGCGCATGCGGTTCCGCACCAACTCGGTGTTCGACGCAGCACCGCTGGAGTTCCACCCCGCTGTCGACGGGCAGATGGGCGCCGTCGTGCGGCTCTACCGCGAATGGCGCCTCAGCGGTGACGACGGCTTTCTGCGGGAGCTGTGGCCCGCCGCGAAACGCGCCGTCGACTTCGCATTCACCGCGTGGGATTCCAACGGCGACGGCGTGCTCGACAGCCGGCAGCACAACACGTACGACATCGAGTTCTACGGCGAGAACTCACTGGCCAACTCGATGTTCATCACCGCGCTCGCCGCCGCCGCTCGCATGGCCGAGCACCTCGGCGACGCAGAGGCGGCCGCGCGGTACGGGCGGGCGGCCGACACGGCATCCGAACTCGTCGACCGCATGCTCTACAACGGCGAGTACTACGACCAGCGTCTCGCCGACGTCGACGCGCACCGCTACCAGTACGGCACCGGATGCCTGAGCGATCAGCTGCTCGGTCAGACCCTCGCCCATCTGGTCGGTCTCGGGCACATTCTGCCCGCCGACCACGTGCAGAGCGCGGTGCGCTCGATCCACCGCCACAACTTCCGCCGCGGCTTCGACGGCTACGCGAGCGTTCAGCGCACGTACGCGCTGAACGACGAGGCGGGACTCGTGCTCTGCACCTGGCCGAACGGCGGGCGCCCGCGCATCCCCTTCGTCTACTCGGATGAGGTGTGGACCGGCATCGAGTACCAGGTCGCCACGAACCTCATCTACGAGGGGTTCGTCGACGAGGGCCTCGAGATCGTGCGGGCCACCAGGGCGCGGCACGACGGAATCCGCCGCAATCCGTGGAACGAGGCCGAGTGCGGCAACCACTACGCGCGGTCGATGGCCAGCTGGGGCGTGCTCCTTGCACTGACCGGAGCGCAATGGGATGCACCGGCCGGGCGGTTGAGCATGGCTCCAGCAGAGGCTGCGTTCCGTGGCGGCCACGCGAGCGTTCCGTTCACGACGGGTGCCGGCTGGGGCGTCTTCGAACTGGATGACGACGGTGCGCGGATGCGCGTGCTCGGCGGGCACGTGGCGGCGCGCGCTGTCGAGGTCGAGCATCCGCGGCTCGGTCGACTGACGGCATCCGATGTCGCCGTCCATGCTGGCGGCGCGATCGAGATGCACTCCCCACCGCCTCCCGCTGGTTGAGCAGGGCAGGCCAAGCTCACCCAGCACGAGACCCCTTCCGAGATGCAGGAGAATGCGAAATGACCGAATACACCCTTCCCGCCCGGCTGAACCGTCCGGAGGCGAAGCCGAAGACGCTCTACACGGTGGCCAGCGGTGACCTGCGACCGAGCGCGAACGTGAAGTGCTGGCCGACGCAGCTGGGGCTGGAGGAGGATTTCGCCGCGGCCGCCGAGTCGTTCGGGTGGTCGATCGAGAGGGCGCATCCGTTCGATGAGCGGAAGGGCCACGGATTCATCGACAGCCAGCGCGCCGGCATCGAGGTGTTCAAGAACATCCCGGCCGACGCACCGGTCGTGGTGGTCGACGCGGTGTGGCAGTACAGCCACCACGTGCTGCCAGGGCTGCGCACGCATCGCGGGCCGATTCTCGTCGTCGCGAACTGGGCAGGGGACTTCCCCGGCCTCGTCGGACTGCTGGGCCTCGCCGGAAGCATGACGAAGGCGCAGATCGACTACTCCGCGCTGTGGAGTGCCGACTTCACGGACGCCTGGGCACGCGCGAAACTCGGCGAGTGGCTGACGACCGGCACGATCGAGCACGACCAGTCGCACGTTCGCGAGCTTCCCGCGCTCGACCCGGAGAGCCCCGAGGTGCAGCTGGGAACCGCACTGGCCAGGCAGCTGAAAGACGAGAAGGCCATCATCGGCGTCTTCGACGAGGGCTGCATGGGCATGTACAACGCGATCGTCGACGATGAACTGCTGAACCCGCTCGGTATCTACAAGGAACGGTTGTCGCAGAGCGCCCTCGTAGCCGAGATGAAGAAGGTGAGCGATGCCGAGACCCACGCGATCGGGACGTGGCTGACCGACCGCGGTTTCACCTTCCGGTTCGGCGCCGACCCCGCGACCGAGTTGACCGAAGACCAGGTGATCAGCCAGTTCCGGATGTACGTGGCGGCGCTGCGCATCGCCGACGACTTCGGATTGGATGCGGTGGGCATCCAGTATCAGCAGGGTCTGAAAGACACGGTGCCAGCCAGTGATCTCGCCGAGGGCCTGCTGAACAATGTGGAGCGACCTGCCGTCTTGAGTCGCGATGGGAGTCGCGAACTCTACCCGGACGCTGCGCTGCCGCACTTCAACGAGGTCGACGAGGGAGTCGCGGTCGACGCCCTCGTGACCAACCGCATCTGGACGGCGATGGGGCTCGACCCGGCGACCACGCTGCACGACATTCGCTGGGGGGAGGTGTACGACGGCGAGTTCGTGTGGGTGTTCGAGATCTCCGGATCAGTTCCCGCCTCGCACAACGGCGGGTACGACAAGAGCTATGCCATGCGGCAGGACCCGATGTTCTTCCCGCTCGGTGGCGGAACGCTCAGCGGATGCTCGAAGCCGGGCGAGATCGTGTGGTCGCGAGTCTTCATCATGGACGGGGAGCTCCACATCGACCTCGGCAGAGGTCACGTCGCCGACCTGCCGGCCGAAGAGACGCAACGTCGTCTTGACGCCACGAACCCGGAGTGGCCGATCATGCACGCGGTGCTGCACGGCGTGAGCCGCGACCAGCTGATGGCGCGGCACAAGGCGAACCACGCACAGGTCGTGTACGCGCCGGATGCCGATACCGCCGATCGTGCGCTGCTCGCGAAGGCCGCGCTCTTCGCCGAGCTCGGCGTTCACGTGCACCTCTGCGGCGACGTCGGAGTGTGACGTCGGCGACCCGAAAGGATGGACGCAAAGTTCTACAATGTAGAACATGGTCGAGGTGGGAATCAGGGCGCTGAAGCAGAACGCGTCCGCCGTCATCGCGGAGGTCGTTCACGGACAGTCAGTCATCATCACCGACCGCGGTAGGGCTGTGGCCCAGTTGAACCCGATCGCGTCAACGCGTGTTGAGCAACTGATGGGATCAGGGCTGATTCGCAAGGGCAGGGGTCGACTGGCGGAGTTGCCCGCACCTGAGCCTGGCGAGCCGCTCACTCCTGTGCTTTCCCCCTTGCGCGACGAAGAACGTTACTGACGTGCACTATCTCGACACCTCGGCTCTGGTGAAGCTCGTCGTCGACGAGCCGGAATCGGCTGCCTTCCGCGCGTGGGCGCTGACGCCCGAATTCGAGTTGATCTCGAGCGATCTCGTGCGCACCGAGTTGCTGAGGGCGGTGAGGTGCGTCCACCCTGAACGCGCGGTCCTCGCTCACCAGGTTCTGGAGCAGATCGATCTGCTCAGACTGACCTCGGCTGACTACGACGAGGCCGGCAGGATCGCGCCGGATGAGTTGGGTTCTCTCGATGCGCTCCACCTCGTTGCAGCGCTTCGCCTCGGTGACCAGCTCGAAACGCTGGTCACCTACGACGACAGGCTGGCTGCGGCAGCCCAGCTCAACGGCGTGACCGTCAGCGCGCCGGCGTGACCGTCAGCGCGCCAGCCGGACCCGGGATGAGTCAGGCCGCGTAACAGATCGTCACGCTGCAACCGCCCACGGCGCCCGCTCACTAACGTGACTCGGCGTGACATCGACGACTTCTGCAGCCCAGCATCCATCAGGCGACGACACCGCGGGCGGCACGCGCAAACGCAAGCCGAAGCGCTGGTACACCTCGTTCGGCGTGCAGATCATCGCCGGCCTCGTGGCCGGTGTGGTGGTCGGCCTCATCGCCCGTACGCTCGGTGGCACGGCACTGAACCCGAACTGGCTCACGGCGTCTGTGACCACGATCGGCGGCGCCTACGTCTCGCTGCTGACCGCGGCGGTGGTGCCGCTCGTCTTCACCGCGGTGGTCAGCTCGATCGCCAACCTGCGCAAGGTTTCTAACGCGGCCCGCCTCGCCGTGCAGACTCTGATCTGGTTCGCGATCACCGCCTTCATCGCGGTGCTCATCGGCATCGCGCTCGGCCTCATCGTGCAGCCGGGTGCGCACACCGGTGTCACCAAGGCGGACGCCGCCGACCCGACCCACGTCGGCTCCTGGTGGGCCTTCCTCGCCGGACTCATCCCGGCGAACGTGTTCGGCCTCTCCGCGCAGTCGCAGGTGGTGGGCACCGGAGCGCACGCGGCCGTCACCACCGCGGTGTCGTTCAACGTGCTGCAGGTGATCGTCATCTCTGCAGCGATCGGCATCGCCGCGCTCATGGTCGGCAAGAAGGCGGAGCCCTTCCTCAACCTGACCACCTCGGTGCTGGCGATCATCCAGAAGGTGCTGTGGTGGATCATCCGCCTGGCCCCGATCGGCACGCTGGCACTGATCGGCAAGGCGGTCGCCACCTACGGGTGGGATGCCCTCGGCTCGCTCGGCGTCTTCGTGATCTCGATCTACGTCGGACTCGTGATCATCCTGTTCGTCGTGTACCCGACCATCGTTCGCACCAACGGGCTGTCGATCAAGCAGTACTACTCGGGCGCGTGGCCGGCCATCCAGCTCGGCTTCGTGTCGCGCTCGTCGATGGGCACCATGCCGCTCACGGAGCGCATCACCGAGCGCAACCTCGGTGTGCCGCGGGCGTACGCATCGTTCGCGGTGCCGCTCGGTGCGACCACCAAGATGGATGGATGCGCCGCCCTCTACCCGGCGCTCGCCTCGATCTTCGTCGCGCAGTTCTACGGCATCCATCTCTCGCTGGGGCAGTACCTGCTGATCGTGGTCGTCGCCGTCATCGGATCCGCTGCGACGGCCGGCACCACCGGCGCGACAGTGATGCTCACGCTGACGCTCTCCACCCTGGGCCTGCCGCTCGCCGGTGTGGGCCTGCTGCTGGCGATCGACCCCATCATCGACATGGGCCGCACCGCGATCAACGTCGCCGGGCAGGCACTCGTGCCGACCATCGTCGCCAAGCGCAACGGCATCCTGGACCTCGGTCTCTACAACGCGCGCCGGAACGGCAGCGACCCGTTCAACGACGATGACGTGGATGGAAGCGACGCCGACGAGAAGGAGCTGGAGCCGGCCGCCGCCTGAACCGAGCGCCGATGCCGTCTCACTGACAGAAAATGCTCTTCGCCCGCCGGCGGAGAGCATTTTCTGCAGGTGAGACGGCATCGCGGCACCGCCGAGGGTGTGTCTCTCAATTCGGGATCGGGTGAGGATGTGCTCGGTGCGGTCGATCGCAAGGACGAGGAGGAGAGCGTCACTGGTGGTGACGCCGACGACGAGGACGCAGGGAGCGGCCGTACCGGGCGCACCGCAGCCCAGCCCGAATTGAGAGACACACCCTAGCCTTGTCAGGTGCGCAGGCCGACGACACGGATGCTCCGCGCGGCCGCCATGGTCGCGCTGGCCGGGCTGCTCGGGTCGGGTCTGCTGACCGGGTGCGCGGCATCCGCGCCGAAGCCGCACCGCACGGCATCCGTCTCGCCGAGCCGTCGACCGACGCCGACGCCCACCCCGACTCCGACGGATCCGATCGCCGGCATGACGCTTCAGCAGAAGGTCGGCCAGCTGTTCATGGTCGGCACGCAGGCGACCGCCGCGGATTCGACCACGCTCGACGCAGTGAAGTCCCTGCACGTCGGCAACGTATTCCTCGCCGGCCGGTCGCACGGCGGCGTGGCCGCGACGAAGGCCGTCGTGTCGCAGTTCACCTCGCTGGTCGGTGCCGACACGACCGCCGGACTGCCGCTCCTCGTCGCCACGGATCAGGAGGGCGGCGAGGTTCAGGTGCTGAACGGCCCCGGGTTCGACGCCATGCCCTCGGGGCTGCAGCAGGGCGCCATGGATCCGGCGCAACTGAAGGATGCCGCACAGGCGTGGGGTGGCGAGCTGAAGGCATCCGGTGTGAACATGAACCTCGCGCCGGTGGTCGACCTCATCGCGTCGCCGCAGGTCGCGGCGAACAACCCGCCGATCGGTGGATTCGACAGGCAGTACGGCTACGACCCGGCCACCATCACGACGCATGCGGATGCGTTCCGCGCCGGGATGGACGCCGCCGGCGTCGTTCCCGTGATCAAGCACTTCCCGGGACTGGGCGCGGTGACCGAGAACACCGACACCGACTCCGGTGTCACCGACAGCACCACGACCGCGACGAGCCCGAGCATCGGCGTGTTCGGCGCCGAGATTGAGCACGGAGCCCGGGTCGTGATGATGTCCACCGCGATCTACACCCAGCTCGATGCCGGAGGCCCTGCGGTGTTCTCGTCGGCCATCGTCACCGGCCTGCTGCGGCAGAAGCTCGGATTCGACGGTGTGATCATGAGCGACGACATGTCCGCGGCGAAACAGACCTCCGCCTGGGCACCCGGCGACCGGGCGGTGCTCGCACTCGAGGCGGGCGTCGACATCGTGCTCATCTCGGCGGAACCGTCGCTCGCGGCCCCCATGGTGACCGCAGTGGTCGCGAAGGCACAGGCAGACCCCGCGTTCGCGGAGGTGGTGGACGCGGCCGCCCGTCGCGTCGTGCAACTCAAGCGCGACCAGTTCGGCGGTCCCGCTGCTTGAGCTTCTCGTACTCCCGCTGGTTGGGCTCGTCGTGCTCCCGCTAGTACTTCCCGCTGGTTGGGTGTGCTCCACTCCCGCTGGTTGAGCTTGTCGAAACCAGACCCAACGGGTTTCGACAAGCTCAACCAGCGGGTGGGGGCCAACCCGTGGGTGGGGGCTCAATCCGCGGGTGGGGCTCAACCTGCGGTGGGGGCGGACGCGCGCGGCTGCTGCTGCGTGATGCAGTGGATGCCGCCGCCGCGCTCGAAGATGGCGCGGGCATCCACTCCGACGACCTCGCGACCGTCGTATGCCGCTGCGAGCATATTCAGCGCCTGCTCGTCGTTCGGATCGTCGAACGTGCACGCGATGACACCGCCGTTGACCACCAGATGGTTGATGTAGCTGTAGTCCACGAAATCCTCGTCGTCGCGCAGCACCTGCGGCGCAGGCACCTCGACGATGTCCCATTCCGCGCCGTCGGCGGTGCGTGAAGCACGAAGCGTGTCGAGGATGCCGTGGGTGATCGCGTGGTCTGGGTGCGAGGCATCCTGCTGGCTGTGCACGAGCATTCGTCCAGGCGACGGGATCGTGGCGACGATGTCCACATGGCCGCGCGTGCCGAAGCGCTTGGCGTCGCGGTACAGCCCGCGCTTCAGCCAGATCGGGTTCGTGGTGCCGATCGTGCGTGCGAGCTCGGCCTCGACGTTCTCTTTCGTGCGTTCCGGATTGCGGCCCGGGTCGAGTTGCACCGTCTCGGTGAGCAGCACAGTGCCGAGCCCGTCGACGTGGATGGCGCCGCCCTCGTTCACGAGGTCGCTCGGCACGCGCGTGACCCCGGCTCGGGCGGCCACGAGGGAACCGATCACGGAATCGCTGCCCCACCGCGCCCAGTCCTGTGCGCCCCAACCGTTGAACCGCCAGGTCACGGCGCCGAGGCGGCCGTTCTCGCCGAGCACGAATGTGGGGCCGATGTCGCGCATCCACGCGTCGTCGAGCGGTGCGATCACGAGCTCCACCTCACTCGAGAGGTATCGCCTGGCCGCTGCGAGATCGTGCGGGTCCACCACCATCGTCACCGGCTCGAACCGGAGGATGCTGTGGGCCACCTCGCGCCAGGCGGTGCGCGCCTCGTCGAGTTCGCCGGCCGTGTCGCCGAGGTAGCCGCCGTCGGGAGGGAACGCCATCCAGACGCGGTCCTGGCGTTCGGTCTCGGCGGGCATGCGCCAGGCCGTGCGCTCGTCGTGGTCGTCGGATGCTCCGCCCGCTTCGGCCGCCTCGCCCGGCTCGCTCACCTCGACGGTGGCGACGACGTCGACGGTCTCGACGGTCTCGACGGTCTCGACGACCCCGACGGTCTCGACCGTCTCGACGGTCGCGACGGTCTCGACGACCTCGCCGTCGGCGCTCGCGGAGAGGGTCTCGGTCTCGGTCTCGACCATCCTCACTTCGACGGCGTCGACGACCTCCCCCGAACGATCGACGGCGAAGAGCTCCGCTTCGACGCCCGAACCGTTGCCGTTCTCCGGTGTTCTCTTGCGGTCATCCTTGGTCATGGCATCCCCCTCGGCCCATCGTCCCATCCCGTGCGCCGGCGCGAACCGCCTGCTCAGGGAGTATCACTGCCACCCAATGGGTGGTCGGCATCCACCGGCCTGGTCAGCAGCCCATACGTGTCGGGGCGCCGCGTCGCCAGGAACGGGAACAGCGTGAGCCAGTGCGACCGCTGGTCGAGGTCGAGGTCGGTGACGAGCACGGCCTCCTCGTCGCGCGGTGCCTCCACGAGAACCCGGCCATAGGGGTCGGAGATGAACGACGACCCGTAGAACGTCAGCTCGCCCTCGTCGCCGGTGCGGTTCGGCACGATCATGAACGTGCCGGCGGTGATGCCGTTGCCGACGATGACGTGCCGCCACACCGGTGCGGTGTCGAACGCCGGATAGTCCGGCTCCGAGCCGATGGCCGTCGGGTACACGATGATCTCGGCCCCCGCCAGCGAGTAGAGGCGGGCCACCTCGGGGAACCACTCGTCCCAGCACGTGGGCATGCCCAGCGCCGCGCCGTGGAGTTCGGCCGGCCGGTGCACCGGGTACGGGTCAGCCGCCGGACCGGGCCTGAAGTACGTGTGCTCGTAGTATCCGGCGGTCACCGGGATGTGCAGCTTGTTCGTCGAGCCGACCAGCTCGCCGTCGCGTCCGACGAAGATCGCCGTGTTCAGGCCGAGCCCGTCGCTCGGCGCATCGCTGCGATCGTCGCGCTGGTAGAGGGATGCGTGCACTGCGACACTGTGCTTCCTGGCCGCTCGAGACGCGAAGGCGAGCGTCGGCCCGGTGAGCAGGTCCTCGGCGGAATCGGATGCCCGACTCCCGCCGCGCACATACGCCGGATACTTCGACAGCGTCAGCTCCGGCAGAAAGACCGCGGAGGCGCCGGATGCCGCCGCCTGGCCGATCGCGGCATCCAGCACGGATTCGAGTTCGTCACGATCCTCCCGCCAGCGGTGCTGCACCAGCGCGACGCGTACCGGAGCGCGGCGGGGCGAGGCATGCGACGCCGGGTTGCCCTCGTTCGTCAGGAGACCAGGGGCCAGGGACTCCGGTCCCGCGAGGGAGGGGAACGGACCATCGGCGGTGATCAGGCGCATCGTCGAGCCTTTCGTGAGTTGTGCGGGGAGCTGTGTCGGACTGCAGGGACCGGTGTCGGACTGCAGAGGGCGGTGTCGAACTGCAGAGAGCGGTGTCGGACTGCGGAGGGCGGGTGGTGCCGGAAAGCCTGTCGTATCAGACGAGCCAGTCGTATCAGACCAGGATGCGCCGACTCTGAACGAACACGTCCTGCTCGAAGCCACGTTGCGGCGTCGAGCCGCCCCGGCTCGATCGCTTAGTGGGCGCCGACCCGCCCTCGCGGTTCCTGGCACCCGGCTACAGTCCGTTCCGCGCTCTCAGCGCAGCCCACATCTCCGCCCGTTCGGCGAACGAGTCGAAGTCCCGTCCCAGTATCTGCTCGGCCGTGCGGATGCGAGCCGTCAGGGTGTGCCTGTGCACCCCGAGGGTGCGAGCGGCCGCGTCGTACACGCCGTTGTGCTCCAGCCACGTGAGCAGCGAGTCGGCGAGCACGCCGTCGCCATCGTGCGCGTGCAGCGGCGCGAGCATCGCGGATGCCCGAGCACGCGCATCAGGGCCGTCCAGCGCGACGAGCAGCTCGTTGCGGGCATCCGCCCGATCGTTGTCGGAGGCGGATGCCCGAGCAGCGGCCTCCGCCGACCCCGCAGCAGCCGACGAGCGCTGCTTGGCCTCGACACGCGACACGGAGCGCTCGAGCGCGGCCAGGTCGGCGCCGGCCAGCCCGCCCGGATCACCCAGTTCACGGCCGAGGGAGTGCGCATCCTCCAGCGCGCGCAGAAGCACGTCGCGCATCGCGGAGTGTGCCGCCTCGAGTGCACGACCTTGTTCGAGGGCGAGTCCGGCGAGTGCGACGACGCCGGTCACGACCTGCTGTGCGGCCTGGTCGACCTCGTCATCGCCGCCGTGTGCGAGCACGCCGAGCAGCCGGTCGCTGGCGCCGATCGTCTGCAGCGACACGACCGTCGCGGACTCGACGATCGTGGATGCCGCCCGCCGGCGGGCATGCAGCATCCGTGCCGCCTCGGTCTCGACATTCGCACGTGCGGATGCCGTCAGCGCCGCGGACGGGAACACGCGATCGACCGCTCCCGACGAATCCACGAGCGCAACCCAACGACCAAGCTGCCGGGAGAGCTCGGCGAGGGTTGCGGAGAGCCCGTCCGTTCGCAGGGCGGCAAGCGAGACGGCTCGCTGCGCCGAGAGTGCCCACGTGTTGCGCGCGTAAGCCTGTTCGGCGACGAGGTCGGCCGCGTACCGCGCCACGGCGATGAACGGCGTACGGTACGGAACCTCGAACAGCGGGAGTCCGACGCGAAGGCAGGAGTCGGCGAGGCCGTCCGGGGTCTCGCGCACGACATCCGTGCCGAACCCGAGCCCGGCCACACCCGCCGCCGCGAGCCGCTCGACGTAACCGTCGTAGTCAGAATCCGGACCCTCCGCGGTTGGGGCGGCGTCCCCCGTGGGTGGGGTGGCGTCTCCCGTGGGTGGGGTGGAGTCTCCCGTGGGTGGGGTGGCATCTCCCGTGGGTGGGGTGGAGTCTCCCGTGGGTGGGGCGACGTCTCCCATGGGCGGGGCGGCGTCTCCCGTGGGTGGGGTGGCGTCTCCCGTGGGTGGGGTCGCATCTCCCGTGGGTTGAGCTTGTCGAAACCCAGCCGAATCGGGTTTCGACAAGCTCAACCCACGGAGAGGGGGGCTCGACTCGCGGGAATGTGTGCTCAACCCACGGGAATGTGCGCTCAACCCACGGGAATGTGCGCTCAACCCACGGGAATGTGTGCTCGACCCACGGGAATGGGGACGCGCAGGGGTGCCGAACTGCGTCCCCGTCGTCAAGAGCACCTGGCCCGGGATGACGAACGGCGTCGGGTCCGTCAGGTCGGTGCTGTGCACCCAGGACACCTCGGCGTCCAGGGCGCCGGAGGGCAGGCCGTCTGCGGGAGTGAGGAGGCGCAGTCCCAGTTCGTGGTGGGCGAGCAGAACGCCGACCGTGGGTGAGGGCATCCAATCATTGTACAGAGTGGCCAGCTGGCGGCATCCAATTCGACAAGATGTACAGGTGTGCTCGATGCTCGTCGTCTTAGCCTGGGCGAGAGGCAGCCCACACCGATGCGTGGGCGTGCGCAGCAGCAACTTCGCAACGAATCGAGACAAAGATGACCATCGTCGACATGCAGCCAGGCGCTGCGCCCGTCGCACCGATCGGGGGCCCGGAGCTGCCGCAGGAGCGCCGCCTCGTCACCGAGATTCCGGGACCACAGTCCCGTCGACTGCTGGAACGCAAAGCCGAGGCTGTCGCCAAGGGCGTCGGCCACACGGTTCCCGTCGCAACCGTCGCCGCGGGCGGCGGTGTGCTGGTGGATGCCGACGGCAACTCGTTCATCGACCTCGGCAGCGGCATCGCCGTCACAGGCGTCGGCAACGCGGCGCCGCGGGTGGTCGAGGCCGTGCAGCGACAGGTCGCACAGTTCACGCACACCTGCTTCACGATCTCGCCGTACGACTCATATGTCGATGTCGCCGAGGCCCTGAACCGGCTCACGCCCGGCGACTTCCCGAAGCGCAGCGCCTTGTTCAACTCCGGTGCGGAGGCCGTCGAGAACGCGGTGAAGATCGCCAGGCACTACACGAAGAAGCAGGGCGTCGTCGTCTTCGACCACGCGTACCACGGGCGCACGAACCTCACCATGGCGCTGACCGCGAAGAGCATGCCTTACAAGAGCGGCTTCGGCCCGTTCGCCCCCGAGGTGTACCGCGTGCCGATGTCGTATCCCTACCGGGACGGCCTGAGCGGAGCGGATGCCGCCGCTCGCGCGATCGCGCAGATCGAGGTGCAGGTGCGCGCCGAGAACCTCGCGGCCATTCTGATCGAACCGATCCAGGGCGAGGGCGGTTTCGTCGTTCCGGCCGAGGGCTTCCTCCCGGCGCTGCAGAAGTGGGCGAACGACAACGACGTGGTGTTCATCGCCGACGAGGTGCAGACCGGGTTCGCCCGCACCGGCACCATGTTCGCCAGCGAGCAGTTCGGCATCGTGCCCGATCTCGTCACGACCGCGAAGGGCATCGCAGGGGGGCTCCCGCTCTCGGCCGTCACCGGACGCGCCGAGATCATGGACTCCTCGCAGGTCGGCGGACTGGGCGGCACGTACGGCGGCAACCCCATCGCCTGTGCTGCGGCGCTCGCCACCATCGAGACGTACGAGCAGGACGGCCTGGCCGCCCGCGCCCGCGCCCTGGGAGACATTCTGCAGCGCAGGCTGACGGAACTGAAGGCATCCGACCCGCGAATCGGAGACGTGCGCGGACGCGGCGCGATGATGGCGATCGAGCTCGTGAACCCCGAGACCGGGGCACCGGATGCCGCACTCACCTCGCGCGCGGCCGCCGCGGTGATCAAGCAGGGTGTTCTCGTGCTCACGTGCGGCACGTGGGGAAATGTGATCCGATTCCTGCCGCCGCTGGCGATCTCGGATGAGCTTGTGAACGAAGGACTGGACATCGTCGGAAAGGCGTTGAAGGAATGCTGAACACGAAGAATGCGCTCGCCGGAGTGCGTGGCGCTCTCGAGAAGGTCACCGAGAAGGCGGTTCTGGCCCTCGTGCCGGATGAGCTGTACATCGGCGGCGAGTGGGTGGCCGGCGAACGCCCGAGCGAGCTGAAGGTCTACGACCCCGCGACCGGCGCCGTGCTGAAGACCATCGCGGATGCTTCGCCTGCCGACGGCATCCGTGCGCTCGACGCCGCCGTGGCGGCGGCCGACGACTGGGCTGCGACACCGCCGCGCGTGCGGGGCGAGGTTCTTCGCCGGGCGTTCGACCTGCTTCAGGAGCGCGCCGACGAGTTCGCGTTGCTCATGACGCTCGAGATGGGCAAGCCCCTCGCCGAGGCACGCGGCGAGGTGACCTACGGTGGCGAGTTCCTGCGCTGGTTCAGCGAGGAGGCCGTGCGCATCACGGGCCGCTACGGCACGAACCCCGAGGGCACCGGACGCATGATCGTGTCGCAGCATCCGGTCGGCCCGTGCTTCTTGATCACCCCGTGGAACTTCCCGCTGGCGATGGCCACCCGCAAGATCGCTCCTGCGGTCGCCGCCGGCTGCACGGTGGTCGTCAAGCCGGCGGCGCTGACACCGCTCACGACCCTCTACTTCGCGAAGCTGATGGAAGACGCCGGCCTGCCGGCCGGTGTGCTGAACGTCGTGACCACGACGACGTCCGGTGCGGTGTCGTCGCCGATCATCGCCGACCCCCGGCTGCGCAAGCTGTCGTTCACCGGTTCGACGCCGGTGGGTGTCACGCTGCTGAAGGAGGCATCCGAGAATGTGCTGCGCACGTCGATGGAGCTCGGCGGCAACGCGCCGTTCGTGGTGTTCGAAGACGCCGACCTCGACAAGGCCGTCGACGGAGCCATGGCGGCCAAGTTCCGCAATATCGGAGAGGCGTGCACCGCGGCTAACCGGTTCATCGTGCACGAGTCCGTCGCCGAGGAGTTCGCCGTGAGGGTGACCGAACGGGTGCGGGCGCTGAAGATCGGCCGCGGAACCGACGACGGCGTCACCATCGGACCCCTCATCGACGGCAAGGGCGTGGCCAAGGCGACCGAGCTGGTGAAGGACGCGGTCGACCGCGGCGCCACGCTGCGCATCGGCGGCTCGGCGATCGAGGGCGACGGCACGTTCTTCGAGCCGACGGTCGTCACGGATGTCGTGGCGGGCAGCGACATTCTGCGCGAGGAGATCTTCGGCCCGGTGCTGGCGGTCGTGCCGTTCCATGACGAGGACGAGGCCGTGCGCATCGCGAACGACACGGAATACGGGCTGATCGGCTACGTCTTCACGAAGGATCTCGCGCGCGGGCAGCGGATGATCGAGCGCCTGCAGACCGGCATGATGGGCCTCAACCTGGGCGTCGTGTCGAACGCGGCAGCACCGTTCGGCGGTGTCAAGCAGTCCGGCCTCGGTCGCGAGGGCGGGTTCGAGGGCATCCACGAGTACTTGTCGACGAAGTACACGCTCACCCCCAACCCGTTCGCGTAGACCGGGCTCGGCCGGTCGGCGCGCGCGCCGCCGGTCCAGCTCCTTGACCGGCGACAAGCCCGGCAGCCGGAGCCGCTCGATGCTGCCGCGGCCAGACTACGGTTCCGCGGCCGAGACTACGGTCGTCGGCCGTAGTCTCGGCGTGAGGATCGTAGTCTCGGCGTGAGGATCGTAGTCTCGGCGTGAGGATCGTAGTCCGGGCGCGGCACCGTGGTTTCGGCCCGGGCTTGGCCCCTCCAGGCGGGTGGCTTCAGGACTCTTCGAACAGCAGCTTGAAAACGCTTGGACCAGTTGAACCAGAAGGACCACAAGATGAGCGCAATCGAGCGCGACGTCGTCGTCATCGGGGCCGGAGCATCCGGCCTGACCGCGGCGTACGAACTGCAGAAGGCCGGCCACAGCGTCGTCGTGCTGGAGGCGCGGGACCGGGTCGGTGGCCGACTGTGGACCGACGAGATCGACGGCGCCATGCTCGAGCTCGGCGGGCAGTGGGTGTCTCCTGAGCAGGATGCCCTGAAAGACACACTCGCCGAGCTCGGCCTCGAACGATACGAGCGCTACCGCGACGGAGACAGCGTCTACGTCGGACGCGACGGCGAGCTGAAACGCTTCCAGGGCGAGATCTTCCCGGTGGCGCCGCCGACCGAGCGCGAGCTGGTGCGGCTGATCGAGACGCTGGACGCGCTCGTCGCGCAGATGGACCCGGAGCGTCCCTGGGAGCATCCGGATGCCGTCGCCCTCGATCGCGTCTCGTTCGAACGCTGGCTGGAGAACCAGACCGACGACCAGGAGGCGCGCGACAACATCGCCCTCTTCATCGCCGGCGCGATGCTCACGAAGCCGGCGCACGCGTTCTCGGCGCTGCAGGCGTTGCTGATGGCGGCATCCGCCGGGAGCTTCTCGAACCTTGTGGATGCCGACATCATTCTGAACGAACGCGTCATCGGCGGCCTGCAACAGGTGCCGCTGCGCCTGGCCGAACGGCTCGGCGACGACGTGCTGCTGAACAACCCCGTGCGTACCCTGCGCTGGGGGCCGGACGGCGTGACCGCGATCGCCGACTCCGCAGAGGTGGATGCCCGCATCGCCGTGCTGGCCGTGCCGCCGCACCTGATCAGCCGGGTGAGCTTTCAGCCGCCGCTCCCGCGCAGGCAGCAGCAACTGCACCAGCACCTCTCGATGGGATTCGTCATCAAGGTGCATGCCGTGTACGAGAGGCCGTTCTGGCGCGAGCACGGTTTGAGCGGCACCGCCTTCAGCCCGTACGAGCTGGTGCACGAGGCGTACGACAACACGAACCACGGGGATGCCCGCGGCACGCTCGTCGGCTTCGTCTCGGACCTGGGCGCCGACGACGTGTTCCGGCTGAGCGCCGACGAGCGCAGGCGGCGCATCCTGGAGTCCCTGTCGCACTACTACGGCGACCAGGCGCTGTCGCCGGTCGTGTACTACGAAAGCGACTGGGGCAGCGAGGAGTGGACGCGCGGCGCCTACGCCGCCAGCTTCGACCTCGGCGGCCTACAGCGGTACGGAGCAGACCTGCGCGAACCGGTCGGCCCTATCTGGTTCTCGTGCAGCGACCTCGCCGGTGCCGGCTACCAGCACGTCGACGGCGCGATCCGCATGGGCCGCCGCACCGCGGCCGCGCTCGCCGAGCTGTTGTAGCGTCCCCGCCGCGGGTTCGCGGCCCTTGGTGCAGAGTCGCGGGCTCACGGCCCCTGGTGCACGGTCGCCCGGTTTACAGGGCCCCCCGGTTTGCATGGTCACCCTGTTCACGTAGCGAAGCCGGCCCCTTCCGGCGTCTCAAAGGGGCCGACTTCGCGACGGGAACCGGGGGAGAGGCCGGAGCGGAGGTCGGGGGAGGGACCGGGCAGCCGGGGCCGTTGGTCAGGCCAGGGCGCGGGCCCGGAGTGCCTCGTTCACGGGTGCGAAGGCGACCTTGTCGAAGACGAGCTCGATGTCGGTGATGCGTCCGTCGGCCACGTGCACGTTCTCGACGCATATCACTGCGCCGGCCGGGGTGTCGGTGACGAAGTCGTAGACGACGCAGGCGTGGTCGCCGTTCTCGTAGACGTCACGGATGTCGTTGCGCACGAGGGCGGGGAGCAGTCGCTCCAGCGCGGACATCCACTGCTGTTTGTCGGAGATCCCTGGTGCGACGCGGGCTTCGAGAGTGTCGGCCAGGAGGCCGTCGACGGTCTCGAGGTCGTGCGACCCCACCGCCTCGATGTAGGCGCGGGCCGTCCCCGCGGGAGTTGTCGTGTTCATATCCGCAGCTTAAACACAAAGCAACATGAGTACAAGAGCGCGTTGGTAGATGCTAGCCTCTTGCCATGGCACGTGAAGCGGCGGCGCGCAGCGACGACTCGGGTGAGACGGATGTTCCCCCTCGCGTGGCCGCCACACCGCAAGCCGCGCGTCGGAACCGGCTACGAGGGCCCGGCGAACCCGCCGCCGACATCGACCGCGGTCTGCGTGCGCTCGCCGACGGCAACCGTCGGGCGATCCTGGCGGCGGTGCGCGATCATCCGCAGTCCGTCGGCGACGTCGCCGCGCGGCTCGAGCTCTCACAGCAGATCACCTCGCATCACCTGCGCGTGCTGCGCGACGCCGGACTCGTCGAGGAGTCCCGCGACGGCACGCGGCACCTCTTCATCGTGCGAACCGACGGCCTCGCGGCCGTGCGCGACTACCTCGACGGCTTCTGGCCGGCTCAGCTCGCCCGGCTGAAGGCGGCGGTGGAGGGGCGTGTGGGCGACGAGGTCAGGGCCGACCGAGCAGAGAGCGCCGGAGTCCCCAGAGTCGCCGGAGCCGGCGGATGACCGTCTTCCGCACCTCGATCGACATCGCGGCCGAGCCCGAGGCGGTGTTCGAGTACCTCGTGACGAACGACGGCATGACCGCCTGGATGGGTCAGCACGCCTCGCTGGTCCCGCAGCCGGGCGGACGATTCGAGGTCGACGTCGCAGGCTATCCCGTGCGCGGCCGCTACCTCGAGGTCGATCCGCCCAAACGCGTCGTGGTGTCATGGGGCTTCGCGGGCAGCGACGACCTTCCGCCCGGCGCGTCGCGGGTGACGTTCGAGCTCACTCCGACGAGGGAGGGCACGCGGGTCGA
Organism: Humibacter antri; assembly: GCF_054777235.1. Classification (NCBI taxonomy): domain Bacteria; kingdom Bacillati; phylum Actinomycetota; class Actinomycetes; order Micrococcales; family Microbacteriaceae; genus Humibacter; species Humibacter antri. The sequence continues at coordinate 101,922 of NZ_BAAHAW010000048.1, read as the reverse complement.
CCTGGAACACTCCGGGCTTCCGGATGCCCGCCTTGCCGGACATCGCGCCGGCTGGGCGCACTTTCTGCCGCGGCTTCGTGAAGCCGGCGCGGGGCATCCGCTCGGCACGGACGACTGGCGGCCGGCGATCTGAGTTCCCCGGCAGACGCGCTCTCCGCCGATAGTGTCGTGGGCGTGGGGGAGCGACAGTTCGACTCTGCAGTGCCGACCGACCGCCGAGACGGCGGTCGGCGCTGGCGTCGCGGCGGAGGCCGGAAATGGCCTCCGCTTTTAGCTCCAGCGCACGCACACGCCGTGGTCGCGTGGGGATCCGTCGTCATCGTGCTCGGCATCGGCACGGTGTTCGCTTTCGTCAATCCGTGGCCGACCGCGCTGCTGATCCGCACGGTCTTCGAGATCAACGCACACCAGACCGTGCAGACGATGCAGAAATATGCGCCGACGAGCGGGCTTCGCGAACGGATGAACGTGCCGTACGCATCCGGCGGATCGTCCGACACCACCTTCGACCTGTATGCACCTGCCGGGGCGGTGCAGCCGCGCACCACCGTGGTGTGGATCCACGGCGGCGCCTGGATCTCCGGCAGCAAGGAGAACGTCGATCCGTACGTCGAGATGATCGCCTCGCACGGCTACACCGGCATCAGCCTCAACTACACGGTGGCGCCGGAAGCGCAGTATCCGACCGCTCTCAAGCAGCTCAACTCGGCGCTCGCGTACATCGTCGAACACGCCTCGGAACTGGGCGTCGATCCGTCGCACATCGTGCTCGCCGGCGACTCGGCGGGCGCTCAGTACGCGGCACAGCTGGCGACGCTGGTGACGAACGAGGCGTATGCGAAGGGGTTGGGCATCCGTCCGGCGCTGGACTCCGATCAGCTGGCCGCCGTCATCCTGAACTGCGGCATCTACGACGTGCGCGGCATCCCGAAGGCGCCCGGCATCGGCGGGTGGGGGTTCCGGGTGGCGCTCTGGGCGTACCTGGGCACGAAGGACTGGCTGCACACGCCGGGCGGTGAGGCCATGACGACGATCGACCACGTCACGAAGGACTTTCCGCGCACGTGGATCTCCGGAGGCAACGCGGATCCGCTCACCGCGTCGCAGTCGAAGCCGATGGCGGCGAAGCTGGAGAGCCTGGGCGTGCCGGTGACGAGCGTCTTCTACCCGGCCGACGAGAATCCGCCGCTCGAACACGAGTACCAGTTCCATCTGAACCTCGCGGCGGCGCGGTCGGCGCTGGCATCCACACTGCAATTCCTGAGCACGATCGGCTGACGCGCGCGCTCGGCTGCGGCAGCCCGCGACCGCCGTGACCGGCGCGGCCGAGCGCCGTGGCCAATTGCGCCAGTTGTACGTGTCTGCGCCCGAATACCTGGCGCGGACACGTACAACTGGCGCGATTGCGTGCCGAGTCGCGCCGCTCAGGAGTCGAAGCCGAGCCCTACGGCATCCATCGTGCGAAGAAACAGGTTGCGACGGCCCTCGTTGTGGTCGGCGCGGTCGAGAGCCCACCTCATCAAGTTGACGCCGACGGATGCCACGGGCTCCGGCGGGAACGGAATCGGCTTCGAGCGCACCAGCTTCAGGCTCGTTCGCTCGGTCTCGGCGCCGGAGAGGAGGTCGAGCATGACCTCGGCGCCGAAATGCGTCGCGGCGACGCCGAGCCCCGTGAAGCCCGTCGCGTACGCGATGCGGCCGCCGCGCGCGGTGCCGAAGAACGCGCAGAACCGGCTGCAGGTGTCGATCGCACCCGCCCACTTGTGGGTGAATCGCAGCCCGTCGAGCTGCGGGAACGTCGTGAAGAAGTGCTCGGCGAGCTTTCGGTGCGTCGCCTCACGCTGCTCGTACGGCGCGCGTACGCGGCCGCCGAAATGGTAGACGGCGTCGTATCCGCCGAACAGGATGCGGTTGTCGGCGCTCAGGCGGTAGTAGTGGAACTGGTTCGCGCTGTCACCGAGACCCTGGCGGCCCTGCCAGCCGATCGCATCCAGCTGCTCGGTCGAGAGCGGTTCCGTCATCAGCACGTAGTCGTAGACCGGCACGGTGTACAGGCGGTTGCGCTTCAGCAGCGACGGGAACACGTTCGTGCCCAGGGCCACCTTCTTCGCACGCACGACGGCGGCCGAGGGGCGACCTGTCAGGTCGCGCGCCGCGGTATGCACGTCGACGCCCTCCGCCTTGCCGGGTGTGCTTGCCCGGCGGCCGGTGGTGACCAGCTCGGTGGCGGGCGTGTTCTCGAAGATCCGCACACCGGCATCCGCGCATGCCCGTGCGAGCGCTCTGGCGAGTTTCGCCGGATGCACGAGAGCGCTGTCGCGCTTGTGGAACAGGCCGGCCAGGTAGGTCGGCGAGTGCACGGATGCCTGCATCTCGGCCTCGTCGAGGAACACGTCGTCTGCACCGGTCGCGCCCTCGTGCAGCCACGGAACCTGGTGCGGCTCGATCGCGACGTCGATGGCGCCGTTGCGCTCCCAGTCCGCATCGAGGTTCAGCCCGCGGATGATCGCCTCGATCGCGTCGAGATTCTCGCGCCCCATGCGCGCCAGCTGGTCGTACTCGTCGGCGAACCGGGTTCGGCCGTTCTCTTCGCCGTGCGTGAGGCTCGACTCGGCGAAGCCGCCGTTGCGTCCGGATGCGGCCCAGCCGATCGTCTTGGCCTCCAGCAGCACGACCTCGATCGACGGGTCGCGCCGCTTGGCGCTGAGTGCGGTCCACAACCCGGAGTAGCCGCCGCCGACGACGACGAGGTCGGCCGTGGTGCTCGCTGTGAGCGACGGGTACGTGTCGCCAGGAGCATCCTCGAGCCAGAACACCGCCTGCCTGGTGCCGGTGAGGGCGTGGTCGACAGTGAGGGCGTTCGGGCGCCGGCGCTCGAACACTGTTGTGCCCATGGGGTGCCTCGCTTCTCGTGAGCTGCGGCGCGGATCGGCCGGGACCGGATGCCTGCAGCCCGCCTTCATCCTCGCAGGCGGCCGGCGTCGGAGGCGGGGTGGATTCAGTCGTGAATCGGCGCCGAACCGGGCGATTCGTCCGTCGCGCGCGGGCGTCGCGGACGCGGCGGCGTCATCACCCGCACGGAGCGGATGAGCCCGCACGGTGCGGACGAGCCCGCACGGAACGTACGCCCACTGCGTGGTGGCTCGTCCCTACCGTGCTCGCCCGTCCGCTCTGTGCTCACTCGTCGACATCGTGGTGGTGTGGCGCCACCGCGATCAGTGCGGTGCTGAGCACGAGCAACGGCAGTACGAAGAGGGCCGCGACCGAGTATCCCTGCTCTTTCGGCAGCAGTGCCCCTGCCGGGGTCGCGGTGGCGAGCAGCAGGCCGGCGACGGCGCTGCCGATGCTGAAGCCGACACTGCGCACGATCTGGTTGATCGAGAGAACGCTCGACGTCTCCCTCTGCGGCACGCCCTGCAGCACGAGTCTCGGCATGATGGCCGAGACCCCGCCGACTCCGAAGCCGAGCACGCCCATGGCCGCGAGCGTTGCGACGAGCGATCCGGGCGTGATCGCGAACACGACGGCGGCGACGATGACGAAGGTCGCGTAGATCACGAACGTCCAGCGCGCCGACACGTGCGCGGTGAACCACGGCGTGAGTCGGCCGGCGAGGAACCCGAGCACGGAGAACGGGATGAGCGCCGCTCCCGCCAGCACACCCGAGAGGCCGAACCCGTATCCCGCGCCGCTCGGTGTCTGAACGTAGCGGGTGAGAAGTGCGAACAGCAGATACATGCCGACGCCCGCGGTGAGCATCGCGGCGTTCGCGCGCAGCAGCCCGCCGCGGCTGAAGAGGCCGAGGTCGACCAGCGGCGCCGCCGTGCGACGTTCGACGGCGACCCAGCCGGCGAGAGCGATGGCCGCCGCAGCCAGGATGCATGCCCCGACCCACGGCACGCCCCACACGGAAGGCTGCGCGACCGCCAGCAGCACCCCCAGGGTTCCGATGCCGAGGAGTATCGCGCCGGGATAGTCGATTCTGCTGCCCCGGCGCGGGACGCCGATCGGGCGGGCAGCATCGCGCCGGAGCGGCGCATCCCTCGGGCGGGGCGCATCGCTTTCGCTCGGCGCATCCCTCGGGATCGTGTGCCACGCGATGAGAGCTGCCACGAGTGAGATCAGAAAGCCGGCGCCATAGGCGAAGCGCAACCCCACCAGCTGGTCGATGAGGCCCATCAGCGGATAGGCGACGCCGATGCCGACCGTGCCTGCAACGGAAATGGTCGCGATCGTGGAGTGCGCGCGCTCTGCGGGCAGGCGGTCGCGGGCGACACTCATCAGCAGGGCGATGAGGCCGAGGCCGAGGCCCTGGAGCGCGCGCCCGACCAGCAGTATCGCGAACGGCAGCACGCCAAGCGCCTTCGGGGAGAGGGCCAGTGCTCCCGACGAGAGTGGGAGTGCAGTGAGCAGTCCACCGAGGGCGACCAGGCAGCTGGTGACGAGGATGCCCGCACGCCGATGGGATCCGGCGCCGAGTCGGCCCAGAACGGGCGCCGTGATCGCCCCGGCGAACAGGGTCACCGTGAGCGTCCATTGCGCGGCATCCAGCGGCACGTCGAGCTGCAGCGCCACTGACGTGATCAGTGGCGCACCGACACCGCCGATGACGGCACCGAGGAACGCGATGCCGACCAGCGCCGCGCCGAGGTGTCTCGCTGTCGGACGGAGGACCGCGCTCACCGATTCGTCTCGGCGGTGATGTGCTCGAAGAGGCCCGGCTGTATGCGCGTTCGGATGCCGTCGGCCCAGGGTTCGTGCACCTCGTCGACGTCCATCGCGGCGCCGGCGTTCAGCAACATCCCGAACGCCAGGAACGACTTGACGGTCACGGCATCCAGCCCTGTCGTGTCGGCGACGACCTGCCACATGCGCCCGAGCCGTGCGCGGACCGCCGCCCGCACCTCGGGATCCCCGCAGGCGGCGAAGCCCTGCAACTGCAGCAGCAGCGACGTGCGGTTCTCGAGCTGGTCGTAGTACTGCGCGCCCATGCGGCTCAGCGCCTCGAGGCCGGTGGCGTGCGCGGTATCCACGGGCGCGCCGGCCTCCGCACCGCCCGTGGATGTGTCGGCGGTGTTCGAGTCCGGGCCCCAGACGGCCGTGCGAGCACTGGCCGCGAGCAACCCTTCGCTCAGCCCGTCGAACGCCGCTGTCACCAGCTCCAGGAACAGCGCCTTCTTCGTGCCGAACATGCGGAACACATACGCCTGGGTGATGCCCGCCTCGCGGGCGATCGCCTCGGTGGATGCCCCGTGCAGGCCGTGCTGCGCGAACTCCCGCGCCGCGATCTCCAGTACCTGTGCGCGCCGGTCGGCCCCGCGCATCCGTTCTGCCATGGGAATTATGTTACTGAATAGTAACTAGTAACTAAACGGCGAGTCGTAGTCGGGTCGCGATGAAGGCCTGCCCGCGATGACGGCCCGCCGGCCATGACGGCGTGCCCGTGATGTCGTTCGCACGAGCGCTGGCATCCGCCACCGGAGAGCGCGAGAATCGCCCCATGATCGCCGACACCCACGCGCAGCCCCCGAGCTTCGCCGACCTGCATGCCGGCCCGCAACCGTTGCTCTTGCCGAATGCGTGGGACGTCGCGTCGGCGCTCGGCTTCGTCGCGGCGGGTTTCGCCGCAGTCGGTACGACGAGCTTCGGCGTGAATGCCGCGCGGGGGACTCCGGATGGCGATGGGTCGGGTCGGGACGCGACGCAAGAGCTGGTGCACCGACTGCGTGCGCTTCCGGCATACATCTCCTCAGACATCGAGGACGGCTACAGCGACGATCCCGCCGAGGTCGCCGACTTCGTCGAGCAACTCGGCGTCGCGGGCGTCAACATCGAGGACTCGCAGCACAGCCGTCTCGTCGATCCGGCAGTGGTGGTCGGCAAGATCACGGCGATCAAACGCGCCGCGCCCGCCGTCTTCGTCAACGCCCGCGTCGACACGTACTGGTTGCACATCGATGACACACCGCAGACCACGATCGATCGCGCGAAAAGCTACCTCGATGCCGGGGCGGACGGCGTCTTCGTGCCGGGAGCAGCAGAACCGGTGCTGCTGGAAACTCTTGCCGCGGGCATCCCCGCACCGGTCAACGTTCTCGCCACGCCTCACCTGACGCTCACGCAGCTGGGCGACCTGGGCATCCGTCGTGTCAGTACCGGGTCGCTTCCGATCCGTGCCGCGATCGATGCCGCCGTGGCCGTCGCCGAGACCATTCGCGATGGCGGGCTCGCACCCGCTGCCACATCGTACGCGGAGGCGCAGCGCCGGCTCGAGGAATACGCGCGGCGCACCGCCCGATCGACGTGAGCGGAGCGGCCATCAGGGGAGACGGAAAGCGGGTGCGGACGGGAATCCGCTGAACCGCCTGCCCGACAGGGGTCGACTCGCGAGCCGCGGATGGATATCATCGCCATCGGTGAGCCCGAACATGAAAACCATTGACATACGCTGCGCGTGCCCGCGAAAGCCTGCTCTCAGGAGTGCGCGCCCGTGAGCATCCAGTCGAGTATTCAAGCCTTGACGGATGGCTACCCGCCGTCGATGAAGCGCATCGCCGAGGTGATCGTCGCTCGGCCGCAGGCCGTACTCGAGCTCACCATCACGGAGCTCGCCCGGCTCTGCGAGACGTCGGAGACCACGCTCGTGCGGTTCGCCAGGACGCTCGGATTCGCCGGATACGCCGCACTCAAGCTTCAGATGGCGGCCGAGCTCGCCGCCGAGACCGCACAGCTCGGGGCGGAAAGCAGCTACGGATCCGACATCGCACCCACCGACACCCTCGCCGAGACGGTGGCGAAGATCAGCGGGTCGGAGCTGTTCGGCATCCGCGAGACCGCAGCCGGCCTCGATCTCGACACACTGCAGAAGGTGATCGACGCGGTCGCCGCGGCGCAGCGCACCGTCGCGTTCGGCGTCGCCGCCAGCAACATGGGTGCCCGCGACCTCAAGGAGAAGCTGCTGCGCATCGGACGGGTGGCCCTCGGCTTCACGGATGCGCACGACGCGGTCAGCTCCGCATCGCTGCTCGGGCCGCGCGACGTCGTGATCGGCCTCTCGCACGGCGGCCAGACGCGCGAGGTGGGCGAACTGCTCCGCGTCGCGCACGCCGGCGGCGCGACGACGGTGGCGATCACCAACGTGCCGGGCTCGCCGGTCACGCGCGACGCCGACCTCGTGCTGCGAACGTCGGTACGCGAGACCACGTTCCGCTCTGGCGCCATGGCCAGCCGCATCGCGCAGCTGACCATCGTGGACTACATCTTCGTCGGCGTCGCCCGCACCACCTACGAGGCAAGCGTTCAGGCGCTCAAGACCAGCCGCGAGAGCCTTACGCGCCTGCGCGGAGAGCGGTAGGCGAGCGGTGCCAGAGGTATGCAGCCGGAGGATGTCGTGAGTCCCTACGCGACGCGGGCGAGCGACGGCACCGTGCTCGAGGGCGGCGCAGTCGTCGCGTACGCACTGCTCGACGAGCAGGGCCGGATGCTCGCATCCCGCAACCCGCACACCGTCTTCTATGCGGCATCCACCGTGAAGCTCGGGGTGATGCTCGCCGCGGTCATCGCGTCGGAGCGCGGCGAGCTGAGCCTGGATGACACGCTCGAGTGCCGCAGCGAGTTCGACTGCTCACCGCACGTTGCGCCAGTACCGCTGGTTCAGCCTGCTTCGCCGGATGGGCTGGTCCCGCTGGTTGGGCCCGTACCGCTGGTTGAGCCTGTCCCGCTGGTTGAGCCTGTCCCGCTGGTTGAGCCCGTACCGCTGGCTGGGCCTGTCCCGCTGGTTGAGCCCGTACCGCTGGCTGGGCCTGTCCCGCTGGTTGAGCCCGTACCGCTGGTTGAGCCTGTCCCGCTGGTTGAGCCTGTCGAAACCAGTACCGCGACCGGGTTTCGACAGGCTCAACCAGCGGTTGGTGGGTTTCGACAAGCTCAACCCGCGGTGCGTCAACCCGCGGCTGCTCAACCCGCGGTGGCGGAGAGCACCTTCCGCCTCGATCCGGAGGACCGCGACGCGGAGTTCCCTGCCGACGGCGAACGGGCAACCATCCGCGACCTGGTCGCGATGATGATCACCCGGTCGTCCAATGAGGCGACGAACGTGTTGTTCGACTGGCTCGGTCCTGCGTCGATCGCCGAGGCGTTCCGGCTCTGCCGCGCGACCGACACGCGCATGGAGCGCAGGATCGGCGATCCGTGCGCCATTCGCTCCGGTCTCACCAACGAGTCGACTCCGGCCGACCTCGCGGCCGTCATGCGCTGCATCGTCGGCAGTGGCCTGACCACCCGTACGAATGCGGACTGGATGCGCGGCGTGCTGGAGGCGCAGGAGCATGCGCGCATCGGATCCGTGGTTCCGAGCGGAACGCCGTGGGGTTCCAAATCGGGAAATGTGCCCGGCATCGAGCACGACGTCGCGTTCGTCGGACCGGCGGGATCCCGGCGTTTCATCGCGATCTGCACCAGCGGTTTCGAGCCGGAGCAGGGACGCGAAGTCATCAGAGCGGTCGCGGACGCGCTGCTCTAGTCGAAGGATTTCCGGCCCATCGGGAGGCCGGATTCGCCCAAAGGAGGGACCGAAAAGTGGCACACGCACCACGGAGAAGCGTCGAATCGGGATCGGATGGCGCACCACCGCCACGGCGGGTCGGCCGGCGAGGGAGATGGGTGGCGCTGGCGCTTCCCGCCGCACTGATCGCCACGTTCGCCCTTGCGCAGCCGGCGTTCGCCGACACAGCGGCGACGGGCACAGCCGCGACGGACACAGCGGCGACGGGCACCGCGGCTCCGGCACCATCGGCGGCGCCCGCGGCTCCGGCCACGGACCAGCCGACAGCGACGCCGACGACGACACCGAAGAGCGAGCCGGCTCCGAGCACGACACCGCAGAGCACGACACCGCAGAGCACGACACCACAGAGCACGGCGCCGCAGAACACCAAGCCGCAGAGCACGACGCCGCAGAGTGCGACAGCCGCGCCGCAGGCATCCGCCGACAACAGCGCCCTGCGCGCCAAGATCGCCAGCGTCGCGCTCAGCCAGGTCGGCAGGGGTGACAACCCGGTCGTGACCGGCTTCGGCGGCCTCAACTGCAATCCGTACACCACGATGGTCGGGGGCTTCTCGGCGAACTCCGACGACTGCGGCTACGACACGACGTTCAACGTGCGCAACTCCAACGAGAACTGGTGCTCCGACTTCGCCAAGTGGGTGTGGCAGCAGGCCGGTGTGACGCAGGACATGAACACGATCAACGCCGCGGCATCCAGCTTCTATCAGTGGGCGCTCGACGACGGGCAGAGCCCGAAGGCCGACACCGGCACACCCCAGGTGGGCGACGCCGTGGTGTTCTTCGGCGCGGGAGCGATCAGCGCATCCCGCTATGCCGACCACGTGGGCCTCGTCGTCGCCGTGAACGCCGACGGCACGGTCGACATGGTCAATGGAGACTTCGCCAGCTCGGTCAACGTCAAGGTCGAACACGACACGAACCTCACCCTGTCGACCTTCGCCCCGAACACCTGGGGCGCAGGCGAGCAGTGGGTGCTCGTCTCCCCGCCGACCGCGGCGCAGCACCCGGTGCCGAACGCGCGCATCGACGCCCCGAAGGTCGCGGTGACCGGAACGGATGCCACGTTCCACGCGCACGCCACGCAGCAGGGTGGCTCGGTCACCGGGTACTACTGGATGTTCGGCGACGGCCGCACCGAGAACGCGACGGGCGCCGACGTGACGCACGTCTTCTCCACCCCGGGCACGTACACCGTCTCGGTGACAGCCACGTCGAGCTTCGGAACCATCAGCACGGTCACCAAGAACGTGACGGTGCTGGCTGCCTCCGCCAGCGTGGCCCCGGTGGCGTCGAGCCAGGTCTGGTACTCCTCGTATCCGGTGTCGTACTACCGGTTCGTCCGCTCCGCCTCGGGTCTCGCGGCCGACATCTGGAGCGGCGCGAGCTGGCTGCAGGTGCCGACTTCAGGCACACCGTCGTCTTCCGGATCGATCGCAGCTCTCTCCTACCAGGACGCCGCCGCCGATTCCGCGATGACTCCGCACGCGTTCTACCGCGCAGCCGACGGTTCGCTGGCCGAGACATCCCTCATCTCGGGGGCGTGGACCAGCACGACACTGCCCGGAAGCCCCGCAGACGGAAGCGACGTCGTGGCAGCGGTGACGGCATCCGGTCCTGCGGTGTTCTGGGTGGATGCCAGCAGGCACCTGAACGAGACAACCCTCGACTCGGGCGCCTGGTCGACGCAGCAGCTGACCTCGTTCCCGGTCTCCGCGTCGCCTCTGGCGCTGGCCCAGACCACGAGCGGGCCGCGGATCATCGCGGAGGGCCCGGCCGGTCTGCTCACCGCGACGTCCGCGTTCGGCAGCCATTGGCTGACCCTCCCGCTGCCCGCCCGTGCCAAGCATGGCGCCACCATGACCGCGTACACCGCGCCTTCGGGTGAGGCGACCGTGGTCGTCAACGGGGCATCCGCGCTCGGTGCGCACGGCTCGTTCGTGAAGCTCACCGAGCGCGCCTGGGGCTGGTGGTCGGCGTCCGCGCTGACCGGGAGCCCGGCCAAGGGCAGCGCTGTGGCGGCGGCGAATTACATGCTGCCGTCCGCCGTGACCGGTGGGCTCGGCGCGTTCGTGCAACCGCCGGGAACGCTGACGCCGTCGAGCGCCAAGCAGCCGCTGGGCACCGCCGTGGCGTACCTGACAGCTGGGGGCAAGCCGGCCGTCACCTACGACGACGGCGACGGATGGCACACCGCAGCTCTGCCGGGAACCGCGACGTCTCTCGACGGGATCAGCGCGCATCCGATCGCACACCAGCCGATCCAGGTGTACCTGACCACGTCGCAAGGTCCGGTTGCGGACACCACGGGCGACACGGCCCCGCCGAGCGGTCCGTGGACCACTCAGGCGCTGCCGAGCGCGCCTGCGACGTTCGCCGACCGCGTTCTCGTGTACGGTGCGACGCCGGGCGACACGGCGGCGGCAGAGGCCGCAGCCGTCGCCGCCGGGCTCGCCGCATCGCAGGTCACGTCGTCGTTCGCGGTCGCATGGGCAGCCGTGCTCTCGGGGAACTACCTGGTGATCACGTCGGGAACGGCAGCGACCAGTGCGCTCGAGTTCAACGTGTGCGGCTGGGAGAACCCGTCGGCCGAGATCGCCGGAAGCACACCGTACGACTACGTCACGGCAGCCCGCACCACGCTGCCAGGGGCCGACCTGTTCCTGAACGGTTCCGCTGCGACCTCGGCCAGCGGTCCGCAGCGCGTAGCCGACCTGACGTACTTCGCCGCGCACGGCGTGCTGCCGCCGGGACAGACCTCGGTGCCGACGCCCGCCAGAGCGGTGTACGCCTGCGCCGGCTCGGCGAGCTGACGCTGCCTTAGCCATACCCGCCGGTTGAGTAGCCGACGAAGCCCGGCGTATCGAAACCAATCCTCTCGAGGCACTTGGTTTCGATACGCGCCTTCGGCGCTACTCAACCGGCGGCAACGGCGGCGGCGGTGCATTCCGCCTGGTGATCGGCAGCATCCAGGCTGCCACAACCTGCACCACCACTGCCGCCACGATGAACACCCCAAGCGGAATGTGCACCCAGATCGGGCCGTGCATCCCGACGTAGTACTGCAGAGTCTCCGAGACCGCGATCGCCACAGAGGTGGCCAGCGGCCACAGCACGCGCAACCGTCGCCACACCACGACGGCGACGATCACCTGCGCATAGCCGATGCCGGTCACGACGTCGGCGCCGATCCTGTGCAGCGACAGCGCTTCGTGGTCACCCGCCAGCAGCATCCCGGCGAACACCGGCTGCCCGATGATCGCCACCAGATGCAGACCGACGATCGCCCGCAGCACCCAGCCGGCCGGTCTTGTGCCTGGCACGAGTTCACGGGTCACTGTGCTCACTCCTCTTCTATTTCCATGGCCACGGATGTTCCATGGGCACGGATGCCGCAAGAGATGTCGCGGCACCCGTCACCAGTGCGGCAGTCGGCGATTCCGTCGGCCGTGGGGCGCCCTTCGGCCACGGCACGGAGCCCGGCTTGCGCGCTTCGCGGCGGATCTTCCACACCCCGAGCCGGCCGGTGAACTCCTTGTAAGCGGCGGTGAGCGGACCGGTCGTATAGAGATGCATCGGGCTGTCGTCCTTGTGGTCGAACTGCCGCACCGCCGCACAGCGGCCAAGGCTGATGCACGACCCGGTGAGCGCGAGGTCGATCGACTTCGGAGTCTCGCCTGCGATGCGGCTCAGCACCGTATCGGCGGCCTGCTGCCCGAGCGGCCCCGCGGCCTGGCAGCTCATGCGGTACGGCATGCCCGAGGGGGACGCCGCGTCGCCGGTCGCGATGATGCGCTGGTCGCCGACGCTTGTCAGTGTCTCGTCCGTGAGAATTCGGCCGAGAGCATCGGTGCTCAGACCACTGTTAGTCGCCAAGTGAGGGGCGGTGAACCCGGCCGCCCAGACGGTCACGGCGGCCGCGCGCACCGTGCCGTCCGAGTACGACACAGTGTCGGTGCTTACGGCGGTCACGTGCTGCTCTTGACGCACAGTGACACCGTGGCGGCGCAGCCACTTGGCGATGTAGCGGCGAGGTCCGTTGGCGAGCGCGGGCGCGAGTATCCCGCCGCAGGCCAGCGTGACCGTGTGGCCACCATCGGCGAGTTCGGCGGCTGTCTCGATGCCGGTGAGGCCCGCGCCGACGACGGTGATCGGGGCAGCTTGTGGCAGTCGGTCGATCCTCGCGCGCAGTGCTCGGGCGGAGTCGAAGTCGCCGATCGGCATGGCGAACTCTCGCGCGCCGGGAACGGATGACGGAATCGTCGTCAGACTCCCCACGGCGTAGATCGCGTAGTCGTAAGCGAGGTCGCGTCCCGAGGCGAGCCGAAGGGCGCGGGCGTCGGTGTCGATCCGCGTCACCGAGTCGACGATCAGGCGGATGCCGTGGGCCAGGAGCGTGGATAGCGGCAGCGTCGCATCCGCAGTGCCCGAGGCGAGCTGGTGCAGCCGAACGCGCTCGACGAAGTCGGCGCGCGGGTTGACGACGATGATGTCGACGTCGTCGCGAAGGCGGAGGTGGTTGGCGGCGACGGCGCCCGCGTAGCCGGCCCCGATGACGACGACCCTGGTGCGGGATGCCGGCGTGCTCATGGTGTTCCCTTTCTCGAAAGCGGGACACGGGCATCCGACCGATGCCTCATTCAGAGGAGTGCTGATGGTGTCTCACTAGAGCGACAGCGCGCGGCGCCGGAACGTCAGGCGGAGTAGCCGAGTCGCGCCATCCGACCCGAAATGACGGCCGCGCCTGACGTTCGCGCCAACTGGGTTGTCAGGTTTTCGAGGGGCCGGCCCGAGGAGTCTCCGGCAGAATGCGTTCGAGAAGGGGCCGAGATCATGAGCAACGAGTCAGGGCCCGATGCCGGCCGCGCTGACGCGACGGTCGAGGTCATCGAGCACTCGCGGCGGCGCTTGATCAACCTCGCGTACAGGATGCTCGGTTCGCGCTCCGACGCAGAAGACGTCGTGCAGGAGACCTACGTGCGCTGGTACACGATGTCGTACGCCGAGCAGCAGATGATCGAGACTCCGGATGCCTGGCTCACCACGGTCGCGAGTCGGCTCTGCTTGAACGTGCTCACGTCGGCACGTGTGCGACGCGAGACCTACGTGGGGGAGTGGATCCCAGAGCCCCTGCCGGACCCCGCGTTCTGGTCCGATTCGCACACGGACGGCATCGGCGCGGATCCCGCCGACAGGATCACCCTCGACGAGTCGATCAACATGGCCTTCCTCGTTGTGCTCGAGTCGATGACGCCCGCCGAAAGGGTGGCGTTCATTCTGCACGACGTGTTCTGCTACTCGTTCGCCGAGGTCGGTGAGATCGTGGGACGCAGCCCCGGTGCGTGTCGCCAGCTGGCCTGGTCGGCGCGGCGTCGCATCCGTGAATCGCGCACGAATGCTGCACCATCGGCCGAGCAGGCGATCGTCATCCGGAGATTCAAGCTGGCGTGGGAGGCCGGCGACATCGACTCGCTTGTCGGCCTGCTCGCGCCCGATGTGACGGCGACGAGCGACGGCGGCGGCCGAGTGAACACCGTGCTGCGCCCGATCGTGGGCGTGGACAAGATAGCGGATGCCTTCGTACGGCTGAAGAGCGTGTTCGGTGATCTGACGATACTGGAGCACACGGTCAACGGGCAGCCAGGGCTGATCGCCCTGCGTGACGGCGTGACCGTCTCGGTGTACGCCTTCGAGTTCGAGGGTGCGCTGATCAAACACATCTGGACGATCCGCAACCCGGAGAAGCTCCGCTCCTGGACCATCGCTCCCTGAGAGGAGCGCCGAGCGCGGCGTCGGAGGGTCAGTGCGTCAGTCGCGCAGCCCGCGGATGCCCAGCCCTGCGCGAAGGGACATCATCACGATCTCGCCGTCGTACTCGATGCCGCCGAGCACAGGCGCTTCACTCAGCCACAGGCCGGCGTCGAGGTCGTGCGCCGTCGCGGACCCCGACCGGGCGTCGATCGTCGCAGCCACGGCGCTCGCGGCCGCGATGCCGACGTGGCTCTCCATCATGCAGCCGACGATCGCCGACATCCCGGCACGCTCCGCGAGGTCGAGCACGGCCAGCGCCTCCCGGATGCCGCCGGTCTTGGCCAGCTTGATGTTCACCATGTCGGCGGCCCTCCGTGCGATCACCTCACGGGCGTCGCGCGTGGTCCACACGCTCTCGTCTGCAAGAACCGGTGTGTCGACGTGCGCGGTCACGAACGCGAGACCCTCAAGATCGTCCCGGTGTACGGGCTGTTCGACGAGCTCGACCGCGAGTCCCGCATCCTCCCACGCCTGGATCACGCTGACCGCTCGCTCGGGAGACCAGCCCTGGTTCGCGTCGGCGCGCAGCGTGACGTCGGGGCCCACGGCATCCCGTACCGCACGCATCGCCGCCACGTCGTCTGCGCCGGCGCCGACCTTGAGCTTGAGTGTTCCGAAGCCCGCGTCGCGATGCCGCAGCGCCGTCTCGGCCATCGAGCGGATGCCGTCGGCGTTCGATGCCGCCGAGAGCGTCATGTCCGTGCGCACGCTGGAGGCGGCGCGGCCCGGTGCGCTCGGTGCGGTGTGGCCCGGTGCGGTCGGCGTGGTGGGGCCGGGTGCGCTCGGCACGGTGCGACCCGGCGTAGCCGACGTGGTGTGGCCGGGAGCCGTCGAGGTGGTGTGGCCGGGAGCGGCCGAGGTGGTGGGGCCGGGTGCGGTCGACGCGGTGTGGCCGGGAGCCGTCGAGGTGGTGTGGCCGGGAGCGGCCGAGGTGGTGGGGCCGGGTGCGGTCGACGCGGTGCGGCCGGGTACGGCCGACGCGGATGCCGTCAGCAGCATGTGCAGCGGAAGCCCCGCAGCCTGCGCAGCCAAGTCGTAGATCGCGCAGTCCACGGCCATCCGGGCTGCAGAGTTGCGCACGACCGCCCTATCAAGGGCGAGGCTCGCGTCGGCGGCGGCAGCCGCACTGTCGGCGAGCATCCCGAGCACGGCATCGCGCAGCGGACCTTCGATCGCTGCCGTCACGCTCGCCGGACTCTCACCCGTCACGCGCCAACTCGTCGGGGCCTCGCCCCACCCGCTGCGTCCGTCGCTGTCGATGACCTCGACCAGCAGCGCCTCGATCTCGGTGGCGGTGCGCACGGCCGTCACGAAAGGACGGACCAGCGGGACGGTGGTGCGGTGCAGCCGGAGGTCGACGATGGATGTCACTCGTGAAACGATACGGCGGAGAATCGCACGATGCGGCCGATGTCGCACGATGCGCCGGGGAACGCACGCCACGCCGGATGTCGCGCGATGCGCCGGCGATCGCACCATGCGCCGGAGAACGCACGATGCGCCGGAGTTCGCACGATGCGCCGGCGATCGCACGATGCGCCGGACGAGAACGGCGGATTCAACCGGCGCATCGTGCGTTTGCCGGCCGATCGTGCGCAGGCAGTCGCTACCCGTGGCAGAACATGTGCGTGGCATGCCGTTCGGGCCTGGCGGGGGGCGGGGGAGTGCCACGCCGCCTTCCGCTCACTCGCGTACCGCGGCGCGAGCTGCTCCAGCTGGTCCATGACGAGTTTGATGGCGCCGGGCCACCACCTGCCCCCATTCTCAGACCTGCCGAACCGCACAGTGAATGAGCTTCGAGCCGGGCGCGTTCAGTTGACCGCTCACCGTTTAAAGGAAGATCATCGGTTTAACGGGATCACCTGACCCCGCGCCACTCGCACCTGGAGGCGCGATCGATGCCCACCCCCGACGGCCCCACACCCGCGGACCTGCCTGCACCCGCCACCGATGAGCTGCCCGTCTTCGACCGCAGCTTCCGTCACGAGCTCAGTCGCAAAGAGCACGACGTCATCGATGAGGAGTGGGCGGGCGGCATGCCCGACCAGTTCGGGGTCGTGCCGCGTGTGCGCATCGGCAAGGTCGGGCACAGCAAGTGGTTCAACCTGCTGTGGCTGCTGCCGATCGGGTTCGTTCTGCTGATCATCGCCGTTGCGGTCGCGAAGGGACTGCGCGAGATTCCGGCGGTGCAGGACTTCATGCACACCTACCCCGGCTTCTCCGCACTACCGGCCGGCGCCCCGGTCGGTTTTCCGGCGTGGCTGGGCTGGCAGCACTTTCTGAACGCGTTCCTGATGATCTTCATCATCCGATCGGGATGGCAGATTCTGGCCGACCACCCGCGCCTGTACTGGACGCGCCACTCCGGGCCGGGCCGCAACTGGTTCCGCATGAACCACAAGATGCCCGACGACCCGCTGTACACGGCCAAGGCCGACTCGATCTCACTGCCAGGAGGCGTCGGGCTTCCCGGCCGCCGGCACACGATCGGCCTGGCCAGGTGGTGGCACTTCGGCGTCGACATGATCTGGCTGGCCAATGGCATCGTCTTCTTCGTGCTGCTGTTCGTCACCGGGCAGTGGATGCGCGTGGTGCCGGTGCACTGGGACGTCATCCCGAACGCCATCTCCGTGGCGATCCAGTACGCGTCGCTGAACTGGCCGCTGGAGATGGGTTGGACCAACTACAACGCGCTGCAGCTGATCGCCTACTTCCTCACGGTGTTCGTCGCGGCGCCGCTCGCACTGATCACCGGGCTCGGGATGTCACCGGCCCTGTCGACGAAGTTCCACTGGATCAGCAAGTACTTCAGCATCCAGGTCGCCAGGTCGTTGCACTTTCTGGTGATGGTGTACTTCGTGGTCTTCATCGTCATCCACGTCACCCTCGTCATGACGACCGGGGCGCTGCAGAACCTGAACCACATGTTCGCCATCCCGCAGAACGACGGAGAGGGATGGGGCGGGTTCTGGATGTTCGTGCTGGCCCTGGCGGTGTGGACCGCCGGCTGGGTGGCCGCGACGCCGGTGACCTACAAGTACCCGCGTGTCATCCAGCGCGTCAGCTATGCGCTGATCGGTCCGTTCCAGCGCTTTCTCGAGCACATCGACTCGCACCCGACGTACTACACGGAGAAGGACATCTCGCCGTACTTCTGGCACAACGGCCGCCTGCCGGAGAGCGAGACGTACATGGCGATGCGCGACGGCAACTTCGCCGACTACCGGCTGCGCATCAACGGGCTCGTGGAGAACCCGGTCGAGCTCGACCTGCTCCAGTTGCGCGCCATGGAGCATCACGAGCAGATCACCCAGCACTACTGCATTCAGGGCTGGTCGGGGGTGGCCAAATGGGGCGGGGTGTCGATGCAGACGATCCTCGACCTGGTGAAGCCGACGTCGGAAGCCAAGTGGGTCATCTTCTACTCGTTCGGCGAGGGATCCGACGGCGGTACGTATTACGACGCTCAGCCGATCGAGCAGATGAGCTACGACACCACCATGCTGGCCTTCGACATGAACGGGCAGGCGCTCTCGTTCGGTCACGGGGCCCCGCTGCGGCTGCGCAACGAGGTGCAGCTGGGATTCAAGATGGTCAAGTGGATCAAGGGCATCGAGTTCGTCCACCACTTCTCCGAGGTCGGTGGCGGCGAGGGCGGCTACAACAACGACCACGAGTTCTTCGGCTACAGCCAGTCGATCTGACGACCCTCGCGCGTTTCAGCCACGCTCGACCCGGCGACCCGGCGACCCGGCGACCCGCGACGCGGCGACCCGGCGACCCGGCGACCCGGCGACGCGGCGACGCGGCGACCCGTCGGGTGAGACGGTAGCCCCGTCAGTCGTCGATTCCGAGACCGGCCGCGACGGCGGAGCGGATGCGTCGCCCGAGTTGCATGGGTGAGGCGGAACCCGGATTCTGCAGCACCGCTTGGATGACGGCCGCGCTCGCCCCGACGAACGCACCGGCGATGCCGGCGGCCTTCGCGGCTCCCAGCTTCGGGAACCTCTCCGTGAGTGCCTCCGAAATGAGCCGGATGGCGTTCAATTGCTCGGCGGCGGCGCGTGCCCGCACCGCGGGCACCGATTCCACCAGCCGGAGCCGGAGCAGCGCCGCCTCGTCGAGGAAGTCGTCGCGGGTGGCGTCGGCGGCGGCATCCAGAGCGCGCAGCAGCACTCGGGCAGGATCGTCGTCGGAAGCGGCGGAGGCGATGGTGGCGACGGCGATGCCCGTGCGGTCGCCGCCCGCACCGAAGAGCAGAGCTTCCTTACTGGGGAAATAGCCGAAGAACGTGCGGGTGCCGATGTCGGCCGCGACGGCGATCTCCGCGACAGTGGTGTCGTCGTAGCCCTTGCTCGCGAACAACTCGATGCCGGCATCGATGATGCGCTGTCGTGTCGTTGCACGCTTGCGCTCGCGCAATGTCAGCGGTGCCGGCAGCAAGGCCGGTGCTGCCGCAGATCGAGACTGTTCCGCACTCACAGTTGCCATTCTAGCAGTAAGTGCTAAATTGCACTCGATGCGAAACCGCAGTGAGTGCAAGAATAGGGAAGGCGAGTGTAGTGATGGCGAAGATGGTTCGAGCACTGGTGTCCGGGGCGGGCATCGCCGGAGCCGCACTCGCCTGGCACCTCGCCGAACGCGGAGCAGACGTGACAGTGGTGGAGAAGTCTGCGGGGCAGCGATCCAGCGGCAACCCGGTCGACGTACGCGGTGACGCCCTCGACATCGTCGAGCGGATGGGCGGTGGCGACCGTCTGAGGGCGGCAGCGACGCAGGTGCGAACGCTCGTGGCGGTGAATCGGCACGGAAGGCCGATAGCGCGAATTCCGGCATCCACTGCAGCCGGTGGCGTGGCCGGCGTCGAGGTGCCGCGGGCGGCTTTGGTGGACATTCTCGTCGGGGCCGCGGCGCGTCGAGCGCGGATCGTCATGAACGAGTCGATCGCAGGCATCCGCGAGCATGAAGCCGGTGTCGAGGTCGCCTTCGAATCGGGTGCGTCGGACGAGTTCGACCTCGTGATCGGCGCCGATGGTCAGCACTCCAGGGTGCGCTCGCTCGTCTTCGGTCCGGAGCGGAGATTCGCCAGCAGGCTCGGTCTGTTCGTGGCCACCGTCGAGGCGACCGGTGAGCAACTGAACCCGCACGAGGTCGAGATGTTGAACGTTCCTGGGCGCTCCTTCACCCTCCATCCCTCCAACGGCACGCCGGTAGGAGCCTTCATCTTCCGTAGCGTGGCGGCGAACGAACTGGATCGCCGTGAATGGGACCGCTCGGTCGTCGCCGACGCGTACGCCGGAGTCGGGTGGCGCATCCCCGAGTTCCTCGACCGCTTCCTGGCGGCCCCCGACGTGTACTTCGACGCCGTGACGCGCCTCTCGCTCGACTCGTGGTCGAGCGGCCGGGTCGTGCTTCTCGGCGACGCTGCGTCGTCGGTGTCGCTCTTCGGTGACGGATCGACGCTCGCGCTCGTCGGCGCACGCACGCTTGCGGATGCCGTGGCCGAGCATCCGGGCGACCCGCGCATCGCCTTCGCGCAGTACGAGGCACGACATCGCGCCCTGGTCATGCCGAAGCAGCGGGCCGTGCGGGCAACGGCAGGCCTGCTCGTGCCGCGCACCGCGTTCGGGCTCGGGGTGAGGAACCTCGCCCTGCGAGCCATCTCCGGGTACTCGATGCTGCGCCGGCGCACCCGTGAACGCGTCGCAAAACCGTGACGAATCGGGCGATTCGTCCGCTCCGAGTGCGCTCGGACATCCATCGTGAACAGAATGGGGAGACGCATCGCCGCCTCTCATGCCTCCGACAACGCAGGTAACCCGCGGCGCGTGGCGGAAAGGCAGAGCACGATGACCAGCACCGAGACACTCACGGTCGGAACGCAATACGACGAGGCGAGCCTGCAGGCGAAGGCCCGCGATCACCTCTGGATGCACTTCGCCAGGCAGTCCGTCATGGAAGACGGCCCGGGAGCGCCGATCATCGTGCGCGGCGAGGGCCACACGGTGTGGGACATCCACGGCAAGGAATACATCGACGGCCTGGCCGGACTGTTCACGGTGAACGCCGGTCATGGCCGCAAGCGTCTCGCGGATGTCGCGGCCAGGCAGGCGGAGCAGCTCGCGTTCTTTCCGATCTGGTCGTACGCGCATCCGTCGGCCATCGAGCTCGCCGACCGCCTGGCCGGCTACGCACCGGGCGACCTCAACCGGGTGTTCTTCACCACGGGTGGCGGCGAAGCGGTGGAGACCGCGTTCAAGCTCGCGAAGTACTACTGGAAGCTGCGCGGCAAGCCCACCAAGCACAAGGTGATCTCGCGTTCGATCGCCTACCACGGCACGACGCAGGGAGCGCTTGCGCTGACCGGCATACCGGAGATGAAGGCGATGTTCGAGCCGCTGACGCCCGGCGGGTTCCGCGTGCCCAACACCAACTTCTACCGCGCAGCAGAGCACGGCGGTCCCGCCGACGACGTCGAGGCGTTCGGCCAGTGGGCGGCGAACCGCATCGCCGAGATGATCGAGTTCGAGGGACCGGACACCGTCGCCGCCGTGTTCCTGGAGCCGGTGCAGAACGCCGGCGGATGCTTCCCGCCGCCCCCCGGATACTTCCAGCGCGTGCGCGAGATCTGCGACGAGTACGACGTGCTGCTGGTCAGCGACGAGGTGATCTGTGCCTTCGGTCGCATCGGTCAGTGGTTCGCGTGCGACGAGTACGGCTTCGTACCCGACATGATCACGTGCGCCAAGGCCATGACCAGTGGATACTCGCCGATCGGCGCCTGCATCGTCAGCGACAAGGTGTACGAGCCGTTCAAGCACGGCGAGGCATCCTTCCCGCACGGGTACACGTTCGGCGGGCATCCGGTCTCGGCAGCCGTGGCGCTGGAGAACCTCGACATCTTCGAGGAGGAGAAGCTCAACGAGCACGTTCGCGAGAACTCACCGTTGTTCCGCGCCGAACTGGAGACTCTGCTCGACCTTCCGATCGTGGGCGACGTGCGCGGCGCCGGCTACTTCTTCGGCATCGAACTCGTCAAAGACAAGGCGACGAAAGAGACGTTCGACGACGAGGAGTCGGAGCGGCTGCTGCGCGGCTTCCTCTCCAAGGCGTTGTTCGATGCCGGACTGTACTGCCGGGCGGATGACCGTGGAGACCCGGTCATCCAGCTGTCCCCGCCGCTGACGATCGGGCCGAGCGAGTTCGCGCAGATCCGCGACATCCTGCGCGGGGTGCTGACGGAGGCCTCAGCGCGGATGTAGGCGCGTGGAGGTAGCGCGGCCGCGGAAGCATGTGGCCTCGGGCGTGTCGTCGCGCGTCGCAAACGACGACGACACGATGTGAGGCGCGGCGACGGGGGGAGTGGCGGCTTCGTTCGACGCGTCGCCATCGAGCGTCAGGGTCAGGCCGGCAGTCGCACGCGCCAGCGTGGTGCACTGCCCGCGACTTCGGCAGGTGGCGCGTCGTCGACACTCACTTGGCGGCACCGGCGGTGAACGCGGGGCGGGGAATGACGTTCGTCGTCGCGGCCGGTTCGCTCGTCGTCACACGTCGAATGTGACGATTCCGGCGAGGTAGGCGCGAATCTGCTGCACCATGTCGATCGATTGACGGTTGAGCAGCCATTGGATCTGCAGGCCGTCCATCAGTGCAAGCACGTTGTTGGCAGCGATTTCAGGCTGTACTCCCTCTCGCAACTCACCTGTTGCGTGCAGGTCGGTGAAGGCGGCCGTGATCGCGGCGCGGCTCCACTCGTAGCGATGCAGAAAGTATGCGTGCGCAGGATGATCGGTGCTCGTCGCCTCGGCCGCGATCGTCGCGTAGAGCTCGACGACGCCCGGACGCGCGGCGTTGTACTCAACGATCGCGATCAGGTTCTCGATGGTGTGCCTGGCGTCGCCGGGCGTGATGATGCGTTCCTCCCCGACGGACTGCGCATCGCGCCGTTCGAGCACGGCGGCCAGCAGTGCCCGCTTCGACGGGAAGTGGTGCAGCATTCCCGCCTCGCTCATGCCGACGCGGTCGGCGATCTCGCGGATCGATCCCGCGCGGTAGCCGGATTCGGCGAAGACCTCGAGGGCGGCATCCAGAATCGCGTTGCGCTTGGCCTCGGTCTTCGCGTATGACCCGCGTGGGCCTCGTGCCCGTTGCGTCGGCGGGGGTGCGTCGAGTGTCGTCATGGTCGCTCTCTGATTTCGGCTGCGTGGGCTGCGCCACGTCGTGATGACGATAGCCGAGTAAGGGCATAATTGAAAGACGAGTGATCACTCGGTTTTTGTGTTAGTGTTCCCCGCAGCGAGCGACTCAAGAGGCGAGCCGCTCACCAAGCGAAAGGGACCAAAGATGTTCCGATGGAAGGGTGCGGCAGCGGTTCTCGCCATCTCCGCGCTTGCACTGACCGGATGCTCCGCAGCCAACAGCGGGGCGTCGGAACACAGTGCAGACACGGGGGGAACGCTCGTTCTCGGCGACGTCGCGGCGCCGACCACGTTCGACGCGCAGGGAGCCGGGTGGGGCAACTACTCGATCTACTACCAAGCGGTCTACGACACCCTGTTGCTCGAGACCTCGGACGGCGCGATCAAGCCTTTCCTCGCCACCAAGTACTCCTACAACGCCGACCGCACGCAACTGACTCTGAGCCTGCGCACGGGTGTGAAGTTCAGCGACGGATCCACGCTGAACGCCGAGGCGGTCAAGGCGAACCTCGACCGCTACATCTCCGGCGACGCCGCCACCGTCAAGTCCAACGACCTCTCGACGGTGAAGTCGGTCACGACGTCGGGGACGTCCACCGTCGTACTGCACCTGGATGCCACCGACCCCGGGCTGCTCCGCGCCCTGACAGAGGTGGCCGGACTCGTGCAGAGCCCGAAGTCCTTCGACAACAAGGACCTGGCGACGAACCCCGACGGAACCGGGCCCTACGTGCTCGACACGAAGGACACCGTCACCGGCACCAGCTACGTGTTCACCAAGAACAAGAACTACTGGAACCCGTCGGTGCAGCACTACTCGAAGCTGACGATCAACGTGCTCTCGGATGCCACCGCGAACCTGAACGCGATCAAGGCAGGGGAGCTGAACGGAACGACCCTCGCGAACAACACGCTGATCGCCCCCACGAAGGCGGCCGGCTGGACCGTGGAGACGAACTCGCTCGACTTCCAGGGACTGCTCCTGTTCGACCGTTCGGGCTCGATGAGCCCCGCGCTCGGCAACGTCAAGGTTCGCCAGGCGATCAACTGCGCGTTCGACCGCAAGGCGCTGCTGAAGGCGGTGCAGCAGGGCGCGGGTGAGGCGACTGATCAGGTCTTCCCCGCGAGCTCCCACGGTTACGACAAGTCGCTCGAGTCGAAGTATCCGTACGACGTCAAGAAGGCGAAGTCGCTTCTCGCCGAGGCCGGGTACGCCAACGGATTCACGATCGAGATGCCCAACTCGGCCGCGCTCGGCTCGGTTTACACGATCGTGCAGCAGCAGTTGTCGGCGATCGGCATCACCGTCAAGCCGGTCGACACGGGCAACAACTTCATCGCCGACATGCTCGCGCCGAAGTATCCGGCCACCTTCATGTCGCTGGGTCAGGTCAACGACTGGAACGTCATCCAGTCGATGATCGCGCCGAAGGCCACCTTCAACCCGTTCCACTCCACCGACCCGACGGTTGCGAAGCTGATCGGCGACTTCCAGAACGGAGACGAGGCGGCGCAGGCGAAGGCGGCACGTTCGCTGAACGCCTACATCGTCGACCAGGCGTGGTTCGCCCCGTGGTACCGCGTTCAGGGCAACTACGCGACGGATGCGCACACCTCCGTCACGATGATGTCCACGAACGCCTACCCCAACCTCTACGACTTCACTCCCAAGTCGTGACCGTGGGGGGACCGCGTCTCACCCGGCGCGGTCCCCCACCCCGTCCCCATCGCTTTCAAGGAACGATCGTGCTCGGTTATGTCGTAAGGCGCCTGGTCTCGGGCGTCGTCCTGCTCTTCGTCGTCACATCGGTGTCGTTCGTACTGCTCTATCTCGGCGGCGGCGACATCGCCAGGAGAATCCTCGGTCAAGACGCATCGCCGGAGGCCGTGCACCTGAAGGCCGAACAGCTCGGGCTCACCTCCCCGCCGCTGACCCAGTACCTCGACTGGTTCACGGGAGCGCTCACCGGCAACCTCGGCCGCTCGTGGTTCACCGGTCAGCTCGTGTCGGTGAGCATCAGCGAACGGTTGACCGTGACCCTCACGATCGTGACGGGCGCCACGATCCTCTCGGCGATCCTCGCCATCGTGCTGGGAGTGTTCGCCGCCGTGCGCGGCGGATGGACCGACCGGCTCGTCCAGTTCCTCTCCATCCTCGGGTTCGCGATCCCCGGGTTCCTGATCGCTGTCGGTCTCGTGCTCGCGTTCGCCGTGGGTCTGCACTGGTTCAAGGCGACCGGCTACATACCGATCACGACCTCGGTCGCCGGATGGCTGGCATCCGTCACACTGCCCGTGATCGCGCTGTCGATCGGCGCCATCGCCTCCGTCGCCCAGCAGGTACGGGGTTCGGTCATCGACGCGCTCGGCCGGGACTACGTGCGCACGCTGCGCAGTCGTGGGCTTCCCTTCAACAGGGTCGTCTACAAGCACGTGCTGAGGAACGCCGGCGGCCCGGCACTTGCCGTTCTCGCACTGCAGTTCATCGGTCTGCTCGGTGGTGCCGTCATCGTCGAGCAGGTGTTCGCGCTTCCCGGCATCGGCCAGCTCGCCGTGCAGTCGACGACGCAGGGAGACATCCCCGTCGTGATGGGCGTGGTCACCGTGACCGCCATCATCGTGGTCGTCGTGAATCTGGTCATCGACCTCGCCCAGGCGGCGCTCAACCCGAAAGCGAGGCTCTCATGAGCAGCTCGACCCCCTCGCTGGCGCGGCGCGTCTTCAGGTCGCCGACCGGCGCCGTCTCCGCCGCGATCCTCATCGTCGTGGCCTTCGTCGCGATCTTCGGCCGCCTGCTGGCGCCGCACGATCCGAACGCCGCCTCGCTGAACACCATCTTCGCGCCGCCGTCGTCGCAGTTCCTGCTCGGCGGCGACAGCGCCGGCCGCGACATCTTCTCCCGGCTCCTGGCCGCTACGCAGACCAGTATCGCGGCAGCCCTCCTCGGTGTGGTGATCGCACTCGTCGTCGGCGTCGTCACCGGCCTGATCGCCGGCTACTACGGCCGCTGGTTCGACGGGGTGGCGTCGTGGGTGACCAGCCTGGTGATGGCGCTGCCCGGCATCATCGTGCTGCTCGCGGCGCGCGCGGTGCTCGGGCCGTCGGTGTGGTCGTCCATGGCCATCCTGGGGCTGCTGATCGCGCCCGCGTACTTCAGGTTGGTGTACGCGTCGGTGCGCGCGGTGCGTGACGAGTTGTATGTGGATGCCGCGCGCGTCTCGGGGCTCGGCGACACCCGGATCATCGGGCGGCACATCCTGTCAGTGGTGAAGGCGCCCGTCATCATCCAGACGGCCATGATCGTCGGCATCGCGATCGGCATCCAGTCGGGCCTCGAGTTCCTCGGCCTGGGCGACATCACCACCGTCACCTGGGGATCCATGCTCAACGAGGGCTTCACGAACATGTATCGCGCGCCCATGATGATCCTCTGGCCGGCGCTGGCGATCGGCATCACGAGCCTGAGCCTTATTCTGCTGGCCAACGTGATCCGCGACGAGACCGCAGGCAATGCCGGGGGAACGACCCGCCGGCCGCGCCGGTCGAAGGGCAGGCCGCGCTCCATGAAACCGGTCGGTGGCGCCTCGACCGCCGGGGTCGGCGAGGCCGCCACAGAGACGGCAGCGGTGGGCGCGTCGGTTTCGACAACGACAATGGTTGCGCCCGTGCTCGCGCACACGTCTTCGGCGAACGGACCCGCGCCGCTCCTTCGCGTCGCGGGTCTTCGCATCGGATACGACCAGGCCGACGGCTCGGTGATCGAGGTGGTGCACGGCGTGGACCTCGCCGTGCGACCGGGGGAGGTGCACGGTCTGATCGGCGAATCCGGATCCGGCAAGACGCAGACCGCGTTCGCCGTGCTCGGGCTGCTGCCCAAGGGCGGGCGGGTGCTCGGCGGCTCACTGCAGTTCGAAGAGGCAGATCTTCGCGCCCTCAACGACCGGCAGCTGGATGCGGTGCGCGGCACGCGGATCGCCTACATTCCGCAGGAACCCCAGCCGAACCTCGACCCGTCGTTCACCATCGGGAGCCAGCTCATGGAGCCGCTGCGCGTCACGGTCGGGCTGAGTCGGGCCGCCGCGAAGGAACGTGCGCTCGGGCTGCTGGAGCGGGTGGGAATCCCCGATCCCAAGCGCACCTTCCAGTCGTATCCGCACGAGATCTCCGGCGGCATGGCGCAGCGGGTGCTGATCGCAGGGGCCATCTCCACCGACCCTCAGCTGGTGATCGCCGACGAGCCGACGACCGCACTCGATGTGACGGTGCAGGCCGAGGTGCTTGATCTGCTGCGCGAGCTGCAAGCCGAGCGCGGCATGGCGATGCTGCTCGTGACGCACAACTTCGGCGTCGTCGCCGACCTGTGCGACCGGGTTTCCGTCATGCAGTCCGGGGTCATCGTGGAGAGCGGCTCGGTCAGGCGCATCCTCGGCGCACCCGAGCACCCGTACACGCAGTCCCTGCTCTCGGCCATCCTCGACGGCGGACCGAGCAGAGGCGAACTCGTCGCTTCAGGCCTGGAGGAGGTCCGATGACCGAGAAGCTGCTCGACATCGTCGACGTCGACGTCACGTATCCGCGCGCCGGATTCCGCGCCGAGCCCTTCAAAGCGCTCGACTCCGTCACGCTCGACGTGCGCGCGGGGGAGACTATGGGGCTCGTCGGCGAGTCGGGATCGGGCAAGACCACTCTCGGTCGAGCCGTGCTCGGCCTGGCCAAGATCACCAGCGGGCGCGTCGAGTTCGACGGCCGAGACATCACGCATCTCGGTCGTCGCGAGCGCCGCGCGCTCGCGGCCGATATCCAAGTGGTGTTCCAAGATCCGTACTCGTCACTGAATCCGGCGATGACCGTCGCGCAGATCCTCACCGAACCGCTCCGGGCGCGCGGGATGTCGCGTGCAGCGGCGCGCGCGAAGGTCGCCGACCTGCTCGACCGCGTCGCGCTCCCCACCGGAGCCGCCGACCGTACGCCGCGCGAGTTCTCCGGAGGACAGCGGCAGCGGATCGCCATCGCTCGCGCGCTCGCCCTCGACCCGCGCCTGATCGTATGCGACGAGCCGGTCTCGGCACTCGACCTGTCGACCCAGGCCAAGGTGCTCGACCTTTTCATCGAGATCCAGGAGCGCACCGGCGTCGCCTATCTGTTCATCTCGCACGACCTGGCCGTGGTGCGGCACATCTCGCACCGGGTGGCCGTGATGTATCGCGGAGGTCTCGTCGAGACCGGCGACGGCGACCAGGTCACTGCCAGGCCGGAGCATCCGTACACCAGGCGGCTCTTCATGGCGGCACCCGTTCCCGACCCCGACCGTCAGGCGGAGCGCCGGGCGGCGCGGCGCGCGCTCCTCGACGTGACATCGACCGACGAACCTGCACTAAGCCTGAACTGAGCTGCCGCCTGCCCGTCACTGCCGCACCCATTGCGCACCGGTAAGCCCGTCGACCTATCGCACGCACCGAACCGAGAGTAGTCATGACCGTTCCTCATCGCACACTGCAGAGCCTGCTCGCTGAGCTCACGCTCGAAGAGAAGGTGGGACTCCTCACCGGACGGGACTTCTGGTCGACGGTGCCGATCGAACGGATCGGACTGCGCTCGATGGTGTTCTCCGACGGGCCGGCCGGTGTGCGCGGGCCGGTGTGGGACGAAAGGGACCCGTCGCTCAGCCTGCCGTCCGCGACCGCGCTGGCCGCATCGTGGGACCCGGAGCTCGCTGAGCGCTATGGCCAGGCAGTGGCGACCGAGGCCGTGCGCAAAGGAGTCGACGTCGTGCTCGGCCCGACCGTCAACCTGCACCGCACGCCGATAGGCGGGCGCACGTTCGAGGCGTTCAGCGAGGACCCGCTTCTGACCGGTGTGCTGGGCGCAGCGTATGTGAGAGGTCTGCAGAGGAACGGGGTCGCCGCGAGCCCCAAGCACTACGTCGCCAACGACTCCGAGACGGAGCGCTTCACTGTCGACGTGAGAGTCGACGAGCGGGCGCTGCGCGAGCTCTATCTGGCTCCGTTCGAGCGCATCGTTGCCGAGGCCGGCGCGTGGACGGTGATGAGCGCCTACAACGGCGTCAACGGCGCGACGATGACCGAGAACGAGTTGCTGGAGAACCCGCTGAAAAGCGAGTGGGGGTTCGACGGTGTCGTGGTCAGCGACTGGACAGGGGTTCGTTCTCTGGATGCCGCGGCCGCGGGGCAAGACCTCGCCATGCCTGGGCCGCGCGGTCCGTGGGGGGCAGCCCTCGTCGAAGCGGTTCGCGACGGGCGCATCGCGGCGCAGGCGATCGACGACAAGGTGTTGCGGATGCTCGCGCTTGCGCAGCGGGTCGGTGCGCTCGCGCCTTCCACGGCATCCGGCATCAAGACGCGGACGACCGCGACGGTCCGTTCGGCCGATGCGGATCGCGCAGACCTCGAGAGCGCAGCCTCCGACAGTGCAGCCTTCGACGGTGCAGTGGTCGACGGTGCGGCCTTCGCTGGTGCAGCATTCGCTCGCGAGGCAGCCGCCGCCGGAATCGTGCTGCTGCGCAACGAGGGCGAGCTGCCGTGGACGCCCGAGCGGGGCATCCGCAGCATCGCCGTGATCGGGCAGAACGCCCGAGACGCGCGCATCCAGGGCGGCGGAAGCACGACAGTGCTGCCCGAGCGGGTCGTCTCGCCGCTCGAGGCGGTCGAGCGGGCGTTCCCCGCCGCGCGCGTCGACTACGCACCGGGGGCCCTCATCAACGAGGGCATCCAACCGCTGCCGCTGGCCGAGATGACCGACCCGGTGACAGGGGAGCCCGGCGTCGTCGTCGAGTTCCTCGACGCGGCCGGCGAGATCACGTACACGGAACACCGCCGCTCGACCGCGCTCGTCTACTTCGGCGGCGCGGCGCCGATCGCGTCGTCGGCCGGGCTGCGGCTGCGGCTGACCTACACGCCACCGACCACCGGATGCCTGCGCTTCGGCTACGCGAGCTCGCGCCCGACCACGATCCGTGTGGCCGGCGAGCTGATCGTCGACGACGTGCCGCCGGTGGTGCCATTCGGCGACCTCGGCGCCTCGTTCGCGGTCTCGGACAGCGCGGTCGGCTCGGTGGCCGTCGTCGCCGGCCGGCCTGTCGAGATCGTCGTCGAGTACGACCTCGCGGCAGGCGGCGGCGTTCCCGGCAACGCCTTGCAGGCGACCTTCGGCCTTGCTCCCATGGCCGACGACCCCGAGCGGTTGATCGCCGAGGCCGTCGAGGCGGCTGCTGCCGCCGACGTCGTGCTCGTGGTGGCCGGAACCAATTCGCGGGTCGAGTCCGAGGGCTTCGACCGCACCGGTCTCGCGCTGCCGGGTCGACAGGACGAGGTCGTCGCGGCGGTGGCCGCCGTCAACCCGCACACCGTCGTCGTGGTCAACTCGGGTGCGCCGGTGGCCATGCCGTGGCGATCGCGCGTCGCGGCGATCGTGCACGGCCACTTCGGCGGGCAGGAGTTCGGTGCGGCAGTCTCCGACGTGCTCTGCGGCGCCGTCGAGCCCGGCGGCAGGCTCGCCACCACCTGGCCCGCACAGCTCGAGGATGCCCCCGTGAGCCACGTGACGCCCGAGGCCGGTCTGCTCGACTACGCCGAAGGCATCGCGATCGGTTACCGGGCGTGGCTCGGGCACGACACCGAGCCGGCGTATCCGTTCGGGCACGGCCTCGGCTACACCACCTGGTCGCTGGATGCCGTCACCACCGCGACCCGTGAGGCGGAGGCATCCGTCGCCGTTCGCCTCACCAACACGGGCGAACGCTCCGGAAAGCAGGTCGTGCAGGTCTACGCGAGCCGCCGAGACTCGGCCGTCGTGCGGCCGGAGCGCTGGCTCGTCGGGTTCGCGACGGTGCACGCGCAGCCGGGCGCCTCCGAAACGGCAGACGTCGTGGTGCGCAAGCGGGATCTGGCGTACTGGTCCGGCGACGGCGGATGGGCATACGAGCCCGGAGCCTACGAGCTCTCGGTCGGAACGTCGGTGATCGAGCTGCCGCTGCGCGCTGCGTTGTACCTCGCGGACGACGGAGAGTTCGCGGCATGAACACCGTCATCGCGGGCGGCGTCGGCGGCGCCGATGACGGAACCAGAGCGGCGACGCATCCCGGGAGTGAAGACATGATCTGGACCGACAAGACACGCTCCGTCGCGGAGCGGGTCGAAGCGCTCCTGGCCGACCTGAGCCTTCACGAGAAGGTCGCTCAGCTGGGCTCCGTCTGGCCCAAGGGACCCAAGCAGACGATCGCGGGCGAGCGTATCGACTACCAGCCCGCACCCGGACTGGAGACCGACCTGGCCAACCGTGCCACCCTTCAGGAGCGCATCGCCCTGGGGGTCGGGCACGTCGCCCGCGGCTACGGCGGCTGGCCGCAGACTGCGGCAGACGGATGCGCGAACACCCGCAACTGGCAGCACCGGGTCAGGGAGAACTCACCCCACGACATCCCCGCGCTCGTGCACGAGGAAGCGCAGACCGGATTCCTCACCTGGGGAGCCACCGCCTACCCGACCTCGCTGGCATGGGGTGCGACCTTCGACCCCGAGCTGGCGGAACAAGTAGCGAGCGCGATCGGCGACGACCTCGCGCGGGCCGGCGTCGACCAGGTGCTCGCACCCGTCATCGATGTGATCGCCGACTACCGCTGGGGCCGTTGCGAGGAGTGCTACGGCGAAGACCCGTACCTGGTCTCCACGATGGGCGCGGCCTACGTGCGCGGCGTGCAGTCGGGGGGAGTGCTGGCGACCCTGAAGCATTTCGCCGGTCATGCCGCATCCCTGAGCGGACGCAACCATGCGTCGGTGTCGATCGGGCGCCGCGAGCTCGAAGACGTGCACATGCCGCCGTTCGAGATGGCGATCCGCGAGGCCGGTGCGGCATCCGTGATGAACTCCTACGCGGCTCTCGACGGCGAGATGCCCGCCGCCTCGAAATGGCTCCTCACCGATGTGCTGCGCGGGCGCTGGGGCTTCGAGGGCACAGTCAGCGCGGACTACAACGCCGTCGCCAACCTCGTCTTCGACAACTTCATCGCCGCGGACGCCGACGAGGCGGGGATGCTCGCACTCGCCGCGGGCATGGACGTCGAACTCCCCGACACCTCCTGCTATTACGGCCTCGCCGAGCTGGTCGCTGACGGACGTCTCGACGAGGCGCTCGTCGACCGTGCCGTGCGCCGGGTGCTCACCCACAAGGTGCAGCGCGGTCTGCTCGACGCGGACTACGACCCGGATGCCACAGGCGACCCGACCCTCGACGTCGACAGCCCCCGCAACCGCGACCTCGCCCGGCGTCTCGCCGAGGAGTCCATCGTGCTGCTGTCGAACCCGGTATCGGATGCCGCGGCTCCCCTTCTCCCGTTGGCGCCGGGCATCCGCGTCGCGGTCATCGGACCCACCGCCGACTTCGGCCGTGCTCATCTGGGCTGCTACGCCTTCCCCAACCACGCCGGCCCCGGCTTTCGCGGTGACGGCGATCGGGTCGGAATGCCGATCACCACGATCCGCGAAGCGCTCGCCGCGGTCTTCGACGTCAGCTACGCTCCCGGCGTGCCCTTCGAAGCGCTCCGTCCGCCGCAGCCCCTGGCACTGCGCCCGCACGAGATCGTCGACCCGGGAGCCGAGGGGATTGTGCAAGCAGCGGCTGCGGCATCCGACGCCGACGTCGCCGTGGTGTGCGTCGGCGACATCGCCGGCATGTTCGGCGGCGGCACCTCCGGAGAGGGTTGCGATGTGGAGTCGTTGCGGCTTCCCGGCCGCCAGCATGCGCTGCTGGAGGCGGTGCTCGCCACGGGCACCCCGGTGGTCGTGATCGTCGTCTCCGGTCGCCCGTATGCATTGGGCGAATACGCTGAGCGCGCCGGCGCGATGATCCAGGCGTTCTTCCCCGGCGTCGAGGGCGGCCCGGCGCTTGCCCGCGTGCTCACCGGTGAGGTGAACCCGTCGGGGCACCTGCCCGTGCAGATTCCGCGCACGCAGCACCAGACCCGCACGTACCTGGGCGGGCGAATGGAGAAGCGGCACTTCGTCTCGACGGCCAACCCGACCCCGCTGTACCCGTTCGGCCACGGCCTGTCGTACACCGGCTTCGAGGTCGGAGAACTCGTTCTCAGTGCCGATGAGGTGCCGACAGACGGCTCGATCACCGCGTCGGTGCGCGTCTCCAACACGGGCGACCGTGCCGGCGCCACCGTCGTGCAGCTCTATCTCACGGATGCCGCGGCCCAGGTGCAGCAGCCGACGCACCGCCTGGTCGGATACGCCCGTGTCGCGCTCGGGGCGGGCGAATCCCGGCAGGTCGCGTTCGAGTTGCACACCGACCGCCTGTCGTTCACCGGCGTCGACTACACCCGCATCGTAGAGCCGGGCCGCATGACGCTCTCGGCCGGACTCAGCGCCGGCGAGCTCGCGTCGACAGCGTCGTTCATGCTCACCGGCGCTGTGCGCGTCGTGCCGGAGGGCCGCGTGCTCGGCACACCCGTTTCCCTCTCGCAGCCCCCCCCCGTTTCCCTCTCGCAGATCAAGGACGAAGAAACCCTCGCATGAACCTTCCCAACCCGCTGATCCCCGGCTTCAACCCCGACCCGAGCGTCGTGAAGGTCGGCGATGACTACTACCTGGCCACCTCCACGTTCGAATACCTGCCGGGCATGCCGATCTACCACTCGCGCGATTTCATCACGTGGACGCAGATCGGCAACGTCGCCGCTCGCCCCGGCCAGGTCGACGTCGAGAACAGCCCGACCGTCACCGGCGTCTACGCGCCGACACTGCGTCACCACGACGGCGAGTTCCACCTCATCGTGACCGACGTGATGGGTCGCGGCATGGTGCACTACACGGCGCAGGATGCTGCCGGTCCGTGGAGCGACGGGGATGTCGTTCTCGACGTCGACGGCATCCCCGTCAACGGCATCGACCCCGACATCGCCTGGGATGAGGCGGGCACCTGCTACATCACCTATTCCGGTCTGCTGACCGACACGACAGGCATGACCGGTCACCAGGGCATCGCACAGTTCCGGGTCGACCTGGCCACCCACCGGGCGGCGGAGCCGGTGCGCTCGATGTGGTCGGGCACCGGCGGCAAGTTCCCCGAGGCGCCGCATCTCTACCAGCACGACGGGCACTGGTACCTGTTGATCGCCGAGGGCGGCACTGAACGCGGGCACTCCGTGAGCATCGCCCGCGGTGACTCGCCGATGGGCCCGTTCGCCTCGGCGCCCGGCAACCCGTTGCTCACGGCTCGCGGAACCGACCTGCCGGTGCAGAACACCGGGCACGGCGACCTCGTCGTGGGCCCCGACGGTCAGTGGCTGATCGTGCTGCTCGGCGTGCGCGCCCGCGGCGCGAGCCAGATGTTCGGTGCGCTGGGGCGTGAGACGTTCGTCACGACGGTGCGGTGGGAGAATGGCTGGCCCGTTTTCGACAAGGTCGAGCTGAACCCGCGCCCCGCCTTCGGGTTCCGCGACGAGTTCGACGCGGCATCCTTCGACGACGCCTGGATCGGGGTGCGACGCTTTACGGGCGACATCGCCTCGCTCTCCGAGCGGGCGGGCTGGGCTGTACTACGAGCCGGCGAGGAGGGCGGCATGTATCGCACGCGGCCCGACTTCATCGGTCGCCGCCAGCTGCACCACACGATGACCACGATGGCGAAGCTCGATGTCTCCGAGGGCGTCGGCGGCTTGGTCGTGCGGTACGCCGAGGGCTTCCACTACGAGGTCGAAGCCGGTGGCGGGCGGATCATCGCACGCGCCGTGATCCCCGGTTTCGTCAACGAGCAGGCCGTGTCGTTCGAGGGCGCCGAGGTGCAATTGCTCCTTCGCTCGGTGCCGGCGAAAGAGGCGGGGCTGAGCATCGCGTCGTGCGATGGCATCCAGCTCGGCTACGTGCTGGGTGGCGAGGAGCACATTCTGGCCACTGTGGATGCGCGGTACCTGTCGATGGAGGTGGCGACGAGCTTCACCGGCCGCGTGATCGGCGTCTACGCCGCGCGCGGCACGATCGCCGTCGACTGGTTCGACTACCAGGGCGACAACAGCTGACAGGAGGCAGGCGCCTCTTCCCTTCCCGCCGTGCCCCTTCCTCATCCCATCGTTCCCATCGAGAGGATGGTCATGAAAGCCATCATCGTCATGTTCGACAGTCTCAATCGGCACATGCTGCCGCCCTACGCCGACACGTTCGTGGATGCCCCGAATTTCGCCAGGCTGGCACAGAAGACGGTGACCTTCGACAACTTCTACGCGGGGTCCATGCCGTGCATGCCCGCACGACGTGAGATGCACACCGGCCGCTACAACTTTCTGCATCGCGGCTGGGGGCCGCTGGAGCCGTTCGACGATTCCATGCCCGAGATGCTGAAGCGGTCGGGTGTTCACACCCACCTCGTGTCCGATCATCCGCACTACTGGGAAGACGGTGGCGCCACCTACCACACGCGCTACAGCACCTGGGAGTTCTTCCGCGGCCAGGAGGGCGACCCGTGGAAGGGCGTCGTCGGCGTCGACGCACAGTCCTCGCGCCTGCAGGACCAGGTGAATCGCAGCTACGTGACGACCGAGGCGGAGCACTCTCAAACCCGCACGGTCGACGCCGGCCTGCACTTTCTTGAGACCAACGTCGACAGCGACCAGTGGCTCCTGCAGATCGAGATGTTCGACCCGCACGAGCCGTTCTTCACGCAGCAGCAGTACAAGGACCTGTACCCGCACGACTACGACGGGCCCGAATTCGACTGGCCGCAATACTCGAAGGTCGTCGAGCCCGAACGGCAGGTCGAGCACGCCCGATACGAGTACGCGGCGTTGGTCTCCATGTGCGATCGGTCGCTGGGACGTGTGCTGGACTTCATGGACGCGCACGACATGTGGGACGACACGATGCTGCTGGTCAACACCGACCACGGATTCCTTCTCGGCGAGCA
Source organism: Humibacter antri (assembly GCF_054777235.1). Lineage (NCBI taxonomy): Bacteria > Bacillati > Actinomycetota > Actinomycetes > Micrococcales > Microbacteriaceae > Humibacter > Humibacter antri. The sequence continues at coordinate 66,435 of NZ_BAAHAW010000048.1, read as the reverse complement.
CGGCTGGTGGGCGAAATCCGTGCAGCCATGGTTCAACGAACTCGTTCATCTGCCGATGTTCTTGTGGGACCCGCGCTCCGGAGGGCGGGACGAACGCCGGGGGGACCTGGCCCAGACCATCGACATCGCCCCGACCGTGCTGCGCTTTTTCGGCCTGACGCCCACCGAAGACATGCAAGGTACCGACCTCGCCGCGCAGACGCCCGCCGAGCCGGAGAACGAACGCCCCGGGGTTCTCTTCGGAATCCACGGCGGCCACGTCAACGTCACAGACGGCAGGTACGTCTACATGCGTGCTGCGGTGTCACGCGAGAACGAGCCGCTCGATGAGTTCACGCTCATGCCGACACACATGCGAGGCCGCTTCTCGGTCGCCGAACTGACGGGGTGGGAACCCGCAGCCGCGTTTTCGTTCACGAAGGGGCTGCGCACGATTCAGGTTCGCGTCCAAGGTTTGCGCATGAACCCGTGGCAGCACGGCACACTGCTGTGGGACCTTGAAACCGATCCGCACCAGAGCGACCCGATCATCGACGACGACATCGAGTTGCGGATGCTACGGCTTCTGGCCACTCTGATGCGCGACAATGACGCGCCCGCTAGCCAATTCGAACGGCTCGGCCTACCCAGCGACGGGAGACCCGGCCACAAGCACCTTCGCGCACGACTCGACGCGGATCGTGCACGCGAGATCGCCGAGCCGCTCATCGAACTCGACACGCTGCCGGAACGCGACCTTCTCACGACTCCGGTTGCCCGGCTGTTGATGCTGGAATCTGTACGAGCTGTGCTCGAACGCGAACTCCCGTGGCTCGTCAACACGGAGCAGATCGCATCGCTACCGGGGCTGAGTCTGATCGGGTTGGCCCGTGCAGGCGCGATCAGCATGCATAACCTTCGAACCATCGCCGAAGAACTGGCATCCCGGGCGGAAGATTGAGAGGTGATCGGTAGCCCGTGATGGAGCACGAAGTGAGATGCTGTGCGCCGAGTCGCGAGCAGACCGATGCGCGCGGTCGCGCTGTGTCCGAGCCCATGCGGCACAGACACGCGAACACATACCCACCCGGGCGCCACGAGATCGCGCAGGCGCTGATCCCTTCCGGCGCCTTCCTCATGGGAGACGTCAACGGTGACGAGAATCGAGCCGACGGAGAGACACCCGCGCACCTCGTTGCCATGGATGCGTTCGAAATCGACGTGACGGCGGTCACGAATGCAGACTTCGGCCGGTTCGTCGACGACACCGGCTACCGCACCGAGGCCGAAGAATTCGGCTTCTCGGCCGTGTTCCACCTCGCTGTGCAAGCACACGCGAGCGACATCATCAGCCGGGCGGACTCCACGCCGTGGTGGTGGGGCGTGCGAGGTGCCGACTGGCGCCACCCGGGCGGCTCCCGGTCCGAACTCGGCGGACTCCACGACCACCCCGTCGTGCACATCAGCTGGAACGACGCGAATGCCTACTGCGCCTGGGCCGGCCGCCGACTACCCACGGAAGCCGAGTGGGAGCGAGCCTCCCGCGGAGGGCTTGAAGGTCACCGCTACCCGTGGGGCGACGAGCTCACCGAACACGACGGATCGTGGCGGGCGAACATCTGGCAGGGCCGATTTCCGCTGTCGAACACGCTCGACGACGGGTTCCTCACGACGGCACCCGTTCGCAGCTTCGCCCCGAACGGGTACGGACTCTGGCAGACGGTCGGCAACGTCTGGGAATGGTGCTCCGATCGGTACAGCCCGAACTACTATGCCCACTCGCCAGACGCGAACCCGCGCGGACCGGAAGGCGGCGAGACTCGTGTTCTGCGCGGAGGGTCGTACCTCTGCCATGAGTCGTACTGCAACCGCTACCGCAACTCGGCACGTTCTTCGAACACGCCGGACTCGTCCATGGGCAACGCAGGATTCCGCACCGCCGGAGCCGTGGTGATCGACTAGACAGGCGAATGCGCCAAGGCGTTGATGCACGCCGGACTGTACTGCCGAGCGGATGACCGCGGAGACCGTGTCATCCAGCTGTCACCCCGCTCACGAGCGGGCCGAGCGAGTTCGCGCAGATCCGCGACATCCTGCGCGGGGTGCTCACGGAGGCGTCCGGGCGCATGTCGTCATCCCCGCCGAAGCGCGCGGTCGGGAGCGTGCTGCTGCTCGAAGAGCTGCGGCTTTCGGCGTGCCCAGAGCAGAAGGGCGATGTAGGTCAGGTCGAGCACGCCGCAGACGATGCCGAGCCCCACGACGAACCCGTGTCCGGTGGAGAGTGCGTACTGCACTGTGGGCGCGAGGGTTCCCACCCACTTCGCCACCGCGATCGTGAGACTCTGCCCGCGGGCGCCTCGCCGCGAGGCGAACATCGCGATGAACAGGCCCGACATCAGCACGTTCTGCAGGAACGCGGTGTACCCGCCGCCCAGCCCCAGGCCGAACTTCGCGAAGAACAGCCACTGGCACGCGAAGCCCACCGCGAAGATCAGCACGCCCCAGCCGATGAACAGCGGCCGTGTCACGAACGAGGGCAGCTCGGCGCGGCCGTAACGAAAGAACGTGACGGCGATCACGATGTCGAGGCCGCCCCACACCATGCCGACGACTCCCTGTTCGGGCACCCCGTCGACCACGCTGGCGACCGCGTTGCTGAGCTCCCATGCGAGGTTCAGCGACAGCGCCGCCACGGGCATCGCGTAGGTGCGGAACCGGAACCCGATGCGGATCGCGTCGATGTACACGACCGTCCAGGCGACACCGCTGACGAGCGTCAGAACCATGGCAGTCGGCGACATGCGTCCTCCGTCCTCTTCGCCTCCGATGCTATTGCGCAGGCTCCTCGGTCTGGTCGGGAGGCGGCGTCGTTGCCGGCATCACGCAGCTACGCTGACGGATGCCCACCACCATCTATCAGCGGAGCCCCATGCGCATCCTCGACTCCATCGACGACGCACTGATTCACGAGTCGCGGCAGAAGCAGGAGTTCTTCTGGCTCGACCTCTCCGACCCGAGCAAGGAGCAGGTCGAGCACCTCGGCACACTGCTCGGACTGCATCCGCTCGCCGTCGAAGACAGTGTCAAGTTCGGGCAGCGGGCGAAGCTCGACACGTACGGCGACACGGCGCTGCTGGTGCTGCAGGGCGGCGTCGAGTCGGTACCGGAAGACGAGAATCAGCATCCGCTCGAAGAGGTGCACTGCCACTTGAGCGGCGACTTCATCGTCACCCTGCACCGCAACCCGTACGCCGAGCTGCTCGGGCTCCGCGAGCAGTTCACTCGCAGCAGCTCCCCGAAGACGGAGCGGTACTACGTCTACAAGATCATCGACGTCGTCGTGGACAGCTACTTTCCGATGCTCGGCGACCTCGACGAGGAGATCAACGACCTCGAAGACGCCATCGTCTCCGGGGCCGGCCGTCGCGAGCTCGCGGAGACGTTCCGGTTGAAGCGGTTGCTCCTTCGACTGCGCAAGGCCGTGGTGCCGATGCGGGATGTCTTCGCGCGCGAGATCGAGGTCATCACCGACCTCGCGGGACTCGAGCCCGACAGTCACGACTACTTCCGAGACATCTACGACCACCTGATCCGCATCTGCGACGAACTGGACTCGTACCACGAGATGGTCGCGAGCTGCACCGACCTCTACCTCTCGACGGTGGCGAACAAACAGGGCGAGACATCGAAGCAGCTGGCGATCATCGCCTCGATCTTTCTGCCGTTGAGCTTTCTGACCGGGTTCTTCGGCATGAACTTCAGCTGGGAGGTCGGGCACGTTCTCGTCGGGCCGTTGGCGTTCCTCCTTCTCGGCCTGGGCACGATGGTCGCCTCGGCGTGCCTGATGTGGTGGTGGTTCCATCACAAGGGCTGGACTCGCTCCGACGGATGACCGACGCTGGTATCAACGGCCGGGTACCGTCGGTCGCGTCCTGAGCCGACCGGAGGTGAGCCGGATGCCTTCAGTGAGCGTGCGGTACATCGTCGACGATGTCGACGAGGCGATCGTGTTCTACGTCGACCGACTCGGATTCGAGCTGGTCATGCATCCGGCACCCCCGTTCGCCATGTTGTCGCGTGGCGAGCTCAGGCTGGTGCTGAGTGCACCGAGCGGTGCCGCGGGCGGCGGCGCGGCCATGCCGGACGGCACGGTGCCCCGGCCCGGCGGGTGGAATCGCTTCGCGCTCGAAGTGGATGACCTTGACGCGCTCGTCGCTCGTCTGCGCGATCAGGGCGTGCGGATGCGCAGCGACATCATCGACGGCATCGGCGGCAGGCAGATCCTGATCGATGACCCGTCGGGAAATGCGGTAGAGCTCTTCGAGCCGACGATTCCCGAGGCGCGCCTGTAGCGGGTGTTCCGCGCGACCCCGCCCACTCGACCCGCCGACGCGTCGTTGCCAGCGTGACCCCACCGGCGTGACCCCGGCAGCGTGACCCCACCCGCGTGACCCCACTCAACCGCTCCTCCGCGGAATTGCCGCACGCAAATTCAGTCAAACGATTGACAGATCGATCTGATTAGTCAATCGTATGACTGTGCTCAACACACGAACCCGTCCAACGCAGGCCGATGTCGCTCGCGTGGCTGACGTCTCGATCTCGACGGTGTCCTACCTGCTCAGCGGCAAGGAGTCTCGCAAGAAGTCGTTTCCCGAAGAGACCCGCCGCCGGGTCGAACAGGCTGCGGCAGAGCTCGGCTACGTGATCAACCATCGGGCCCGCGCATTGCGTCGTCAGCGCTCGGAGATCATCGGAGTGGCGTACGTGCCGCCGGTCACACCCTGGTTCGACGCGTTCTCGGCCAGGGCCATGGGGCACTTCGCCGAGCACGACTACAGCCTCGTGCAGATTCCTTTCGCACCGAACGCGACCGAATCGGTGCAGCGCGCCCTGGCTCGCGGCTATCTGGACGCGTTGATCGCGAACTGCGACGACGCGGAGAACGAGAAGCTGATCGGCTACGCCGCGGAGAGCGGTATCCCGATCACGGTCTTCAGCGAGAACATCACCGCCGACCGTGCAGACGTCGTGCAGGAGTTCCAGCGGGAGGCGCTGGCCGATGCAGTGCGCTACCTCGTCGATTCGGGGCGACGTCGCATCGCGTTCCTCGACTTCGAGTACTCGAGCGGCCCATCCATCGACGCCAACCTGCGCAAGCAGGGCTATCTCGACGGAATGCGCGTCGCCGGCCTCGCCCCGCGAGTCGTCACGTGCGCCGACAGCAGACAGGCCGCGTATGCCGAAGTCGTCGCCTTGCTCTCGACCGCGGAAGCGCCCGACGCACTGATCTCGTTCAGCGATCGAGGCGCCGTCTCCGCCATCTGGGCTGCGCAGCACGCCGGCGTACGGGTGCCGGACGATCTTGCGGTGATCGGCTGCGGGAACACGTCCGAGGGCCGAAGCACCGTACCGGAGTTGACGAGCCTCGGCATTCCCGACGGGGACTTCGCCGCGATCTTCGACCACATGCTTCTGCGCATCGATGAGCCCGAGACGCAGTGCGTCAGCCTCTCTCTGCCCTGGACGCGATTCGTTCGAGCATCCGCCTGACCGACCCGAACACCCCCACAAGGCGCACAGCAGCGCCACGATCGAAGGAAGCACAGTGAACCAGTTGAACAATGGTGTCTCGCGCCGTTCGCTCCTGAAAGCCGCAGGGATCGGAGGCGTCTCGCTCGCCTCTGCGACTTTGTTGGCCGGATGCTCCGTAGGGCTGAACAAGCCGGCCGAACCGACGAAGACGAAGGGCGCGGTCACCGGACCCCGCACCGGGAAAGAGCTCGTGATCTACATGAACGCGGGCCACATCTACAAGACCTATACCGATCTCTTCGCCCGCTTCGAGAAGGAGCACAAGATCAAGATCACGGTCAACCCGCAGCAGTGGCCGGATCTCCAGACCAAGCTGACCGCCGATTTCCTCTCGGGCGACGTGCCCGACCTCTGCGAGGAGAACGGCTCCTGGTGGAGCGTGCGCTGGGGCACCGCAGGCAACATCCTGGCCCTGGATGACTACATCGCAAAAGACGGAAAGGCGATCGGGTTTCCCAGCGACTTCGTGAAGTCCGGTGTCGAGGTTCGGCAAGCCGGCGGGCACACGTACGCCGTGCCGCTTCACCTCACCTGCAACGGGCTCATCTTCTACAACAAGGCGATGCTCGACAAGGCGAGCCTGTCTGCCCCGAAGTCATGGGACGAGTTCACCGAAGCGTGCAAGACGCTCACCGGTGGCGGAATCTACGGTGCCGCGCTGAACCAGGACGCGAGCTACTCCTTGCCGTGGCTGCTCCAGTCGGGTGCGAGCTACTACTCGCCGGACTCCAAGAAGTTCCTCACGCCCGCCGCGGCCGCCTCCAAGTCGTTCGGTTTGCAGCAGGACATGGTGTACAAATACAAGTCCTCACCGGCGCCGGTGGCCAGCACGACCTACTCCGGGCCGCAGAAGATGTTCTCTGCGAAGCAGTCCGCGATGATCCTCAGCGGACCGTGGGATCTCAGCCCGATCAAGACGGGCAGCCCAGACATCGAACTGGGACTCTCCGCTCCCCTCACCGGGAAGAACCAGGCGGCGACACTCGCCGGTTCGGGCCTCATGATCCCGGCGAAGTCGCAGAACGCCGACCTCGCCTGGGAGCTGATGAAGGAGATGACGAAGCTGAGCACCGAGCTCGCCGTGACCGAGGAGACCGGCATGACGATGCCGCGCCGTTCGTGGGCGGAGAACCCGAAGGTGAAGAACGATCCGCTGCTGAGTGTCGTCGCGAAGTCCCTGCCGCTGGCGGTAGCAACAGACAAGCCGCTCGCGCAGAACAACAACATCGCGACCATCGGCACCGCCTACACCACGATGTACCAGCAGATCGTGTCTCAGCAGACCGCTGTGAACGATGCGATGGCGACATTCCAGAACACAGTTCAGTCGTACGTGTAGGCCGCCGTGACTCTCGTCGATTCCATCCAGGCGGTGGGCAAGGGCAAGCCGCCCTCGTCTGCCAGAGGCGCGGGCAGGCGCATCACCCCCATCAGGCGCAAGCAGATCATCACCGCGTACCTGTTCCTCATCCCCGCGGTCGTCTTCTTCGCCTGCATGTTTTTCTATCCACTGTTCAACGAGCTCCTGACGAGCTTCACCTCGGGACTCACCAACCCCGTGCCCGTCGGCATGCACAACTACGTCCGGGCGCTCACCGATCCGGTGGTCATCCACTCGTTCTTCGTCACGCTCGAGTACGCGGCGGGAAGCCTTGTCGGCAGCATCATCGTCGGCCTGGCGCTCGCCGTGGTCCTCAACCAGAAGCTTCGCGGCCGGGTGGTTCTGCGCACGATGATCCTCGTGCCCTACATGACCTCGATCGCGATCGTCGGTCTGCTCTGGCGCAACATCCTGGACCCGAGCGTGGGAATCCTGAACACGATCCTGAAGCAGGTAGGGCTCCCCGGTCAGGAGTGGTTGAACACGGCGCCGCTGCAGACACTGATCGGCATCACGGTCTGGCAGGAGAGCGGATACGTGATGATGCTCTTCCTGGCCGGGCTGCAGGCCATCCCGGAGGAGGTCTACGAGGCCGCGAAGATCGACGGCGCGGGGGTGTGGGCCCGATTTCGGCGAATCACGTTGCCGCTTCTCGCGCCCACGACGTTCTTCGTGCTTCTGGTCGGTGTCATCAGTTCGATGCAGCAGTTCGGGCTGCCCTACATCGTCACGAACGGCGGACCCGGAAACGCCACCGCGTTGTTCGTGTTCCAGGTCTATCAGGAGACGTTCACCAACCAAGACATCGGATACGCGTCGGCCATGGCCTTCCTGTTGCTCATCTTCATCCTGATTCTCTCGTTCATCCAGATGCGAATCGGGCGACGGAAGGACCTCGTATGACCGCCGCGATTCCGCAGCGTGCACGGCGTTCCCGTTCTCGCCTCGACGACCGGCTCTTCCCGGGTGCCACGGTGGTCAGCTATGTCGTGGCGATACTGCTCGCCCTGGCGTGCGTCATCCCGCTGCTGTACATGATCTCGCTCGCGTTCCAGTCGGACGCGGAGGTGCAGGGCGGCCAGGCCGTCCTGGTCCCGAGCAGCCCGCAGTGGATCAACATCGTGCGAGTGTTCGATGCGGCGCCGTTCGGACGCTTTCTGCTGAACAGCCTCATCGTGGCCGGACTCATCACGATCGCGCACCTGGTGTTCGACCCGATGGTCGGTTACGTCTTCGCGAAGTTCGACTTTCCGTTCAAGCGAACGATCTTCACCGCGATCCTCGCCACCATGATGATCCCGTTCTTCGTGCGCATGCTCCCGCTCTACGTCATGTTCAGCAACCTGGGCTGGCTGAACACCTATCAGGGGCTCGTCGTCCCCTTTCTGATGGATGCCTTCGGCATCTTCCTCATGCGGCAGTACATGCTCTCCGTGCCCAATGAGCTGGGCGAAGCAGCTCATGTCGACGGGGCATCCGAATGGCGCATCTACTGGAACATCGTGCTTCCGCAGACGAAGCCCGCGCTCGCCGTGCTCGGGCTGTTCTCGTTCGTGTTCCAGATGAACGAGTTCATCTGGCCGCTCATCGCCACCTCGACCGAGCAGATGAGGGTGATCACCATCGCCTTGCCGCTCTTCAACAAGGAGTCGTTCACGCAGTGGAACCTGACGGCGATGGCATCGCTGCTGCTGTTCGTGCCCATCTGCGCACTGTTCCTCTTCACCCAGAAGTATCTCGTTCGAGGCATCGCCCTCTCCGGAATCAAATGACAACGGCTCACGACCAGAAAGGCGGGCCAGTGGCCGGCAAACCGAACGTCCTGGTGTTCCTCACCGACCAGCAGCGATTCGACACGCTAGGGGTGCACGGCAATCCGCTCGGACTGACGCCGAACATCGACAGGATGGCGCAGCACGGCACGCACTTCGAGAACGCCTTCACACCGAATCCGGTGTGCGCGCCCGCTCGGTCGGCCCTGCAGACCGGCCTCATGCCCACTTCTACCGGAGTGCATGTCAACGGCATCCCTCTCGCCGTCGACGCGAAGACCATCGCAGGGGCGTTCAATGACGCGGGGTACCAGACGGGTTACATCGGCAAGTGGCACCTGGCCGACGAGGACCCGGTGACGGCGGAGCACCGAGGTGGATATCGGAGTTGGCTTGCCGCTGACCTGCTGGAGTTCAGCTCGGACGAGTACCGCACGATCGTCTGGGACGAGGACTGCGAGCCGGTCCGGCTTCCCGGGTACCGTGCGGACGCGCTGGCGGATGCCATCATCCGGTTCATCGCGGACAATCACGATCGCCCGTTCATGCTCTTCAGCTCGTTCCTCGAGCCCCATCACCAGAACGAACGAGACGACTATCCGGCGCCCGACGGCTACGCCGAGCAGTACACGGGGCGTTGGATGCCGCCGGACCTCGAGACTCTCGGCGGCACCTCGGCCGCACACCTCGGGGGCTACTACGGACAGGTCAAGCGGCTGGACGAGTGCATCGGGCGCATCAACGACGCGCTCAAGAGCCTCGGCCTGCTCGATGACACGGTCGTCGTCGTCACCTCCGACCACGGTTCGCACTTCAAGACACGCAACGCCGAGTACAAGCGTTCCTGCCACGAGGCATCCATTCGCGTGCCGTTCGTGCTGCACGGCGGCCCGTTCACCGCGGGAGGTCGGCACAGCGAACTCGTCAGCACGGTCGACCTGCCCGCGACGCTCTTCGAGATGGCGGGGGTCGACACATCGCAGCTGCATGGCCGCTCGCTACTCCCGTTGGTGGACCGCAGGGAGGGCGCCGAGCCGTGGCGGGACAGCGTGCTGATTCAGGTCAGCGAATCCCAGCTGGGCCGTGCCCTCCGCACGGCACGCTGGAAGTACTCCGTGGTCGTTCCAGGCGACGATGGCATGCACTCCGCTTCCTCGTCCTGGTATGAAGAGGACGCGCTGTACGACCTCGATGCCGACCCCTACGAACTGCACAACCTGATCCATGAGGCGGCGTTCGACGGGGTCGCCGCCGAACTCCGCGCGAAGCTGATCGAGCAGATCAGAACGCTGGAAGGAACCGAGACCGAGATCCGTCTGGTCGTGAGGGTTCAGGGCACGCGCACGCCTGACACCACCGCCCGCACACACCCGATCGAGGCGACCCGTTTCGGGCATCAACCCCGGCGGGCGGCGGGCGGCGCCGGCTAGAACTCCACCGCGTCGCGGGAGATCGGGCACGTCATGCAGTGCCCGCCGCCGCGGCCGCGACCGAGTTCCGCTCCGACGATCGTGATGACCTCGACGCCCGCCTTGCGCAGCAACGTGTTCACGTGAGTGTTGCGGTCGTATGTGAACACGACTCCCGGTTCCACGGCCACCGCGTTGTTGCCGCTGTCCCACTGCTGGCGCTCGCCGGCGTACCAGCCGCCTCCGGGCTCGACGGTGCGCAGCTTGGCGAGGCCGAGCGAGTCGGCCACCACGTCGACGAAGGAGTCCTTCTCCTCGGTGACCTCCACCGAACCATCGTCGGCCGGCCGCAGCGAGAAGGGCTGGATGCCATCGACGATGTCGGGGTAGTAAGTCGCCAAGTCACGGTCGGCGAAGGTGAAAACCGTGTCGAGGTGCATCGCCGCGCGAAGCTTCGGCATGCCGGCGACGACGACACGGGATGCGGCATCCGCCTCGAACAGCTCCGCGGCCAGCTGCGTGATGGCTTGCCGGGACGTGCGCTCGCTCATGCCGACGAGCACCGCGCCATTGCCGATCGGCATCACGTCGCCACCCTCGAGCGTGGCCTGGCCCCAGTTGCGCTCGGGATCACCCCACCACACCGTGCTGCCCGTGAAGTCCGGGTGGAAGTCGTAGATCGCCTTCATCAGTAGCGTCTCGTCGTGCCGGGCCGGCCAGTACAACGGGTTCATCGTGAGGCCGCCGTAGATCCAGCATGTGGTGTCGCGCGTGTACAGCGTGTTCGGCAGCGGAGGCATGAGGTACTCGTTCACGCCGGTGGACTCCCTGGCCAACGAGATGTACGACGGCCGGAAGTCGTCGGGCAGGTCGCGAGTGGAGAGCCCGCCGATGAGGTACTCGGCGAGAGTCGCGTCATCCAGCGAGTCCAGGAACGCCCTCGTGTCGGCCACGAGTCCCAGGCCCACCTCGTTCGCCGTGATCTTGCGGTCGAGCAGCCAGGACTTCGCGCCCGGCACCGCGAGGGTCTGCACGAGCAGGTCGTGCAACTCGACCACCTCGACCCCGCGGGACTCGAGTTTCAGCACGAAGTCGTGGTGGTCGCGCTTGGCGTTGTGCACCCACAGCACATCGTCGAACAGCAGGTCGTCGTTGTTGCTCGGCGTGAGGCGTTCATGCGCGAGCCCGGGCCGACACACCAGCACCTTGTTGAGCTTTCCCACCTCGGAGTGCACGCCATAGGACTGATTGGGCATCAGGAGCTCCTTGCTCTCGTTCTCTTCTGTTGAGTCGGTAAGTCCAGGCATCCGCTCATCCGGTGTGCGAGCGGATGCCCGACATCAGTGGTCGTAGTAGTCGACGGGTGCCGGCGGGGCGACCTGCACGACGCCGGTCGCGAGCAGCACGATGCCCACGATCGCGAACACGACCAGCACGATGAACACCACCCATCCCGGCTTGGTGAACACGGGGACCGTGTCGCCGGGGAGGGCCTTGGCGCGTTGCTCCCGCCTCGCGAAGTAGTACAGCAGCGACGCCGGGGCGAGAAGGATGCCCGCGAGGAACATGAACACCACGCCCGCTGCCCACACGAGGAAGAGCGTGTACACCGTGGAGATGATCGCGATCACCAGCTCGCGGACTCGGCGGCCCTTCTCGGCCACCTGGTATCCGTCGCGTTGGATCGCGATCTTCACGGCGTATCCGCTCGCCAGTGCATAAGGGGCCAGGGACAGCGCCGCCGTGAGGTCGAGCGTGAAGTCGAGCGCGTTGTGCAGGAACTGTACGACGAACAGGATCAGGGTCACCAGGATCGACGTCCACAGCACGGCGTTCGCCGGTGCGCCGTGCTTGTTGAGCCGGCCGAAGTACTTCGGCATGTCCTTGTCGGTGGCCGCCGCGAACACCACGTCGGCGGCCAGCAGCTGCCACGCCAGGTACGCGCCGAGCACCGAGATGATGAGGCCGATCCGGATGACGGCACCGCCCCAGGGGCCGACCGCGGCTTCGAGCACGCTGCCGACCGACGGCTGCGGCAGCTTCGCGATCTCCGCTTTCGGCAGGATGCCGTACGACAGGATCGACACGCTGGCGAACAGCGCCAGCACCGACAGGAATCCGATCACCGTCGCCCTCCCCACATCGGAACGCTTCTTCGCGTGCCGGGAGTAGACGCTGGCGCCCTCGATGCCGAGGAAGACGAAAACGGTCACGAGCATGGTTCCCTGCACCTGGCTGAACAGGGTGTCGCCGCCGGGGAGGTTGTATCCGCCCGTCATGTTCGCGATGAAGACATCCGGCTTGAAGAAGAAGATCACCAGCACCAGGAACAACGCGAGCGGCACCAGCTTCGCGATCGTCACGATGGCGTTGATCGCCGCGGCCTCCTTCACCCCCTGGCGGATCAGCAGGAAGAACGCCCACACGGCGGCCGCCGAGATGATGAACGCCACCCAGGTGTCGCCCTCGCCCAGCACGGGCTTCAGATCGGGGAATAGCTGGCTGATCGTGGTCATGATCAGAATCCAGTAGAAGGCGTTGCCTGCGCAGGCGGAGCCCCAGTATCCGACCGCGGAAAGGAACCCCGGGTACACGCCGAACCCCTCGCGGGCGTACACGTAGACGCCGTTGTCGAGCTTGGGTTTGCGGTTGGCGAGGGCCTGGAACACCAGCGCGAGGGTGAGCATCCCGAGCCCGGCGATGCCCCACGCGATGAGAGCCCCGACGACGCCCGTCTGCGTCGCGAAGCGGGCAGGCAGCTGGAACACGCCGGCGCCCACCATCGACCCGATCACCATGGCGGTGAGCGCCGGAAGGCTGAGCTTGCTGGCCTTGGCCTCTTCTGATGCTGATTCCGTTGCAGTGCCGGATGTCGTCACGTGCGATCCTCGCGATCATCGAATGTGCGCAACCGCATGCTCGCACCGCGCGAGGTGAACCCGTCAGGCCCATACCGGGTGAGATCGTGACGGATGCCTGACCATCGCGCCGCGTGCACCCGCCGGGTCGGCTACACGAGGCTCTTGCGCATGACCCAGCGATCCCGGCCGCCGCTGTGCGCTGTGGTCTTCGTCGCGCGATCGAATCCGGCACGCTCGAACAGCGTCGTGGTGCCGACGTAGCCGGAGATGATGTCGACCCGTCCCTCGCCAGGGGCACCCGACACCTCGATCGGGTATCCCTCGACGACGCGCGCTCCGTGCTCGCGCGCGTGCCGGACAGCGCCGTCCAGAAGCGTGTTCATCAGACCCTGGCCGCGATACGCGGGCTTGACCACGAAGCAGACGGCGGACCAGGCATCCTCGTCGTCGACGAACGGAATGGTGCGCGAGTTCATCAGCCTGCGATAGGTGGAGCGGGGCGCGATGGAGCACCATCCCGCCGGCGCGCCGTCGACGTAGGCCAGCACGCCTGGGCCGGGATCGCGTTCGCATTCCGCCTTCATATAGGCGCCGCGGTCGGCAACGCTCGTGTCGCGGTACGACATGCACCAGCACCCCCGACCGCCGGGTTTCTTCACGCCGATGACGTCGTAGAAGCCGTCCCAGTGCTCGAAGGCCGGGAGCACCTCGATGTCGGCGCCCTCCAGCGGGATGCGTTTGGCCATGCGGTCAGGGTAGTTCCTGTGCCCAGGGGTGTTTGAACTGCAGAAGCGGCTTCAACGCGATGGTCTTGGAGCCACTTCTGCAGTCCGGACTGGGTTCCTATGCAAGTGAGTCGATCTCGGCGAGGCTTTCCGCGTCCGCGAGCGTCTCGGCGTCGCCGAAGACGTCGCCGAGGAACGCAAGACGCCGTTCCGCTGCCAGCTGTCCTCCGCCCTCGTGTCCGTTGAACGCGTACACGTCGATCGCCTTCTGCCCTGCATAACGGTTGTATGCGGCGAACACCGTCGAGGCGGGGGCGACGTCGTCCATGAGTGCGACGGAGAACCGGGCGGGCGAGGTGGATCGGGCCGCGAAGTTCATGCCGTCGAAGTAGCTCAGTGTCGTGAATGCCCTGTCGATCAGTTCCGGTCGTGATCGCCCGAACGCGGTGAGCTCGAGATAGGGTCCGGCGGATGCGACGTCGGCTGCGCGCCTGACGTGGCTGAGGAAGGGGAGATCCGCGAGCACGGCGATCGGAGTGTCGTCGAGAGCCGCCGTGGCCAGCGCCAACGCGGCACCCTGGCTCCCGCCAGCGACCACGACCCGGGTGGCGTCGATCTCCGGATGCTCGGTCGCGGCGTGCACGGCACGAATCGCGTCGACGATGAGCCTGCGGTAGTAGAAGGTCTCCGGGCTCAGCACGCCCTTGGTGAGGAACCCCGATGCCTGCATCGCCTGGGTCCCGTCGCCGTCGGCGGTGTCGCTGCCCGCCTGACCGCGATTGTCGACGATGAGGTTCGCATATCCCGCGGCGCTGTAGAGCAAGTTCTGCAACGTGACGGGTGTTCCCCGCCCGGTTCCGTAGCCCATGTATTGCACGACGCACGGCAACTGGCCGACTCGGTGGCGGGGGAGGTGCAGCCACGCCTTGACCGGCTGTCCGTCGAACCCGGGGAACGTCACGTCGTACGTGTCGATCGTCTCCAACGGAGAGGTGACCGGATTGAATCTCACGGCTGCGCCTGCACACCCGTGCTCGGCGAGCGTGCGTCGCCAGAAGTCGTCGAAGTCGGGCTGGGCGGTGATGGCCGGCAGGTAGTGCCGGAGTTGGTCGATGGGCAGATCGAGCACGGGCATAAGCTCTCCGTCTCTGGTCGCGGTTTCGCGACGGTTGTGGCGCGGTGCCGACAGCACGTCGACACTTGTGCCGTCAACCGGCACGCTGAGCGAGTCGGTCGTTCGACGTCATCGTTGATGAGCATCGTAACGACTATCGATGAACGATAGTATCGATCCGACCGAGGAGGATGCATATGGTGACGGCGCGCGCCGAGGCGGACGAACGACCAGGGCGAGTCGGATCCGCTCGTCCTTTGAGGGATTTCGGGGCCTTGAGCGACTTCGAGGGCAGGGTCGCTGTGGTGATCGGTGGCGCCTCGGGTATGGGGCGAGCCACAGCCGAGCTGTTTGCGGCACGTGGTGCGAAGGTGAGTCTGTCGGATCTCGATGCGGAACGCGGAGTTGGAGCGGCGGCAGAGATCGTGGCCAGGGGATCCGAGGCGATCTTCACGCCGGCGGACATCCGCGTTCCCGCCGACCTGGAGCAACTTGCCGTCCGCACGATAGATGCGTTCGGCCGGATCGACGCGGTGTTCCTCAGCGCCGGGCGGGTCGAGTCCGACCTCGCTCAGATGCTCGAGCTGTATCTGCAGGGCCCGGCCAACTGCGTGGCGGCGCTTACGCCGCAACTGGCGCGCTCCGATGCCGCGAGCATCACCTTCACCGGCTCCACGTCGGGTCTGCGCGCGCACCCTGGGGCTCCCTGGTACGCCACGGCGAAGGCAGGTCTTGTCGGAATGACTCGCACATTGGCGGTGGACCTGCGATCCCAGGGCATCCGCGTGAACGCGGTCTGCCCGAGCGGCGTCGACACGCCGATGCTGCGTGCCACGATGCGCGGCACGCGGGAAGAGATCGACGCGAAGCTCGCCGAGCAGGCGGCCCGGAAGCCGTTCGGGCGATGGGTGACCGTCGAGGATGTGGCGAATGCGGCAGTCTTCCTCGCGTCATCTCAGGCATCCATGATCACGGGCGTCTCGCTGCCGGTCGACGGCGGCGAGAGTCTCTGAGCGGCGCAGATGCACGTTCGACGATGGCACGTCGGCGCCTTTCGCGACATGGATGGCCTTGAGCGCCACATGTTCCAGCCGGCACCCGCTTGACGCGGAGATCGGTTCGTGTAATTCTTTCGACTATCGATAGTCGCTTTGACCACGACGATCGATTCGAGCAACGAGGCTAAGGTCTCATTTCTCGCCCTCACCCCCAAGACATCAGAGTGGAGTCGGAATGAAAGGCAAGGGGATCTGGCGGCGCGTTGGCGCCGTTGCGGTGATCGCCGGCGCAGCGTCCTTGGTGCTGGCAGGTTGTTCAGGAACCGGTTCGTCCGGCTCGGGGAACGGCTCGTCGACGAAGACGGCCGCGCATCTGCGGATCATCGTCAACGTCACGCCCAACCTCACCGTCGCGTACTGGACGAAGCTGTTCGACAAGTACGAGAAGGCGAACCCGGGTGTGACGGTGGCGCTCGAGCGCACGGGCACCATCTCGGCCGGTGACAAGCTGAACCAGGATCTCGCGGCGGGCGACCCGCCCGACATCGTGCAGCAGGTGACGCCCTCGGCCGCCACGGCGAAGCTCTTCACGGACCTGTCGAAGCAGTCGTGGACCAAGAACACCCCTCTCGTCGACAACTACAAGATCGATGGCAAGACGTACCTCGTCGGCGCCGGGCAGCAGGTGCAGTCGCTCGTCTTCTACAACAAGGCGGCGTTCAAGAAGGCCGGTCTCGACGCCACGAAGATCAAGACGGTGGCGCAGTTCACCGACGCGATGGGCAAGCTGAAGGATGCCGGCTACCAGCCGCTGCAGACTGCCGGCCAGTGGGTCACCGGCGGGCAGTTCACCATGTTCAACGACTCGATGACAATGACGAAGACGCCGGACTGGATCAAGCAGCGCCGGGCGGGTGACGTCACCTTCGCGGGCGACAAGGACTTCGTGAACTCTCTCAAGGACTACTCGTCGTGGATCGACAAGGGCTATCTGCAGAAGAGCGATTTGGGGCTCGCCTACGCCGACGGTCAGACCAACTTCCTCCAGGGCAAATCGGCCATGTACATCATGGGATCGTTCTTCGTGCCCGCCGCCGACCAGGCGAAGGAGAGCGACAACATCGGCGTCTTCTCCATGCCCACGGCAGGCAAGTACCCGACGAAGCAGTACAGCAACATCGCTGACCCGTACGTCGTGGTGAAGCAGTCGAAGAATCAGCAAGCGGCGATCAACCTCGTGAAGTGGCTGACCACCGACAAGGCGGCCGTCTCGAGCGAGCTCGCCGCGGACGGCAACTTCCGCAAGGGCTACACCTACACGATGTCCAGCCTTGGCGAGGGTGTGCAGAAGATCATCGATGTCTCGCCCGGTGGATTCGTCGAGGCTGCCGACGAGCAGCCGCTTCCGGGATACTCGACGGAACTCGGCAGCCAGATCCAGTCGCTGTTCTCTGGATCGACCCCGCAGCAGGTGGCGGAGAACTTGGACAAGTGGTGGGACTCGCAGGCGCAGTGATGCCCGACGCACGCTCTCCCCGGACGCAGTCCGGGGAGAGCGCTGCGGCGCGCAAACGCAACAGAAGGCTCAAGGACACGGCGATCTCTCTGGGCATGGCCGGACCGGCCGTGCTCCTCTACTCCGTGCTCATGGTGGTGCCGGTCATCGTCGCGATCTACCTGAGCTTCACCGACTGGGATGGCTTCTCCGAAGCGAACTTCCTCGGCATCCAGAACTACACCCGGCTCTTCCAGGATCCGAACACCACGCATTCGATGTGGGTCACGATGCTCATCGTGATCTTCGGATCGGCCTTCGAGATCGGACTCGGTCTCGCCTACGCACTGGCGCTGCGCCAGAAGTCGCGCACCAACTCCGTGTTCCGGGCCTTGACCTATTATCCGCACGTGATCAGCGCGCTGATCCTCGGGTTCCTGTGGAACGCGATCCTCGGCACCAAGGGTGCACTCAACACGCTGCTCGCGCCGTTCGGAATCGGTCCGGTGGGATTCCTCTTCGAGCAGGATCTCGCCCTCGTCTCGCTCATCGCCGTCATCGTCTGGGCCGGATTCGGATTCAACGTCGTGCTCTTCGTCGCGGCACTGCAGACCGTCCCCCTCGAACTCATCGAGGCGGCGGAGATCGACGGAGCCAGCCGCTGGAAGATCAACAGGCACATCGTCATCCCCATGATCGCGCCAGTAGTCACTGTCGCACTGATACTCAACCTGATAGGTCTTCTGCGTGCCTATGACATCGTCGTGAGCCTCACCGGCGGCGGACCGGCGGGCGCCACTTCGACCTACGCGTACGTGATCCTCGCTCAGTCCTTCAGCAGCACGAAGATCGGCTACGCCAATGCTCAGGCGGTGTTCTTGATGGTGGTTTCCGCCGCGCTCGCGCTTCTGGTGACCGCGCTGCGCAATCGCAGCGACAGAGCTGCAGGAGGTGACGCATGACCGCAGAGACTCTCACCGCCGAGGCGATGGTAGACGAGGCGATGACGGCGAAGCGAGGGCGTCAGCCGCAACGCCGTGGGCGCCAACGCCGGCGCCCTCACGCGGTGCGCATCATCATGCTCGCGATGCTGGTACCACTCATGGGCGGCCCGGCATACATCCTGTTGGTCAACGCGTTCAAGACGCAGCAGGACATCCAGACGCAGCCGTTCGGCATCCCCTTCGACAGGCTCACGTTGCAGCCGCTGATCGCGGCCATCACGAGCCCCGAGTACAACGTGGTCGCCGCGTACGGATTCACCGCTTCGATCGTGATCGTGGTGGACATCATCTGCATCGCCCTCGCCGGGCCGGCCGCGTACGTCATCGCGCGCAGCGCCAACCGCAAGACGCGGCTCCTGCTCCTGTACTTCCTGGCGGGCACGTTCATCCCCGGCGCGGCCTTGGTCATCCCGGCCATCTATGTGCTGCGAACGCTCGGATTGGTCAACAGCTTCGCCGGGCTAGTGCTGTACGACTCCGCGACCACGCTTCCCGTGAGCATCTTCCTGATGGTCGGTTACATCTCGACCGTGCCGAAGGATATCGACCAGGCGGCGTCGATCGACGGTGCCGGGCGGCTCCGCACGTTCTGGACGATCATCTTCCCGCTGCTGAGACCGGCGGTCGTGACCATCCTCATTCTCAACTCGATCGGCCTGTGGAACGACTTCGTGAGTCCCCAGATCCTGCTCGGGCCGTCGTCGAACCAGTACACCGTGACGACGGCGATCTACACCGGTATCAGTCAGTACACGACCGACCTCACGAAGGTGTTCCCGAACCTGCTGCTCGCGGTCGCACCGGTCATCGTCTTCTTCATCTACATGCAGCGGCACATCATCGGCGGCCTCACGGTCGGGGCGACGAAGGGATGACCGTACCCGAGTGGGCCGCGTTGCAGGTGAGTCTGCGTGAGCGGCTCGAAGACGCGTGGCGGGAGTTCGCCGCGAAGTACGTGGATGATGATGGGCGGCTTCGCCCAGCGGGCCGGCCGATCGGGAGGGACGGCGCCGACGACTTTCTCGAGTCCGTCTTCAACTGGCCGACGCTGTACACGATCGGCGGCAACTCCGAGCTGCTGGCCTGCACGTTGCGCGTGTGGCGCGGCGTGAGCGCTCAGCTCGAGGGGGTCGGCATGTTTCGCGACGGCTTCGAACTGGGCTACGACTGGTTCCACATCGGCGAGGGTCTCGAGCTCTTCTACGGGCTCTGCCTCGCCGATCCGGGAAACGAGGAGCTGAAGGATGCCGTCACCCGGTTCGCTGCGCTGTACCTGCCCGACTCGCCCGCAGGGAACTACGATGTCGGGCTGAACATCATCCGCGCTCCGCACAACGGCGCGGGAGGTCCCAGACCGGGTATCGAGGATGTCATGCCGCGGTTCGGTGCCGAGCGCACCGAATTGCGCACCTACGGCCTCCCGGTGCGCGGCCTGCCGGGCATCGAGACGTGGGAGGACCTCGAGAAGTCCGGCAACGCCGAACGCATGGCCGAGGCCATGCAGCACCGTTTCGGCTCGGGCGACGTGGCCGTGAACCTCAACGCGGTCTCGCTTGTGACGCTGGCGTGGCTGCTCACCGGTGAAGAGCGGTGGCGTGATTGGGTTGCGGGTTACGTCGGCGGATGGATTGGGCGCGCGTTCGAGAACGACGGGCTTCTCCCCGACAACGTCGGTGCCGACGGGATAGTCGGCGGTGCCGACGTCGAGGGCGGGGGCCCGGTCGGGTCGTGGTTCGGCGGCCTGTACGGGTGGACCTGGCCGCACGGCATCCACAGCCTGCTGCCGGCCGCGCTCAACGCCGCTGCGGGTCTGCTCACCGTGACCCGCGACGAGGCCGGGCTCGAACTGGTACGCGGGATCCTGAACGCCGTCAGTGCGAAGGCGGAGCACGCAGTGCCCGCAACGCGCACGATGACCTTGAAGCGGCGCTGGAGCACGCACTTCGCCGACGAGTTCGAGCACGAGCTCGAACTCTGGCCCACGCGGCTGGCGCCAGACGGATGGTTCGATTATCAGCCTCCGCAGGTCGCCTTCCCGGTGTGGCTGTGGTGGCTCTCGAGACAGGGCTCGGACCGTGCCTTCCTCGACCGCCTGCGCGAGGACGGGGGCTGGGACTGGAAGCGCGTGCGCCCGTTCCGTGAGAAGGAGGAGGCGGGGCACGAGGACGCCTGGCTCGCCGCCCTCGACGACGGCGACATCGAGTCGTTCGCGGCCTCGCTACTCGCAGTGGCGCATCGGCAGGTGGATGAGCGGCTGGAGGCGCTGCGCGCCGATGATCTCGCCTCCGGCTTCGATCAGGATCGCTGGCAGCACGTGAACCCGGTGGTCACCGAGGCGTTGGTGATGACCGTGCTCGGCGCTCCCCAGGCGCTCTACAACGGCGGACTGCAGCACGCGTTCGTGCGGTACCTGGACCCCGTCTCCGAACGCCCAGGGCTTCCGCCGACGGTCGCAGCGCTCGTGGAGGCCATCGACCCCGAACGGTCGGCGGTGCAACTCGTCAACCTCGGCCAGGCGGCGGTGGAGCTCGTCGTGCAGGCCGGCGGGTTCGGCGAACACGTCATCGAACACGTCGCCGCATGCCTGCTCGACGGTGACGCCGGCCCCGACGTGGAACTCGTTGCGGACGGATCGCGGGTCATGGTGGCGATCCCAGCCGGTGCGCGCCTGCGCTTGACGCTCATGTTGCGGCTGCACGCGGCGCAGGCATCCCTTCGCAGGGCGTAGGCCCGCCCTCGTCTCGACAGGACCGCTGCACAAGACTGCTGCACAGTCACGACGGATACGCTGTCACTCCGGCCCGACGCCGGGTTCGGCTGCGCAGGAGAGCGAGGAATCCCCCATGTCCGTCGTCAAGATCAACGCCATCCATGTTCCGGAGGGTCACGGCGCCGACCTCGAGGCACGTTTCGCCGGCCGCAAACACGCGGTGGACCGCCAGCCCGGCTTCGAGAGTTTTCAGCTGCTGCGTCCCGTCAAAGGCGACGACCGCTACTTCGTGGTCACCACGTGGGACACGGAGGAGTCGTTCCGGGTGTGGCGCGACGGTCAGGCAGGCACGCACGGCGGCCCGAACCCCGTCGCCACAGGGGCCGACCTCCTCGAGTTCGAGACCGTCGAACTCTGACAGCACGGCTGAAGGGCCGCAGCCCTTCAGCATGACAGCTACGGGCTCCGCAGAGAGGAGTGGCGCTCGAACGCGTCGGCCGCGGCGTCCGCCTTATCGGGGCGTAGGAGGCCGAGGAGCATCGCATGTTCGTCGGCGATCTTGGCCCAGTCGCCTTGGAACAGCGGGTCGCCGACCGCACGGGACGATCGCAGCGCCGGCTCGATAACGTCCCAGCACTTGACGATCAGCGGGTTGCCACTCGCAGCGCATACGTGCCGGTGGAACGCGAAGTCGAGCACGCGGAAGGCCGCGACATCTTCGATAGCTGCCGCCTCGCGCATGCGCTCGACGATCTCCTCGAGCTCGGTGCGCATGTCGTCGGACAGCTCGCCGGCAGCGAGCCTGGCCGACGTGCGCTCGAGCATGGTGCGGGCGGCGACGGCATGCTCTAGATCGTGTTCCTCTGCGACGGTCACGAAGTGACCGCGACGCGGAATATGCGTGAGCACGCCCTCGTAGGCGAGGCGTTTGACAGCGTCGCGCACCGGAGCCTGGCTGATGCCGAGCCGCTGGGAGAGCTCCAGCTCGACGACGCGGTCGCCGGGTTTCAGCGCTTGTTCCATGACGAGCCGTCGGACCAGGTCGTACACCTGGTCCGATAGGAGATCGCGGCCGAAGTTGTTGCGCTCCGCCTCCAGGCTTCGGCGCAGTGCATCGCGCGAGCCCGTCCCGGAGTTCATGGCGGCGGCATCTGGTGCGCCGGAGAAGGCGTTGGTCTCGGACTGAGAAGCCGAAGTGTTCGACACGGGCATGAGTCTATCTATCGATAATCCAGTAGTTCGCGGTTGACCGGCATCCATTGCCGCGCTAGTTTCATCGATTATACCTTATCGATAGGAGCAAGGATGCTGTCTATTCGTCGTCACCGATTTCGGCGCAGTCCACTGGGATCGCGTCCGCTGCGGCGGCTCGCGACGCTCGGGATCGCTGCGGCCGCCGCTACGGTCCTCGCCCTGCCGGCCGCTGCTGCCGCAACACCGGCGACCGGCACCACGTACTACGTCTCCACGCACGGGAACGACGCCAAGAACGGCCGCACGCCGAACCACGCGTTCGCGAGCATTCAGCGCTGTGCAGACGTGATGGTCGCCGGCGACACCTGTGAGATCGCAGGTGGCACGTATCACGAGACCGTCACACCGAAGGCATCGGGCACAGCAGGCGCCCCGATCACGTATCGTGCGGCACCCGGCGCGACGGTGACCGTGTCCGGCGCGGATCCGGTGACCCACTGGCGGCACGTCAAGCCGACGGACGTGAGTGCGCTGGCGACGTCCGATCCCTACGTCGTCGGCTCCGCCTTCAGCGACGCGGTGAACGCGGGCGAGGTGTACAAGGTGCCGATCGACCTGGGCGACGACGTCAGCCCGGTGCAGGTCTTCACCGACGGATCGATGGACGTCGAGGCGCAGTGGCCGTATCCGGGCACTGACCCGATCCATCCGCTCACGATCGAGCGCGCGCAGGCGGGCAGCAGCGGGGCGACCATCGTCGATCCGGCGCTGACACAGCCGGCCGGCTACTGGAACGGCGCCCGGGTGCTCACCAGCTACTGGTATGCGACTGAGACCGGAACGGTCGTCGATTCGGTGACCGGTTCCCTGACGCTGAACGTGGCACCGGCGTGCGTGCACACCATCGCCCCCGGCCAGACGCGCTACACGCTCGCCGGCCAGATCGCGGAACTGTCGCACAACGGCGAGTGGTACTACGACACGACGGCGAAGCAGCTGTACCTGGTGAGCCAGCGGCCGCCATCGACCCAGCTCATCGAGGCGAAGCGGCGCCAGCTCGGCTTCGATCTCACCGGGGCCAGCGACACGACGGTGCAGGGCATCCACCTGTTCGGCACCTCGATCGCCACGGGTGCCAGCAGCACCGGCGTCGTCCTCGACGGCATCGTCGGACAGTACCTGTCGCAGTACACCGACATCACGCAGGGCGCCACGAACTGCGGCGTGACGGTCAACAGGGGCATCCTCGACAGCGGAATCGTGATCAAGGGCACGGGCAACATCGTGCGCAACAGCACGCTCTCCTTCAGTGCCGGCAATGGCATCGCGCTGCTCGGCAGCGGCAACACGGCGACCGGGAACGTGATCACCGACGTCGACTACGCGGGGACCTACGCGGCGGGCATCGCCGTGCAGGGATCGGGCGAGACCGTGATGCACAACACCATCGCACGGGTGGGTCGCAGCGGTATCAACCTGCAGTGGATCCAACCGACAGGCGGCATCGAGGCGCCCGATCACATCGCGTACAACGACATCTCGGGATATGGCAATCTCAACCTCGACACCGCCGCGATCTACGCGTGCTGTGGGTCGTCGATGCAGGGGACGTCCATCGATCACAACCTGTTGCACGATGCCACTCCCGCCATCGGCACCACCGAGAAGTTCGCGATGGCCGGCGTCTACGCCGACAACGGGCAGAGCGACCTGAACATCGTGGACAACGTGGGTTGGAACAACCCGACGCAGACTGTGATGCTGAACGGGCTCGGCAGCGGGTCGCGCGACAACCTCGTCGCCAACAACACCGGCGGGGTCTACATGATGTACGTGAAGGGTGCGAACCAGTCGACCGGAACCGTGGTGGAGAACAACATCGGCCCGATGGTCGGCACGACGGATGCCACGAACGGCGGCATGATACTGAGGAACAACGTGGGATCGGACGTGGACCCGCTGTTCACCGATCCGGCGCACAACGACTACACGCTGCAGGCGGCCTCGCCCGCCCGGAACGCGGCCATCCCGCTGCCGGGCGTCAACGACGGCTCGACCGATCCGATTCCCAGCCTCGGCGCCTACCAGTACGGCGCTCCACGTTGGACCGCCGGCGCCGGGCGAGACTCCGTGCGATGAGGATCGACGCGCACGTCCACGTGTGGGCTGAAGGGCCCACGGCGCACGACGTGCGCGCAGGAGCGGGGGTGCTCGACCGTCAGGACACGGTCGAGCGCCTCCGGCCTCTCACGGCGACGGCCGGCGTCGACGGGGTCGTTGCCGTGCAGACGATCGGCAGCGAGGCGGAGACCGAGCGGTTGCTCGCGCTCGCCGACGCCGATCCGTTGATTGCCGGCGTGGTGGGGTGGGTCGATCTCGAAGCAGCGGATGTAGCGGCCCGGCTCGACCGCCTGCTTGCGGGAGCGGGAGGTGGATGGCTGGTGGGCATCCGCACGATGCTGTCGGCCGGGGATGACGTCGTGCCGGGGCCGCGCCTGGTCGACGGGATGCGTGCGCTCGCCAACCGAGGGCTCGCTCTCGACCTGCTGCTGAACCCGAGCGGACTGCCGGCTGCGCTCGCCGTCGCGGCCGCGGCGCCGCAGCTGCGTATCGTGGTGGATCACCTTGCCAAGCCGCGCATCGAGACGGACGCGCTGCACGACTGGGCGAGCGGAATGCGGACACTGTCCGAATGCGGGAACGTCGCGGTCAAGCTGTCCGGGCTCCTGACCCAGCTGAGCCACGGGGAGGGGAGCGACGCATTGCTGCCCTGTGTCGGAGTCGCGCTGGATGCATTCGGTGCCCGGCGGGCGATGATCGGCTCGGACTGGCCGCTCTGCGAGCCCGTCGGCGGATACCAGCGGGCGATCGGCTCGATGGAACGCCTCGCCGCCGAATGCACCCGCGACGTCGACCCGCTGCGCGCAGGCACGGCCGTGGAGTGGTATCGGCTCGCGGCTCCTGCGGGAAGGGCCTCATGACCGCGGGGATGATGCGGACGGGTGCGGTGGCCGCGCCGCCCATGCGCGAACAGTTCGGCTTCGATCCGACCCACGGGATGGGTCTGAAGGCGCTGCTGGCCGTGCGAGCGCCCGAGCACGAGCCCCTCGACCTCGACACATTCTGGGCGGGTGTCGCAGGGGAGGCAGCCGACCTCGCCCTCGACCTCCGGCTGGGTCGATGGCGCGCGCTCGAGAGCGGTGCAGACGTGCAGGTGGCCGATGTCGGCTACCGCAGCCTCGACGGCATCCGGATCGGAGGCTGGCTGACACGGCCGCGCGGCACGGTCACTCGCGGCGTGGTCGTCGGGCACGGCTACGGCGGTCGCGACGCTGCCGACCTCGCCGACATCCCGAAGGATGCCGTCGCCTTGTTTCCCGTCGCCCGAGGACTTCCGGCCAGAAGCGAGGTGGACGGCGTCGGGGGCGAGACCGGAATGCACCACGTGCTGTGGGGCATCCGGTCCCCGCGCGGGTACAGCCATGTGGGATCCGCCGTGGACATGTGGCTCGCCGCGCGAGTGCTGCGCGAGCTCTTCCCGCTCATCGGCCGGGTCGATTATCTCGGATCGAGCTTCGGCGGAGGCATCGGCGCGCTCGCCCTGGGGTTCGGCGACTGCTTCGACGCCGGCGTGCTCGAGGTGCCGAGCTTCGGCCACCACGCCTGGCGTGTCGCGGTGCCCAGCACCGGCTCGGCGCAAATCGTCGGCCGGTACGTGCTCGAGCATCCGGAGGCGATGCGCACCCTCGGCTACGTGGATGCCGCCTCGGCGGCCCGCCGCGTTCGCGTGCCCGTGCTCGTGCTGACCGCGCTCGCCGACCCCTCCGTTCCCCCTCCCGGGCAGTTCGCGGTCGCCAACGCCCTCGGTGGTCCGACCCGGGTGCACGTGCCCGCGCACGGCCACTGCGCAGGCGGCGACGGATGCGACGACCCGCTGCGCAGCGCGACCATCGGTGCATTCCTCCAGAGCCTTCCGGTTCGCCCGCAACACACGCCTGCCGGGCCGGCGGACCAGACCTCGCTGACCGCCGCGGAGGGTGCGAACCATGCGTGAACAGACCCTCGAGACCGATCTCACCGTGATCGGAGGCGGCCTCGCCGGAGTGTGCGCGGCCGTCGCTGCAGCACGCCTTGGCAAACGGGTCGCCCTCGTCACCAACCGTCCTGTGCTCGGCGGCAATTCCTCGAGCGAGATCCGGGTGTGGGTCTGCGGCGCGACTGCTCACGGCATGCAGCGCTTCGCGCGAGAGACCGGCATCATGGGTGAGCTGTATCTGGAGAACCAGTACCGCAATCCCGACGGCAACCCCGTGCACTGGGACGAGGTCGTGCTCGACGCGGTGCGGGCCGAGCCGAACATCCTGCTGTTCCTGAACACCGACGTGCACCTGGCGCACGCCATGGGTCCGGATGCTGACCGAACGATCGATCACGTGCGCGGCTGGACCATGGGCTCCGAGCTGTGGACCACGTTCCGCAGCGCGTACTACGTCGACGCGACCGGCGATGGTCTGATCGGCGCTCTCGTCGGCGCACGCTACCGGATCGGGCGTGAGGGGAGGGACGAGTTCGGAGAGAGCTGGGCCCCGCCGCTCGCGGACGGGCAGTTCCTGGGGTCGACCGTCCTCTTCTACACGAGGGATGCCGGGCATCCCGTCGAGTTCGTGGCTCCGGCGTCGGCCAAGGACATCGCCACCACGCCGATCCCCACGACGCGGATCATTCGAAGTGGCGACCGAGGCGCCTACTACTGGTGGATCGAATGGGGTGGCGAGCTCGACATCGTCGCCGATAATGAGCGCATCCGCGACGAGCTCCGCTCGGTCATCTTCGGCATCTGGGAGTACATCAAGAACTCCGGAGAGTTCGACGCGGCGAACCTCGATCTGGAGTGGGTCGGCGCACTGCCGGGCAAGCGGGAATACCGGCGATTCGTGGGCGACTACACGCTCACGCAGAACGATGTCCTCGAGCAGACCGAGTTCGCGGATGCCGTCGCCTTCGGCGGCTGGTCGATCGACCTCCACCCCGTCGAGGGGATGTACGCCACAGCGGCCGGTGCCCACCAGCGATTCTCGCGCGGTGTATACGGTATCCCGCTGCGCAGCTACTACTCGGCGAACGTGAGCAATCTGTTCTTGGCCGGACGGGACATCTCCGCCACTCACATCGCGTTCGGGTCGTCGAGCGTGATGGCTACGTGTGCTGTGGGCGGGGAGGCGGCAGGCACTGCTGCATCGCTCGCGATCGATCTCGAGATGACCCCGCGTGAGCTGGCGGCAGAAGGCGCCGAGCGACTGCGGCAACTGCTGCTGGCGCAGG
Organism: Humibacter antri; assembly: GCF_054777235.1. Lineage (NCBI taxonomy): Bacteria > Bacillati > Actinomycetota > Actinomycetes > Micrococcales > Microbacteriaceae > Humibacter > Humibacter antri. Next base: position 38,876 of record NZ_BAAHAW010000048.1, on the reverse strand, counting down.
ATGCCTCGGTGATGGGAGTGCGCAACGACGATCCGCTGGACCTGGCCCGTTGCGCCCAAGTGAGCGCATCGAGCCGGCTCCGGTCGCTTGACCCCGGGGGCCCGGGCTCGGACGGCCACGGCCAGCCGGACCGGTTCGAGCAAGCCAGGCTCGAGGACGGCAGGTTCGGGATTGCCGGTGAACTGTTCCCGCTGGAGCACGACCTGGGCATCCTCATTCCGGTCGATCCGGAACTGAGTGGACTCCGCGTGCTGCTGGCCGCCGGACGTGACACGACGCTTCACGCCTCGCTGTACACCACCGGTATGCGGCAGAACGCCGTCCCGGTGGATCGTGTCGGCACCATCTCGGTGATGGTGAGGGCATCGACGACTGCGAGCTGGGTCGACCTCCCCCTCGAATGGAGGCCAGGTGAGGCCGAGAACGTCGTCGTCGTGATGCGCGAGAACCCCGACATCCATGTCGTGCTCACGGATCGACCGGCTCCCGGGGTGCTGCTTCTCTCACATCGCCCCGAGAACGATGGCGATGCGAACGTCGCCTTCGACGAGGCGGACGTGCTCGTGCAGTGGCCGGCGCACATCCTGCGTGGTCGCGGGCTCCGACTGGAGGCGAACCCGCCGACCGACGCGTTCTCGGCGAACAAGGCGGCGGGCGGATACCACCGACCTTATGGGGGTCCGCAGATGTGGATCTCCCGGCCCATCAGTGCCGGTCGGCCGGAGTGGCTCGAGGTGCGGTTCGAGGAGCCGACGACGGTGCGCGAGGTGCGGTTGGTGTTCGACGATGACGTGGATGTCGAACTCAACACGCTGCACCACCACCGCACGCCGCATCGCGTATTCCCCACACTCGTGCGCGACTACCGGCTGGAACTGTTCGTCGCCGGTGAGTGGCGTCTCGCCGAGGAGGTCACTGCCAATCGTCGACGGCACCGCGTCCACACTCTTCCGGTGCATCCGGAGACGGAGGCGCTGCGCGTGCTGGTGACGGCCACGAACGGCGATCCATCCGCGCGGATCGTGAGTCTACGGATCTACTGACGGTCGTCGCGATCGCGAGCCGACCGGCAACCCCCGTGCGCTCATGGTCGTGCTCGCCAGTGGTGTTTGAACTGCAGAAGCGGCTCCAAAGCGACTGTCTTGGAGCCGCTTCTGCAGTCCAAACTCCTTTCGACGTAGCTAGGAGTTCAGCACCGACTCGATGAGCCCGGGGAACCGTTCGTCGAGCTCTGCCCTGCGCAGCAGGATGTCGTGCTGCCGCCCGTTCACGATCGTACGGGTGAGCCCGGCCTCACGCAGGGTCTTGAAGTGGTGCGACAGCGTGGACTTCTGCACATCGAAGTCCCACAACTGGACGGTCTTCGGTCGGGGTTCTCCATCGGCGAGACGCCGAACGACCTCCAGGCGGATCGGGTCGGCGAGAGCTCGAAGCACGTCGACGAGTTGCACTTCGGCCAGATCGGGAACGGGGTAGGCGACGGGGTCGGATGGATCGGCTGCGACGGGATCGGACGGATCGGCCGCGCCGGGGTCTTCGCTCACGACTCCTCCGGAAAATAGTTTGACGAACATCGAACTAACGATTACCTTGACCGTATGACCGTTATCGAACAATCGTACCGCGGTTCCACGATCAAGCTCCTTCTGCTCGCCCTCGGCCTGTTCGCGGTGGGCACGAACGCGTTCGTGATCGCTGGACTGCTGCCGCGCATCGCGCGAGACCTCGACGCGAGCCAGGCATCCGTCAGCTACACGATCACGCTCTACGCACTGGTTGTCGCAGTGGCGTCACCGGCCGTTTCGATCGGGTTGTCTCGCGTGCCGCGGTGGGCGTTGATGGCATCCGGTGCCCTTCTCTTCGCGGTCGGCACAGTCATCGCGGCCCTGAGCACCTCGCTGGCCGAGTTCGGTGTCGGCCGCGTGATCGCGGCGCTCGGGGGCGCTGCACTCGTGCCGACCGCGACGGCCGTTGCGGCGACGATCGTGCCCGTGGACCGACGCGGCCGCGCGCTGGCCATCGTCGGTGCCGGCTTCATCGTCTCCGTCGCCGTCGGATCGCCGCTCGGCACCGAGCTCGGCACGCTCTACGGCTGGCGCATGCCCATGTGGTGCCTCGTGGTCATCGGCGTGCTGGTCGCCGTGGCGATCGTGCCGATGTTCCGCGGCGTGCCGCACTCCGCAGCGGTGTCGCTTCGGCAGAGGCTGCGCCCGCTGGCGGATGCCCGTGTGCTCGCCACACTCGGAACCGCCCTCTTCGTGACCGCCGGCTTCAATGTGGTGTATATCTTCTCGGCCGAGGTGACATCGGCCGCGACGGGCGGATCCGGCGAGTCGCTGGCTGTGCTGCTGGCCGCGTACGGTGTGGCGGGCATCGTCGGCAACGCGTTCGCCGGTCGGATGACGGACCGGTTCGGCAGTCGCTCGAGTGCGGCGGTGGCGATCACCGTGCAGATCGTCGCACTTCTGGCACTCGCCGTGCTCGCGTGGTCGTTCGCCGCATCCATCGTCGTATTCGTTCTGTGGGGCGCCGTCGTGTCGGCGATGATCATCCCCGTGCAGCATCGACTCGTGAGCATCGAACCGGCACACGCGCAGCAGACGATGGCCTGGTACTCCACGGCGATGTATCTCGGCATCTCCATTGCGCCGCCGCTCGGCAACGGGTCGCTCGCGCTCGGCGGACCATGGCTGGTGCCGGTGACCGGTGCGGTCGTGAGCGCGATCGCACTCACGCTGTTCCTGGTGGGGTTCCATTCCCGCCGCGTGGCCACGCGCAACGACGTCGTACCGGTCGCGACCGCCGGCGTCGAGACCGTGTGACCGCCGGTAAGGGTGCACAGGGCGGATTCTCCGGACGCGACGCGCTCGCCGGTGTCGGCGGCGTGCACGGCGACCGATCGCGACCATGTGCTCGGTCGACTGCGCGCCTGGCGAGGACCGGCACGCAAGTGAACTCAGTGCAGGCTGAACTCGCTGCAGGCTGGACTCAGTGCAGACTGAACTCAGTGCAGGCTGACCTTCTTCGGCAGCGCGAAAACCAGCAGGAACGCCGCGACGGCGAACACCGCGCTCGTCAGCATGGCGAGCGCGGCGCCGTTGCCGAAAGCGACCGCGAGTCCGTGGTCGACGTACTGCTGGATCGCGTGCGTGATGGCATCCGCTCCGCCCGCCGCATGCTGCTGGGCGATCTCGGCAGCCTTCGCGGTGCTCGGCGCGAACGATCCGGGCAGCTGACCGAACAGGATGCTGCCGATCACCGCGATGCCGATGGCCGAGCCGACGCGCTGCATGGTCTGGATGACCCCGGCGGCCGCCCCGGCTTCAGTGTTGTCGACGGTCGCGACGATGAACCGTGCGTTCGGCGCCACGAACAGGCCACTGCCGAAGCCGGCGACGAACAGGGGCGGCAGCAGATCCCAGTTGACAAGGTCTTCGGTCGGCTCAAGCCAGATTATGAGCCACAGCGTGATGAGTCCGAGCGCGACGAGCCCGGTGCCGAGACTGAGCACGTTGCGTCCCAGGCGCCGTGCGAACCGGTCGCTGAGGGGTGCGCCGATGATGCTCCCGATCGAGAACGGCAGTGAGACGAGACCCGACTCGAGCGCGGTGTGCTGCAGTCCGGCCTGCCAGAGCAGCGAGATCGTGAAGAAGATGCTCGTGAACGCCGCGAAGTAGACGAACGCGAGCAGCACACCGCCGGTGAACTGCGGATGCGAGAACAGGTGCGGCGGCACCAACGGCTCCGTCTTCGTGGTGGCGACGTGCCGTTCCCAGAACGCGAACAGCACGAGCAGCACGACGCCGCCGGCCAGACTGAGCCAGGTCCAGAGCGGCCATCCCTGGTCCTCGCCCTCGATCAGCGGAACGAGCAGAGCGACGAGGCCGGCGATCGCGAGAAGCAGGCCGATGGCATCCGTCGACAGCCGCCTGCCCTCTGCGCCTCGTGGCACGAAGAGCACTGCGGCGATGACGGTGAGCACGCCGATCGGGGCGTTCACGAAGAAGATCGAGCGCCATCCTTCCTTCTCGCCGAACGCTTGGATGAGCAGCCCGCCGGTCAGCGGTCCGAGCGCCGTGGAGATGCCGATCACCGCACCCATCACGCCGAACGCCTTGCCGCGCACGAGCGGCGGGAACATGAGCTGGATGAGGGATGCCACCGCCGGCACATAGATGCCGCCGCCGACGCCCTGCACCACCCTGGCGATGACGAGCTCCGTGCTCGACTGCGCGAGTCCGCACCACACGCTCGCGAGCGTGAAGACGCTGACGCCGACGACGAAGATCCACTTGTGGCCGAACCGGTCGCCGAACCGTCCGGCGGGGATGAGCAGCAGACCGAACGCCAGAGCGTAGCCGGAGATCACCCACGAGAGCGTCGCCTCGTTCGCGTTCAGGCTCGTTCGGATGGTCTGCAGCGCGACGTTCACGATGCTCGTGTCGAGCAGTGCCATGAACATCCCGGCGAGCAGCACGATGAGCGCCCACCACGCCCGCCGGCTCACGGTCGTGGCTGCGGGGTCGGGGGAGAGGGAGAACGATGGTGCGGCGCTGCCGGATGCCCGATGCCGCGCCGTTCTATCGCTCACGGGACAAGTGGACCACGCCGGCCCGCCCACCGCACCGACCTCCCGCGCCCGACAAATGGTTCATGTCGCGAAGTCGGCCCATATCGGGCACCACAAGGGGCCGACTTCGCGACGTGTACGGCGATGGCGCTGGCGGGAATACCGTCTAACGATATATCGTTGATAGTCGCGACCACGAGGAGTAGGCGGACAACGAGGAGCAGGCGTATGAGTGGAATGAGACCTGGCGGCGGTCCGCCCGGCGGCCATGGTGGCGGCCACGGTGGTGGCGGTCATGGCGGCGGTGCGCGCGGCGACATCGCTGCGCAGAAGGTGAGGAACGCACAGGCCCCGCGGATCCCGCACCTGATGCGACGCATCGCGGCGCTGTTCGCGCCCCATAAGGTCGCGCTGTCGGTGACTGTGGTGCTCGTTCTGGTCGGTGCGGCGCTTTCGGTGGTGCCACCGCTTCTCACGCAGCGGGTGTTCGACGACGGCTTGTTCCCCAAGGCGGGGCATCCGGATGTCGGCGTGACGACCGTACTGGTCGTCACGATCATCGTCGTCTACCTGGCCTCGAGCGGGCTCGGCGTGTGGCAGACCTTTCTCACAGCCACCGTCGGAAACAAGGTGATGGGCGCGCTGCGCGTGAAGCTGTTCCGGCACCTGCAGTCCGTGGAGCTGAACTTCTTCACGCGCACCAAGACGGGCGTCATCCAGTCACGACTGCAGAACGACGTAGGCGGTGTCGCCGGTGTTCTCTCCAACACCGTCTCGAGCGTGCTCGGCAACATCGTGACAGTGATCGCGGCGTTCGTGGCGATGCTGCTGCTCAACTGGCAGCTCACATTGATCGCCGTGGTGCTGATGCCGTTCCTGGTGGTCGCCCAGCGGCGGGTGGGGCAGGTGCGTGCCCGCATCGCGACGGCGACCCAGGAGTCGCTTTCGGATATGACGGCCATCACGCAGGAGACGCTGAGCGTCTCGGGCATCCTGCTCTCGAAGAGCTTCAACCGTCAGCGGTTCGAGACCGCGCGGTACTCGGCCGAGAACGCGACGCAGGTCGGGCTCCAGGTCAAGGAGACGATGAGCGGACAGTGGTTCTTCGCGATGGTGCACATCTTTCTGTCGTCGATCCCCGCGATCGTCTACCTCGTCTCGGCCTGGTTGCTGGTCGGCGGATCCACCGACATCAGCCCGGGCACCATCGTCGCGTTCACGACGGTGCAGGCCAGGCTGCTGTTCCCGCTGATGGCCATCATGCAGACGGCGCTGAACCTGCAGACATCCAGTGCGCTCTTCGCCCGCATCTTCGAGTACCTCGACCTGAAACCGGCCATCCAGGACCGTTCAGATGCGGTGGCGATCCCGGCAGGCGACGCGGTCGGTGAGATCGAGTTCCGCGACGTCACCTTCCGTTATCCGGATGCCCGACCCGGCGAGCACCCGACGCTCGACGACGTGTCGTTCACGATTCTGCCCGGCCAGTTCGCGGCCTTCGTCGGGGCGAGCGGGGCGGGGAAGACGACGGTCTCCTATCTCGTTCCGAGGCTCTATGAGGCGTCGGGCGGCGCCGTGCTGTTCGCCGGAAAGGATGTTCGCGACCTGCAGCACGACTCTCTGATCGATCACATCGGGATCGTGAGCCAGGAGACCTATCTCTTTCATGCCACGATCGGGGAGAACCTCCGGTACGCGGCACCGGATGCCACGCAGGGGCAGGTGGAGGCGGCGGCCCGCGCTGCGAACATCCATGACACGATCGCCGGGTTCCCCGACGGCTACGACACGGTCGTGGGCGAGCGCGGCTACCGGCTCTCCGGCGGCGAGAAGCAGCGCATCGCGATCGCTCGCGTGCTGCTGAAGAACCCGGAGGTGCTCATCCTCGATGAGGCCACCAGCGCCCTCGACACCATCTCCGAGCGCATCGTGCAGCAGGCACTCGACTCCGCCTCGCACGGCCGCACCACGATCGCCATCGCCCACAGGCTCTCCACGATCGTCGGCGCCGATGTCATCTTCGTCATCGACAAGGGGCGAGTCGTGGAGAGCGGCAGCCACGCAGACCTCCTGGCGCTCGACGGCGAGTACGCACGGCTGTACGACGAGCAGGCACGGGTGACGACGCCGGTGTAGCCGCCTCGCGCGACTGCCCTACGGGTGCGCTCGTCGCTGAGCGTGCGCCTGGGTGGGCGTGCTCGCGCGGCTGTCAGCGGTTATGCCTAGCGTGATGCGCATGATCGGAACATTCGACGTGTTGGCCATCGACTGCCCCGACCCTCGCGCGCCCGCACCGTTCTATGCGGAACTGCTGGGCATGCAGGTGGTCTCCGACGACCCGGATTGGGTCGAGCTCGCCTCGGAGTCGAGGCCGCGTCCACTCATCGCCTTCCAGAGGGTGGACCAGGAGTACCGACCGCCGCAGTGGCCAGGGCAGAACGTGCCGCAGCAGCTGCACATCGACGTGAAGGTCGACGATCTGGATGCCGCCGAGCAACAGGTGCTCGCCCTCGGCGCCCGGAAGGCAGGCTACGACAAGGAGACGTTCCGGGTGTATCTCGATCCGGTGGGGCATCCGTTCTGCCTGATCAAGCCGAACGACTGACCTGATTGTCGCTGGTTGAGCCCGTCGAAACCAGCCGTCGTGCCGTGAGGGCAGGTTTCGACGGGCTCAACCAGCGGTAGGCGGTTTCGACCCTTCGACCCTTCGACAGGCTCAGGGCAGGCCAAGCTCAACCCGCGGTCACGCCTCACACCTGCGTCTCGATCGCGATACGCACGGTGTCGCCTACGTCGACGCCCTCGCGCATGCGAACCGCCTTCTTGATCGCGAGTACAAACGTGCCGTCGCCCTCGGGGAAGATCGACGTCGACCACCTGGACGACCCGAGCGTCGCCTCCACCTTCACCGAGTTGAACCCAGCCGGCGGGTGCGGCGCGTCGTGGATCTCCTCCGAGACATCCAGCGGCAGCCGCGCGAACACCCACAGCTCGCGGCGGGCCTCCCACGGGAACAGCGTCGAGGTGAACTCGTACCTGATGCCCGCCATGGGTTACAGCGTAGGACCCGCCGCCACCGCTGCTTCCCGACGCGTCACTGCCGTGCTGATTGCGCCAGGTCTCGCTGATTGCGCCAGGTCTGATTGCGCCATGTCTCGCTGATTGCGCCACCTTTTCCGGCGCAATCACCGGGAACTGGCGCAATTGCGTAGAGGGGACGCCGCCGGGGCGGTAGGTGTCAGCGCACGTAGCGGTCCGCGACCGTGAGCGCCGCGTCGTAGGCATCCAGTCCGCGGCGCAGCTCGTCCTCCGTGATGACCAGCGGCGGCGCGATGTGCATGCGGTTGAAGTGCGTGAACGGCCACACGCCGGCCGCCTTGCACGCTGCGGCGACCTCGCCCATCGGTGCCGCGTCTGCACCCGAAGCGTTGAACGGCACCAGCGGCTCCCGCGTCTCCCGATCCCGCACCAGTTCGAGCGCCCAGAACAGCCCGCGCCCGCGCACCTCGCCGAGCGAGGGATGCGTGTCGAGCCACGCCGTTATCGTCGGCTCGATCACCCGCGATCCGAGGTCGCGCACGTGCTGCAGGATGCCGTCCCGCGCGAACACCTCGAACGTCGCGACTCCCGCGGCGCACGCCAGCGGATGCCCCGAGTACGTCAGTCCGCCCGGGAACGAGACGTCGTCGAAGAAGTGCGCAATGGCATCCGAGATCACGACACCGCCGAGCGGCACGTAACCGGAATTGACGCCCTTCGCGAAAGTGATCAGGTCGGGGACGACGCCGTAGGCATCCACCGCGAACCACTCGCCGACGCGGCCGAAGCCCACCATCACCTCGTCGGCGATGAACACGATGCCGTACCGGTCGCACAGCTCACGCACGCCCTGCAGGTAGCCCGGCGGCGGCACGAGCACGCCGTTGGTGCCCACGATCGTCTCGATCAGGATCGCGGCGATGGTCTGCGGACCCTCGAGAGCGATCACCTGCTCGAGGTGTTCGAGCGCGCGGGTGCCCTCCTCCTCGATGGATGCCGCGTGGAACGCCGATCGGTACGCGTACGGGCCGAAGAAGTGAGCCACCGATCCGTCGGCCGGCTCGTTCGCCCAGCGCCGCGGGTCTCCGGTCAGCGCGATCGCGGTCGACGTGTTGCCGTGGTACGAGCGGTACATCGACAGCACCTTGCGGCGACCTGTGTAGCGACGCGCCATGCGCACGGCGTTCTCGTTGGCATCCGCCCCGCCGTTGGTGAAGAACACGTGATTCAGGTCGCCTGGCGTCACCTCGGCGATGCGTCGGGCGAGCTCGCCGCGCACATCGTTGGCCATCGCAGGCTGGATGGTCGCCATGCGGCCGGCCTGCTCCTGGATGGCGCGCACGAGATCCGGATGCTGGTGCCCGAGATTCAGGTTGATCAACTGCGAGCTGAAGTCGAGGTACGCGTTGCCGTCGTAGTCCCAGAACGTGGAACCCGCGCCGACCGCGATCGGCAGCGGGTTGATCTGGGCCTGTGCGCTCCAGGAGTGGAACACGTGCGCGCGGTCGTCGGCGCGCACCCGCTGCTCCTCCGCCTGGTCGCCGAACGAATGGAGCGCGCCTGTGCGGTCGGTGTACGCTGTGCGGTCGCTGTACCCGGTGCGGGTGTCGATCTCAGTGGTGGTCATGGTGAGCTTCTTCCGGATCTCGTACCGAGGGTTGAGCCTGTCGAAACCCGCGCTGTCCTGGTTTCGACAAGCTCGACCAGCGGTGTGGCGGATGTCTAGTGGTTGCCGGGGAATGCCAGCTCGACGCGCGACTGCAACGCTTCAGGCCATCGTGACGTGACCACCTTGGAGCGCGTGTAGAAGTGGAACGACTCCGGCCCGTAGATGTGCGAGTCGCCGAACAACGAATCCTTCCAGCCGCCGAACGAGAACGATCCGACCGGAACCGGGATCGGCACGTTCACGCCGATCATCCCGACCTCGATGCGGAACTCGAATTCACGTGCCGTCCCGCCGTCGCGGGTGAAGATCGCCACGCCGTTGCCGTACGGGTTCGCGTTGATGACGTCGATCGCGTCGTCGAGGGTGTCGACGCGCACCACGGAGAGCACCGGCCCGAAGATCTCGTCACGATACGTGCTCGACCCCAGCTCCACGTTGTCGAGCAGGGTGGCTCCGATGAAGAAGCCATCGCCGTCGAACTGCTTCTGTGAGCCGTCGACGACGACCGTCGCACCCTCGGCGGCCGCACCGGTCACGTACGACAGCACCTTCTCGCGGTGCTGCGCGGTGACGAGCGGTCCCATGCCGGTGGCGGCATCCGTTCCGTCGCCGATCACGAGATCGTCGATGCGCTTCTGGATGGCGGGGATCAGCTTGTCGCCGGCGTCGCCCACCGCCACGAGCACACTGACGGCCATGCATCGTTCGCCGGCAGAACCGTAGGCGGCGGACACGGCGGCATCCGCGGCGGCGTTGAGATCGGCATCCGGCATCACGACCATGTGGTTCTTCGCGCCGCCGAGTGCCTGCACCCGCTTGCCGTTCGCGGATGCCCGCTGGTAGATCGACTTCGCGATCGGCGTGGACCCGACGAAGCTGATCGCGGCGACATCGGGCGAGTCGAGCAGGGCATCCACGGCCGTCTTATCGCCGTGCAGCACGTTCAGCACGCCCGCCGGCAGCCCCGCCTGGAGGAACAGCTTCGCCAGCAGAACGGCGACGGACGGGTCCTTCTCGCTCGGCTTGAGCACCACGGTGTTGCCGCACGCGATCGCGCTGGCGACCATCCAGAGCGGCACCATCAGGGGAAAGTTGAACGGTGTGATGCAACCGACCACCCCGACCGGCTGCTTGACGCTGTGCACGTCGACGCCGGTGGAGATCTGCTCGCTGTAGTCGCCCTTGAGATGCTGGATGAGACCGGATGCGAACTCCACGTTCTCGAGCCCGCGCGCGATCTCGCCCGCGGCATCCGACAGCACTTTGCCGTGCTCGCTCGTGATGGCTGCGGCGAGCTCGTCACGATGCTCGGAGAGCAGGTGGCGCAGGCGGAACAGCACGTCGGCGCGTTTCGTCAGGCTCGTCGCACGCCACCGGGGCAGTGCGGCCTTGGCGGCGGCGATAGCGGCAGCAGCATCCGCTTCGCTCGCCATCAGCACCTGATGCTGCACCGCACCGGTGGCGGGATTGAAGACGTCTCCGGTGCGCTCGGGCTCGCCGTATTCGGCGCCGTCGACGAGATGGCGGATCAGGGCCATGGCGGGTCCTTTCATTTCTTGCGGGGGATTTCTCTCAAGGCTCAGCTTCGCGCTCCGGCGATCGCGTGACGGTGATCCGGACGAATTGACGCCCGAGCACGTTATCCTTAGTGCTCCCATGTTCACAGAGAAGTGGATTCGATAGCGGTGCCAGAACGTCACAGCTTCGTAGACGGTCGCACAGATCGTCCGAGTGTTGAAGAACGCGGTGTCAGAGAACACAGTGTTGAAGAACCCGGTGCTGAAGAACACGGTGTAGAAGAGCACGCTGTCGAAGGACGCAGTGCGGAAAAGCACGGTGCGGAGGCGCGCGGGGGAGATGGCCACGCGGCGCCGCCTCCGATAGATCTGGAGCGCACTGCCAGGCGCCAGGCCGTGTCGCGGCAGGCGGTGCTGCCGAGCATCCGGGAGGTGCTCCGCCTGGAGGAGGTCGTGACGGCCGTGCCCGAGGTGCTCATCGGCGAAGACGCCCTCGACCGTGCGGTGCGCTGGGTGCACGTGAGTGAGACGGCCGATGTGACGCATCTCGTCAAGGGCGGTGAGCTCATCCTCTCCACGGGCGTGGGATGGCCGACGGATGCCGCAGCGCAGCGCGTCTTCGCGTCGCGGCTCGTCGACGCCGCCATCGTCGGCGTGGTGCTCGAGCTCGGCCACCGCTTCGCGGAGCCGCCGAAGGCGTTCACCGAGGCTGCAGCACGTCTCGAGCTGCCGTTCATCGTCTTGCATCGCGAGGCGCGCTTCGTGGCGATCACGGAAGCGGTGCACTCACGGGTGATCGCCGACCAGATGGCCGCCCTGAAGGCGCGGGACGAGATCCACGCACTGTTCACCCAGCTCAGCCTTCGCGGCAGCCCGGCCGATTACATCGTCGCCCAGGTCGCCCGCGTGCTGAGCGCACCGACGGTGCTGGAAGACCTCACGCACCGGGTGATCGCGGTGGAGGCGATGGGCGATGACACGCGCGTGCTCCGTGACTGGGAACAGCGGTCGCGGGATGCCCACGACCGGGCCTCGGACGCCGCCGCGGGTGGAGCGCTCCTCGGCGCGGACGACTGGACCATCGTGCCCGTCGAGGCGCGCGGCATCCGCTGGGGGTACCTTGTGGCGCTGCCCGGGCGCCCGCATCTGGCCGGCCGCACGAACGTGCTCGAGCAGGCCGCGATCGCGCTCGCCCTCGGACGCCTCGCCGACCGCGGAGCCGACGAGTGGACCCGTACCAGCCACGAACGCATCGTCGCCGCCCTGCTGGGCCGTCGATTCGCCGGCGAGGCGTCGTTCGCCGACCGGCTCGAGGCGAGCGGCGTGCCGGTCACCGGTCGAACGCTGGTCGGCATCGCCGTCAGGGTGCGGGGGACCGGGCAGGGTGCAGCAGCGGCCGCCTCTGCGGTGCGCGAACTCGGTGTGCCGGCAATCACGGCGGCGCATCCGTCGATGGATGCCGGCACCAGCGTCATCATCGCGTCCCTGCCGTCGCAGGGCAGGTTGTCCGACCAGGTGCTCTCGTCGTTCGCCGGTGCGGTTGCGAAGGCGGCTGACGCCCAGCCCGCCGACGTGACCGTGGCGATCGGAGCGGATGCCGACGGCGTGCCCGGGCTGCTGGCATCCGTCGAGCAGGCGACCGAGTTGCTGACCCCGCGCGACGACCACAAGCGCCGTGGACCCCTCATCGTGCGGGTCGAGGACCGGCCGCTGCTGCGCCTGCTGAACTCGTTCGGCAGCGATCCGCGGCTGCAGGCGCACAGCGAACGGATGCTCGCCCCGCTGATCGAGCACGACCTGCGTCGCGGAGGCGACCTGCTCGACGTGTTGACGGCGTATCTGGCGTACCCGGGCAACCGCACGCGTGCAGCGACCGCGAGCCACCTGTCGCGGTCGGTGTTCTACCAGCGCATCGCCCTGATCGAGGATCTACTGGGCGTCTCGCTCGACGACGGCGAGGTCGTCAGCGCGTTGCACGCCGCTGTGCTCGCTCGGCGCACCGGGCACTGAGGTTCGCCCGGCACTGAGGCTCGCCGGGCACTGAGGTTCACCTGGCACTGAGGCTCACCTGGCAGCAGCTTCGAGGTTGACCGGCCACTCAGGTTCACCGGGCAGCAGCTTCGAGGTGCACCGGGCAACACCTTCGCGCGCTCGGCCGGAAAACGTACGGTGCGCCGGACGGAACCGGCCAAAGCATCCGGCCGATCGTGCGTTTTCCGGCGGACCGTGCCGGCCCGGGCCGTGTCCGGCCCGTCCACGGTTCGCGCTGCTGCACCGATCGGCGTCTGCCGGACCGATCGGTATCCGCCAGGCCGAGCGGCAACCGCTAGGCCGGGCGGCAACCGATGCACCGATCCGCCTCAGTGCCGCGTGTGGGGGTGCATCCGCCTCAGCGGCGCGCCCGGCGCGTCACGACGCCGTTGAGCAGCGCGACCGCGAGGGCCACCATGAAGATGATCGTGCCGAAGCACAGCACCTGCGGCGGGAGCCCGACCTTTGCGGCGCCGTACACGAACAGCGGGAACGTCACGGTCGGACCGGCGACGAAGCTCGTGATCACGTAGTCGTCGATCGACATGGCCAGGGCGAGGGCAGCACCGGCCAGCATGCCGGGCAGCAGCAGTGGGAACGTCACCTTCCAGAACGCCGTGAACGGGTTCGCGCCGAGGTCGCCTGCGGCCTCCTCGAGCACCTTGCCCATGCCCGACAGCCTGGCCCGGATGACGACCACCACGTAGGCGATGCAGAACGTGACGTGCACGAGAAGGATGGTCAGGTATCCCAGCGGCACCCCCGACGACAGGAAGAACGACAGCGAGGCCGCGCCGACCACGATCGACGGCGCTGCGATGTCGGCGAACACGACGGCGCTCAGCGGTCCGCGCAGCAGGAACCGGTGCCGCTCCAGGGCCATCGCGAGCGGCACGCCGATGGCGATCGAGATGATCGCCGACAGCACGGCGATCTCGATCGACACCAGGAACGAGTCGCCCAGACCGTTCACTTGCGTGAGGTTCTGGTACCAGTACGTCGTGAAGCCGTGCCACTGGAACGTGATGCGGTTCGTCGGCGTGTTGTTGAAGCTGTAGAGGATCATCACGACGATGGGCACGAGCGTGATGCCGATGATCACCCAGTAGATGATCGGCAGCAACGGACGCTTGCGGTCGCGGCGCTCGCCGATCGGCTCGTGCACCGGCTGCGCGGTGGTGACCGGCTGGGTGGCCAGTGGGTTCGCGATCGTCATACGAGGTCCTCGATGTTGTCGGTTCCGGCGATGCGGGCGTACGCGAACAGGATGAGGCCCAGCACGATCATGAGCGCGGTCGAGAGTGCCGCGGCCACGTTGTACTGCTGGTTGGTGAGGTAGGCATCCTGAATCGCCTGCCCGATCACGTAGGTGTGCGTCCCCCCGAGCAGTGAGGGCGTGACCGGGTCCCCTGCGCAGTCGATGAAGACGAGCAGCACGCCGGCGAAGATGCCCGAGCGGGTCAAGGGCAGCACCGTGCGGGTGAAGGTCGCCGTCTTGTTGCCGTAGAGGTCGGCGGATGCCTCGATCAGCCGCGGGTCGATGCGCTCAAGAGCCACATAGATCGGGAGCACCATGAACGCCAGGTCGTTGTACGCGAGGCCACCGATCACCGCGGCATTCGTGCCGAGAATGTGGAAGCCCTTGCCTGCCAGGTGCAGATCGCGCAGCACCGTGAGCACCGGTCCCTGGTCGGAGAGCACGAATGCCCACATGTCGGTGCGGATGACGAAGGAGACGAAGAAGCTCAGCATCACCATGAGCAGCAGCGCGTTCTTCCACCGCCGCGAGACCCGGAAGGCGATGAAATACGCCAGCGGGAAGCCGACGACGATCGTGACCAGCGTTGCTGTCAGCGCGTACAGCAGGCCGCGGATGAGGAACGTGAGGTACGGCACATCCGAGTTCACGAAGAGGTCTGCGTAGACGCTCCAGTTCCAGGTGAACGCGTAACCGTCTTGCGGGTTGCCCGTCATCAGTGAAACGGCCAGGCCCGAGACGAGCGGAATGACGAACAGGATGAGCAGCCAGGCCGTGCCGACGATGCCGAGCAGGTACGGCGTGGAGTGGCGCATCAGGCTGCGACGGAGGCGGCCCTCCTTGCGCTCCAGCGGTGCCTGGTCGAGCGGCGAGCCGGCACGCGGAAGCGTGGACGTGACCGCGGTCATGACTGGATCACCGGGTTGAACACCTTGTTCCATTCGTCGTAGTCGTCGTAGTTCTTGAAGACGTAGAAGTCGTGGAACTTGTCGCGGGTGGCCTGGGAGGGGAAGACGAGCTCGCTGTCGGCGACCTTCGGGTCGTCCAGCTCGTGCAGGATGTAGTCCTTCGCGGCGGGCACCGGCGACACGTATGCCACCCAGTCTGCGATCATCCCTGCGATCTCCGGCGTGTAGTAGAAGTTCATCCACTCGAGCGCCGAGAGCGGATTCTGCGCCTGCATCGGGATCATCATGTTGTCGGTGGAGGCCATGAGACCCTCCTTCGGCACGACGAACTTGAGGTGCTTGTTGCCGCCCTCGATCGCCTGGAAGATGTCGCCGGCCCACGCCTGCGATATCCAGGTGTCGCCGTTGGACAGCCGGTCGATATAGCTCTGGTCGTAGTAGCCGGCCGCGTTCGGTTGCTGCTTCTTGAGCCACTTCGCAGCCTCGCGCCACTCGGCGGGCGTCGACTTCGACGGATCGATTCCGAGCGCGAGCAGGCCGGCGCTGCCCAGCTCGGTGTTGTCGCTCATCATGCCGACATGCCCCTTGAACGCCGGATCGAGCAGGTCCTGAAAGCTGGTGATCTCGCGATTGATCAGCTTCGTGTTGTAGGCGATGCCGGTGAGGGTGCTCTGATATGCGACGGAGTGCTTGTTGCCGGGGTCGTACGGCGGGTTGCGCACGTTCTGTGCCGCGTACTTCGCGAAGTTCGGCAGCCGGGAGTGGTCGAGTTCCATGACGAAGCCGTTGTCCACCATCTCGGTGAACTCCCATCCGTTCGTCATCACGACGATGTCGTAACCGGTGTCTTCGTGCGCCCGCAGCTGGGGCGCCACCGCCGCGTAGAACGGTGCGTTGTTCTGGATGACCTGCTGGTAGTTCACCTGAATGCCGGTGGCCTTCGTGAACTTCTGCAGCGAAGGGAACTTGCCCTTGTCCTGGTCGATGTAGAGCGGCCAGTTCGCGAAGTCGAGCTTCGTCGTCGGCTTCTGCTTCGACCAGAACGCCGGCCAGTCCACCTTCTCCTGCGCCTGGCTGGAGACGGAGCCCTGGATGCTGCATCCGGCGAGCGCCGACCCGAGGGCCGCGACGCCGACCCCGCCCAGCACGCCCTTCAGCATCGCCCGCCGCGACAGCGGCGCACCGGTCGGGCTCCACCCCGGGCGACGAGGGGTCACGATCCCGCTCCGGATGCCCGGCTCGGCTCGTCACCAGGCGACTCGGCGACCTCCTCGGCCTTCTCCTGCGCCAGCGTTGTCGCCTCGGGGGACGGGGCGAGCACGAACGCGTTCCGGGGATCCCAGGTGAGCACGACCTGCTCGCCGGGCCGTGCGCGCGAGGCGTCGGCCAGGTTCTGGGCGAAGGCCTTGAGCACGCCGCCCCACGGCGTGGAGACCTCGTACTCGGTGCTCGCGCCGAGATAGGTGGCCGTCACGACGGTTCCGACCACCGTGTTGGCCTGCGTGCCAGACGAGGCCGAGCCCGGGTCGGTCAGCGAGCCCGTGGCATCGGCCCGGGCCACGACGAGCTTCTCGGGGCGGATGCCGATGCGTGCGCCGGCTGGCAGGTATCCGTCCGCGCCGCTCACCTCCAACGGCGTTCCGTCCGGCAGCCGAAGGTCTCCCGCCCCCACCGCTGTGCGGCTCGTTTCGGGAGCGATCACGTTGCAGGTGCCGAGGAACTCTGCGACGAACTGTGTAGCGGGCCGGTCGTACACGCGATCGGGTGCCCCGATGTCTTCGGTGCGCCCGGAGTTCATGACGGCGAGTCGGTCGGCCATCGACATGGCCTCGTTCTGGTCGTGCGTGACGTAGAGGAACGTGATGCCCACCTCGCGCTGGATGCGTTTCAGCTCCAGCTGCATCGTCTTGCGTATCTTCGCGTCCAGGGCACCCATCGGTTCGTCGAGAAGCAGCACCTTCGGCTCGTTCACGAGCGCGCGGGCCAGCGCCACGCGCTGCTGCTGGCCGCCGGAGAGCTGCAGCGGCCGGCGCTTGCCGTACCCGGCCAGGCCGACCATCTCCAGGTTGCGTTCGACCTTCTCGCGGATCTCCGCGCCGGCCACCCTGCGCCGGCGCAGCCCGAACGCGACGTTGTCGAACACCGTGAGGTGCGGGAACAGGGCGTACGACTGGAAGACCGTGTTCACATCCCGCTTGTACGGCGGAAGCATCGTCACGTCGCGGCCGTCCAGATAGATGTGTCCGAGGCTGGGGAGCTCGAAACCGCCGACCATGCGCAGGGTCGTGGTCTTTCCGCAGCCGCTCGGCCCGAGGAGTGCGAAGAACTCTCCCTGCGCGAGCTGCAGGTCGATGTCGTCCACCGCGATCGCGTCGCCGAACCGTTTCGTGACGTGCCGGATCGAGATGGCCGGCTTGCCTGCCCCTCCGGATGAATCGAAGAGGGCGGATGCCGCGCCCTCGCTCGCCAGAGTCGTCATTGTTCTCCTTCGAAACGACCGCCCGGCGTACTCGGCGTCGTCGCTGCTCCGCCTCACTGTGAGCTTGGATGCGACGGCTCTCGTTACTGCCGGACGATTTGTGTCATTCTGCCAAGCCCCAGCATGGCGCACCGAGCGTTTTCGGTCGCGAATCGGCGTCGTCTCCGGCCATTTCGTCCGGCACGCTGCTCCGGCCCGGAAT
Organism: Humibacter antri; assembly: GCF_054777235.1. NCBI lineage: Bacteria > Bacillati > Actinomycetota > Actinomycetes > Micrococcales > Microbacteriaceae > Humibacter > Humibacter antri. The sequence goes on along the minus strand of NZ_BAAHAW010000048.1, from coordinate 21,203 downwards.
CGGGGTCCCGAGTTGTCGTTCGAGCGGGATCCAAGCGACAACTCGGGACCCCGATTTCAGCGATCGGAGCTGATCAGTCGATGACGCCGAGCTCGATCGCCTTGCGCACTGCTGAGGTGCGGTCCGGCACGCCGAGCTTGTCGTAGGCGCGGCTCAGATAGGTCTTCACGGTCGTCTCGCTGAGGAAGAGCTGCGCTCCGATCGCCGCATTCGTGCGGCCCTCCGCGGCCAGCCTGAGCACGTTCGTCTCCTGCGGCGAGAGCGACGGCTCGGCATCCGAGCGGTTCTGCATGCGTCCGATCAGCGCGGTCTGCGCCGACGGCGTCAGCACCGTCTCGCCGCGTGCGGCGGCGCGCACGGCGCGGGCGAGGGCATCCGGTTCGATGTCCTTGAGCAGGTATCCGGATGCCCCTGCCTCGATCGCCCGCAGAATGTCGCGGTCGGTCTCGTACGTGGTGAGCACGACGACTCGTGCGGTGCCGGCAGCGGTGATGGCGCGGGTGGCGTCGACACCGTCGCCGCCGGGCATCCTCAGGTCCATCAGTACGAGGTCGGGGCGCAGTCGCGCCGCCAGGTCGACGGCTTCAGGCCCGGCAGAGGCCTGGCCTATGATCTCGACGTCGTCGAACGCTGCGAGCATCGCACGGATGCCCTCGCGCACGATCGGATGATCGTCGACGAGCACGATGCGGATCACGACGGCTCCCTCTCATTCCCGGCACTCGCCGCTGGGCCATTTCCGGCCCTCGCCTGCAGCCCCTTCCGGGCCGTGGCCGGTAACCCATTCGTTGCCCTGGCCCGAAGGGGAACCGTGGCGCGGATGCTCGTGCCGCCGCCGGCATGAGAGCTCACCTCGAGCGCGCCGCCTGCTTCTTCGACCCGGTCCCGCATGCCGCGGAGACCGTACCCGCTCCCCGCGGCCGGACGTATGGCATCCGGATCGAATCCCGTCCCGTCGTCGACGACCGAGAGCGCGACCATGTCGTCGGTATAGCGCAGCACCATGTCGACGTGTCGGGCGGATGCGTGCTTTCGCACGTTGGCGAGGCATTCCTGCGCCACGCGGAGCAGCACCACCTCTGTGCCGGCCGGCGTCGGCACCGCAGCACCGTCGACCACGAGATCGGTCTGGATGCCGCTCTCCTCGTGCAAACGCGCGACCAGGCGCTCGAGCGCTTCGCCGAGTGAGGAATCCTCGAGCCGCGCGGGCGACAGCGCCGCGATGATCCGGCGCGACTCGTCGAGGTTCTCCTGCGCGGTCTCGGTGATGAGGGCGACGTGCCGGCGCACCGCGTCGGGATTCGAGTGCAGTTCGTTCTCGACGGCGTGGCCGAGCGTGATGATCGACGTGAACCCCTGGGCGAGCGTGTCGTGCATCTCACGGGCGATGCGGGCCCGTTCGGCGCCGGCGCCACGTTCGGCCGACAGCGCGGCGACTTCGTCTTCGCGATCGTGCAGTTGCTCGATGAGCTGTCTGCGCTCCTCGTTCTGAGTGGACACGGCGTACATGCGCCCGGAGAAGAAGATGGCGAACGCGACGATGAACACGGTCGTCCCGATCAGCTGCACAGTGTCGGGCCCTGAGACCGATCCGCCGGCCAGCCGGAAGGCGAGCGGCACCGCGTTGATCAGCGTGACGGCGATCGCGGCCGGAACCTGGCGCAACAGCAGGAAGAACTCCGGGCAGAGCGCGAACAGGGCGAGCGACGCCCAGGGGTTGAGTACGACGGCGACGGTGAACACCACGAGCACGATCGAGGCGTAGGTCCATGCACGCCACGAGTCCTCTCGTATGCCCGCCAGACTCGGCCGTGCGAGGAACCAGTAGACGACTTGCAGCACGATGACGAGCGACGCTGCGACCACGGCGCCCGTCATCGTGTCTATCGGATTCGCCAGCACCACCACCGCTGTGCCCACGGTTGCGAGCCCGGCGAAGATCAGCCAGTCGCGGAACTCGGCGTCGCGGGGCAGCGAGGCTCGGGTCGCGGGCACCGAGGGTTGAGCTTGTCCCGTGGGTTGAGCCGCTCCTGTGGGTTGAGCCGGTCCCGTGGGTTGAGCCGGTCCCGTGGGTTGAGCCGGTCCCGTGGGTTGAGCCTGTCGAAACCCGTAACCCTCCGGTCCGGGTTTCGACAAGCTCAACCCTCGGCGAGGGTGCTCCTGCGGCGTGTGCATCGTTCAGACTGTAGCGTCGGCGGTCGACTCGGACGCCTCGGCGTCGAACTTCGCCGACACCTGACCCCTCGGGTAGAGCACGCCGAGCACCGCGACCACGAGCATCGCGACGGCCATGCCCGCGAATGCCCATGCGACGCTGTCCGGGTACCCCTGATGCACCGCGTGGATGAACTGCTCGCGCACCGGTTCCGGCAGCCGCGAGAGGTGCCCTTCTGTGGAAGCCGATGCCGCGCCACCGATGCGCGACACGGCGTCGGCGGCATCCTGCGCACTCGCCCCGAGCTTCGTGAACGAGGCGGTCAGCTTGTCTGAAAGCACGCCGGTGACGATGGTGCCGAACACGGCGATGCCCAGTGCGCCGCCGAAGTTGCGCATGGTCTGCGAGACGGCCGTGACCTCCCCGTACGATGCCCCGATCGCGCGGTTGACGGCATCCGTGCTGGCGGCGCTGAACATGTAACCGATGCCTGCGCCGGCCAGGATGATCGGCCAGGTCTGCGCGTTGAAGAAGTCGTCGGGGTTCGACGGGATGTTCGTGACCGTGTAGGCCAGCCAGGCGAACCCGGCCGCTCCGGCCAGGCCGCCGAGCACGAGAACACCCTTCGCGCCGCTCTTGTCGAATCGCACGGATCCGAGCCGGGAGGCCACGACGAAGCCGATGAAGAATTTGAGGAACAGCAGCCCCGTCGACAGTGCGGAGAGCTCGAGCGAGACCTGCCCGTAGACGCTGAGAAAGAAGAAGGTGCTGAGGAACGCGATCGAGGCGAACATGGTCGACAGCGTCGCGAGCGTGAAGCCGCGATCGCGGAACACCTGAAGCTTCACGAGCGGCTGCCTGCTGCGCGTCTCGACCACCACGAAGAGGGCGACGAGCAGGATGCCCGCGACGATCGCCCCGATCACCGCCGCGTTGCCCCAGCCCCACGGTGCCGCCTGCTGCAGGCCGAACACGACGAGCCCGAGACCCGCAGCGGCGATCAGGGCGCCGAGCACGTCGACGCGCTCGCGGCGTCGAGCCGATGACTCAGCGGCGAGAGCGACGATCACGAACGACGTGATGGCCAGCGGCACGTTCACCCAGAAGATGGCGCGCCACGTCCACTCGCTGAGGTATCCGCCGGCGATCGGACCGATCGCGGTCATGGCGCCCGTGATGGCGAAGAAGATCGCCATCGCCCGGCCGCGGCCCTCGCGGGGGAATCCCTGCACCACAAGACCGATCGCCGCCGGGAACATCAGCGCACCCGCGATGCCCTGCAGCACGCGCGCGCCGATCAGCCACGGCGCCGCGAGGTCGCCCTCGGGGGCGAGCCCGCAGAGCAACGAGGTCGCGCCGAACGCCGCGATGCCGATGAGCGCCATGCGCTTGTGGCCGAAGACGTCGGAGAGGCGGCCCCCGAGCAGGAAGAACGCGGCCGTCGCGACCAGGTACGCGTTGACGGCCCACTGCATGCCGTCGTGTGTGAGGTGCAGGTCGCGCTCGATCGTCGGCGCCGACAGGGCAACGATCGTCTGGTCGATGGTGGTCATCGACACCGCGATGATCAGGCCGACCAACGCTGTGACGTTCCCTCGTGCCGTGTTTCCGCCGGCGGATGCTCCGCTCCCGGATGCCCCGCTGCTCGATGCCCCGCTGCTCGTCGACGCGAGTGACATGACGTTCCCTTCCGCTGTCGTGTACTGGTGCCGATCACAGACTCGCGGGCGCAAGCGCGTGGCGGCACCGACGACCGGGCGCATCCGGTGTCGTCCGATCGGAGGACATCGCCGGCACGCTCGAGCAGGCGACTCGTCGGATGCAGGGCTCTTCGACCCGACACGGCCTCGGACCCTCGCCGGGTGGGTATGGTTCTCGGGTGTCGCAGCGCGCCCTTCTTCCTCGATCCGCTCCCGCCGGGGAGGGTGTCTCCTCGCGCGCGGTAGGCGCGTTGTTGGACCGTTTGAGCGAGAAGTCGATCGAGTGCCACTCGGTGATGATCGTGCGTCATGGGCATGTCGTCGCCGAGGGATGGTGGCATCCGTATTCCGCTTGACGGCTCGGCCTTACCCGACGGCGTTCCCGTGATGCTGGAACCCGTCGAAGGAGGATGGATCATCCGATTCGGGTCGCTCCTGGAGGTCAGGATCGGACACCGCCAGTGGTGGGAAAGCTCCCCCTACGGCAGGCCCATCTGCGCGAACGGAGCCTGGCAGAGCGCGCTTTTCGTGGCCGACATCTGCGTCATCAAGAGCCCACACCAGGTGCGGGTCACGATCGACTCGGACGGATCCGCGACCGCCGTTTGGGTCACGATTCCTCTGACCAGCCCGAACCTTCTGCTTCATCTGCGGTCACCGCTGATGACACGACCCGACGTCGCCTGACCTCGCACGCGACGAATCGGGACCAGGCCACGCAGTTCCCTCGACGTCAGCGGAGTTCCGAGAAGTCCGTCGGGTTGAGGAAGACCGATTCGAGATGTTCGATGATCGGCCCGTTCTCTTCGGACCGGGCCTTCACCGCTATCCACTCCGGGTCGCGAACGAACGCGTCCCATGATGCTGTTGCGGCCTCTCGGCTGGCATGGGCGAGCAGGTACACGAGGGTGTTCGGAGTCGCCTTGCCGTCGGCCGGCACGAAGTATCCGACATTCTCCATGTCGTGCTTCTCGAAGAGTGCCCTCGTGTGGTCCCGGAATCGGGTCTGAAGATCGTCGAGTTTCCCCGGATGCGTGTAGTACGTGCGGAGTTCGAAGACGCGAGAGTGGCCCATCCGCCCATTCTGGCCTCGCAGTCCGTCGATGATGACGTTCGCGATTCGCGCGGCGCTGTCCTGTGTGCGGGTGGTCGTTCGACCGGCCGACAGGAGTCCGAGCAGGTCATCGAGCTGGATGTCGAGCCGGACATTGCCGGAGAGCTGAGCATCCGCCAGCAAGTGACCCAGCCGTTTGCGAAGCCGGCTGGAGGCCGCCATGACCTCCTCGCCGAACCCGGACGAGTGCTCCTCAAGCGCTGCGGTCAACTCCGCCTTGAACTGGGAGCCCCGGAATGCGGCTCTGACGAAGTCCGCAAGTGTGGCCGCCGAGTCGGTGGTGCTGTTCGTGGTGCCGCTGTCCATGGTGCCGCTGTCCGGAGCGCCGCTCGCCGTGACTGCGCTGTCCATGACTGCGCTGTCGGTGACGCCGCCGTCCACGACTGCGCTGTCGGTGACGCCGCCGTCCATGACTGCGCTGAGGGCGTCGAGCTGCTCGACGATGAGTGCTTCCAGCAGGTCTCGCTTGGTCGGAAAGTTGCGGTAGAACGTGCCCACTCCCACGTCGGCACGTTGCGCCACCTCTTCGACCGAGATCCCTACTCCGTGATCGTGGAACAGTTCGGAGGCGGCCGCGAGCAGCTTGGCGCGGTTCCTTGCAGCGTCTGAGCGCGGCGCCCGGGGTTTCGGCGATGAAGACAAAACGGAATACTTCCTCCGTATAATTCAAGCGGAACACTTGTTCCGTTTGAATTCTAGGAGACGACAATGTCAGAGGCCACAGACGCAGCTCGCCGGTTCCTTCAGCTGACGATCGACGACATAGGGCGCCTTGCCGAGGTCTACGCCGACGAGGTGGTGATCGAGATGCCCTTCGCGGCCGGGATCGCCCCGACGTCACGCCGCACCACTCGCGCCGAGCTCGAAGCGCAGTTCACACGGGGAGACATCCCGCGATTCACCTCGTTGACCGAGGTGAACATTCTGGAGTGCGCGGATCCGAGCACCGCGGTTCTCGAGTACCGGCTGAACGGAACGCGGCACGACGGTCAGCCATTCGCCAATGACTACGTCATGGTGATCACCACCCGCGATGGGCGCATCGTGCACTCACGCGACTACAGCAACCCTGTGCAGGCTGCGCAGAACAGCGGCCGCGTCGACCAGCTGATCCAGGCTCTGCGAGGCTCCGGGAACCCCGCAGAGCAGAGTGGCGAGCGTGCCTGACGCGGTTCACTGTCATCGCGCCGTTCTCGCACGCCCACCGCGCGGCAGGCCACTGTCTGCCGGGCGGTGGGCCGGGAAGGGCAGTCAGGCGCCCGTCAGCTGATGCTCGAGGGGCGCAGCTTCTCCGGGTTGCGAATCACCCAGATCCGAGTGATTCGACCACCGCTGACATTGAATGCGAACACCGTGATCGTGTGTTGGGGGCTTGCGTCCACCTCTGGGTCCAGTGGGCTCGTCCTTTCCCGGTGGGGTCGAGTGCCATCACGGCGCGGTAGACGCACCGGAGCTCGCAAAGATACCCGGGGCTGCGCACAAGGTCGTCGGCCAGCGGTCGCCTGGTCACCCTCCGTGCGGCGACGCGGAGCACGGATGTCGCATCGTAAGCACGGCGCGGTCAGGGCCTTGGCCAGACGCGGCCGGTACGCATCTCTGTGCCGATGTTGAACAGTCCGAGCAATTTCGCGAATGCGGCACGGTCGCCCTCGCTCCACGCCGCCGTGATCTGTGCGACCGCCGTCCGGCTGGCTTCACGCTCCTCATTCAGCGCATGCTCACCGGCGCCACTCACCCGAAACTTACGCGCCGTGCCGCCATCCGGGTTCGGGATGCGCTCGGCGAAACCGTCGCGAAGCAGCGCGGCGGTCTGCCGGTTCAGTGTCGAGGCATCCAGACCGGTGATCGCTCCCAGTTCACCGATGCTCGCAGGCCCACCCGCCTGCAACAGGCTCAGCAGCGTGTAGGCGCTCTGGTCGAGCACGCCGCTCTTCCGGCGCGCGCGGCCGCTCAGAGCGGCGAGATGGCGGCTGAAGACCATCGACTCGTACTCAATGCTCGCCACGTCATCCACGCTCATGCCGCCATTGTGTCACACGAATTGTGCATAGTACACATTATATGTATGATGCATATCGTGACATTGACCGAAACCGCTCCGCCCGAAGAGGCTCTGACCGACACTCTCGACCCGCGCGTGAAGACGGGCCCTGTGATTGCGGTGCTCGCCGCCGCCGGGATCGTGGTGTCGCTTGCGCAAACCCTGGTGGTGCCGATCATCGGGTCGCTGCCGAAGATCTTCGACACGGCTCCGTCGAATACGGCATGGATCATCACGGTGACTCTGCTCGCGGGCGCCATCGCGACTCCGGTGGCGGGGCGGCTGGGCGACATGTACGGCAAGAAGCGGATGCTTCTGCTCTCCACCATTCCGTTCATCCTCGGGTCGGTCATCTGCGCGATTTCGACCAGCGTCGTGCCGATGATCGTCGGCCGCGGGCTGCAGGGCCTCGCCAGCGGCATGATCCCGTTGGGCATCTCGTTGCTGCACGATGTGCTTCCGAAGCACAAGGTCGGCGGTGCGATCGCGTTGATGAGCTCATCGCTGGGCATCGGCGGCGCATTGGGCCTGCCGATTGCGGCTGGGGTCACGGAGTTCGCGGACTGGCGGGTGCTGTTCTGGGCAACCGGCATCGCCGCCGCGCTCGTCGCCGTGGCGATCTGGAAGATCGTGCCGGTGCGCGAGCCGGCAAGCCACGCGCGCGGGTTCGACTACGTCGGCGTCGCCGGGCTCGCGATCGGCCTGGTCGCGCTGCTGCTCGGAGTCTCGAAGGGCTCCGAGTGGGGATGGGACAGCGCCGGAACGATCGGATGCCTTGTTGCAGGCGTCGTCGTCTTCCTCCTGTGGGGCTGGTACGAATTGCGCCGCCGCAATCCCTTGATCGACCTGCGCACCACGGCGAAGCCGGTCGTCCTGCTCACCAACGTCGCCTCGATCCTGGTCGGATTCGCGATGTACGCGATGAATCTCATCATCCCTCAGGTCATGGAACTCCCCGTCGACCTCGGCTACGGGCTGGGACAGACGATGTTCCAGATGGGCCTCTGGGTCGCTCCGATGGGCATCGGGATGATGGCGGTCTCGAGCCTCGGCGCGTGGATCAGCCGCGTGCGCGGGCCGAAGACCACCCTGACGATCTCCGGCATCGTCATCGCCATCGGATACGGGTCGACGGCGCTCATCCTCGCCACGATCGGCAGCCGCGCCGCCGGTCCGGCTGGCGACGGAACGATCGTGTGGACCCTCATCCTGCTCCTGCTCGGCACGACTGTGACCGGCTGCGGTATCGGTCTCGCCTACGGTTCGATGCCCGCACTCATCCTGGGTGCGGTCCCGGCGAACGCGAAGGGTGCCGCGAACGGGATCAACTCACTGATGCGCTCGATCGGCACCACGGCATCCGCTGCGGTGATCGGCGCCGTGCTCGGCTCAATGGCCACGACGCTGGGCGGGCATCCCATCCCGACCCTCACCGGTTTCCTTGTGACGCTTCTCATCGGCTGCGGCGCAGCACTCGTCGCGGCGGGCGTCGCCGCGACGATCCCGGTGCGCACCAAGACGACATCGGAAAGCCGGCACTGAAGTCCAACGCCTCCGCAGCCGAAGACCGATGAGTGACAGTCGATCGTGCGAGCGGATGCGCACGAGACTTTCGCCCGCGCCGATGGCACTCCCGCCGGACGCGTCGCCATCGACCGGCTCATCGCCGCCCGCTACGCACCGCTGCAGTCACCGCCCGGCGACTGGCCCGGCGAACAGAACAAGCGGCCTCGCAGCCAGGCTGGACGGTCTCTCCCGTGACCTGCTGCGCGACCCCGAGCAACGCCAGCACCTGCCGAACCGCTGCAGCGCAGTGACCCTTCTCCGTACTACCGATCCAGATTCCAAGAAAAGATGACCGAGAGCTGATGGCCAATCTGAACGATCCGCAAATCCTCGGAATCGCTTCATAGCGAAGGACCTGCTCGCATTCAGCTTGATAACAGACTCGATGCGCGTTTAGCGTACCTACGCGGGCATTTTCATCGGGCGGGTCTTACGGGCATCCCGCTCAACGACTGGAGCCTCTCGACAGGCTGGAGGTTCTACTGCCCGCACGAGGACCGTCGAGCGGACATAGGAGCAGGCCGTCTCTGGCTCCGGCGGAGCCAGAGACCGGACGCCACTCCAAGCATGTGTCACTAGGTATCCCTAGACTCGGCGTCGTCTCCGCCCGAAGGCGGCTCGAGCTTCAAGGCATGGAGGGCTGATGCCTCAATACACGGTCACCGAGGTGCGCAACGCCGGTAGGAGTGCCGCGATGTATCAGCCAGGTGGCGCTCGGGAGGTTCTTCGCAAGGCAGCCGGCGGAGTGTCGGGTTCTTATGACATCTTCCTCAGCCACAGCTATCTGGACGCAGAGCTCGTCCTCGGCGTACGAGCGGTACTGCAGAAGACGGGCAAGACGGTGTATGTCGACTGGATTGATGATCCGCAGCTCGATCGCTCACGAGTTTCTCCGGCGACCGCGATGATCCTTCGTAGGCGGATGGTGCAGTGCCGTTCCCTGGTCTACGCGCTGACCCCGGCGGCTTCATCGTCGAAGTGGATGCCCTGGGAACTCGGGTTCTTTGATGGCTATCGGGGACGAGAGTCTGTCGCGATCATGCCGTTGGCGGACCAGTCCGGTCGAAGTCTCGGACAGGAGTATCTGCAGCTCTACCCCAGCATCGATCGGGATCGGGATGGGGTACCGGTAGTCACGAAGGTCGAGAGCGGGCGCACGCTGCGGAAGCCCGTTGACGCTCTGGTGAATTCGATGGGCGGGACAGCCTGGAGGAACACCTTCTGATGTGGTGGAAGCGTGCCGACTCGGTTCCTGCTGGACCTTCGCTAGAAGATCGCAGGAAGCACCTGGACTTCATCCAATCGGTTATCGCGCGAATGGCTTCGGCGTCGGCGATCACAAAAGGGTGGGCGCTAACTATCGCGGTCGCGACCTACGGCTACGCAGGGACCAAGCACTCCATTCCGGTCGCCGTCCTCGGTCTCGGCGCAGTCTTGGTATTCGCCGCGCTCGATTCCCGCTATCTGCTGGAAGAGCGCAAGTATCGAAAGCTCTTCCAGGCCGCCGCCGCTGGCCAAGTCGAGGTCTTCGACATGAATGCGGACGGCTACTGCAAGTTGCTCTCTGAGGAGGCACGAAAGACGCTCGCAATACCGCGAGTCATGTGGTCCTGGTCGATTCGGAATTACTATGGTGTGATCTTCCTGGCAGGTCTCGCGCTCTTGGCCTGGATCATCTGGATCGCTAGCCGCTGAAATTCCTCACGGCCGTCCGCAACGCCTCCCAGGCGTCGTCCTTCTCAGCCTCGCTGTAGTGGCTCTCTGGCGGCCAGATCCGGCCAACCCGGTCGTTCTCCCATCTCGGAACCAAATGCACATGGACATGCATGACGGTCTGGCCAGCTGCGCGTCCGTTGGACTGGATGATGTTCAATCCGTGCGGGTGGAGCGCACTCTTGATTGCGTCGGCGATCTTGAGGGTCGTGACTGCGATTCGTTCGCCGCTGTGCTCGTCGAGGGCCCATATGTCAGCGACGTGACGTAGCGGGATCACCATGGTGTGACCGAGCACCGCAGGCTCGGTTGGGAAAAACGCAACGGTATTCGCATCCCGATAGATTTCGCGCGCGTCGGGGTCTGCCCGTGCGACGATCTCGCAGAACGCACAGTTGGGATCCCCGCCGGTCATGACCGCTGATATGCCTTGTCTACCCACGCTGTGAGATTGGCTTTGATGCTTGCGTGCACCTGCTGGCTAGTCGTTCCAAACGGAGTGAATAGAGGCACGTAGCCTGCCACGGTGCCCCCGCCTTGCAGCGTCACCTTCTCGAACGGGTTCGCGCCTGCACTGTCTGTCTTGCCAGAGTTGTCTGCCAGCCCATTGATGCGCACTCCGAGGATCGGCTTCTTGGCGTTCCACGCCTTCTTGATCTCGTACTGCACCCAAGGTCGCGATGCTGTCTGGGCGCCTACGAGAACTACCACTGCCCTCTTGTACGACATCTGCTCGTCGATCCAGTTCTGGATGCCGGTGGTGCCCTTGCGCTGGACCTCTTCCCACTTCTGTGGGTTGAGCAGAGGCTGCCCGTCCAAAGCGCCCATGTTGATGATCTGCTGCACGCGCCATGCATCGCGGTCGTAGTGGAAGCTGTAGAAAACGGACTTCGCCATTGTCATCCCTTCGGCCTACCATCTGCGCGAGCTCAGCGTTAGCGTATCGGGCACGACCGACACACAATGCTCAAGTTGTCCTGAGCCAGGCGGGTCCGGCACAGGTTCGCCGATAGCTCGGGCGCGGCGTTGACGGTAGCGGATCCGCTTACGGGCATGTGCAACCCGCGGGCGCAGCCAGAGCGCTGTTCATGATCTTCCGCTATCCGCGGCGGCAGTAACGTTCCAAGCATCTCGAACCTTGGAGGCTGAGAATGCTTTGGGAACTCGCGGCGGTTGTCTGGGGCACCGCCGTGGTCGGTCTCGGCGCGGCCGTCATCGTGGCCACCTTAGTTTTTGTGATCGTCGCCGTAGTCCAAGAGTCTCGGCTCGACGCGCTCCGCAATCGCTCAGCCGACGGCGCGGCAATGACTGCTGGGCGGCCTTTACCTTTGGACGTCGCAAGGGTGCTGGCTATTGCGTCGATCGCACTCGGATCGCTTGGGTTGTCCGCCTTGCCCATTGCGACGGTCAGCCCGATACCTCACATCCTCAGCGCAATCGGCGTTGTGTTTGGTGTAGCGTCCTTTCGCCGATACGCGCTGCGGCGCCCCCTCCCGTACTTGGGTGCCGGCATTTCGGTTGCCGCATTGGGATGGTCGCTAATCCTGAGTGGTATGGCCGCGACGTGCACGGGCCCCGGATGCGGGATCAACTAAGACCTCTGCGCACGAAGCGGGATCCCCTTGCGCGCGAATCGTGTTCAGTACACAGTTGGCGAGGTTGTCACTTTGAGAGCCGAGCGGCGAGGAGTTGTTGGGCATCCGCGGGGACCAACTCGACTGGCAGCACGATCGGCGAGCGGGATGTCCTGCGTTGAAGAATCACGACCCCATCGCGCACCGTCATGCGAGTGAAAACGCTGTACACGGTCTGGCTCGTTCTCCTCGCAATCTCCTCACGCATCTTCTCGGCGCCGAAGCCGGTGCCCCACTCCTCACCGATGGGGAGCTGATTCCGGACGCTCCACGCGACGAATGCATAGAGGGACGCGTTGTAACCCACCACGAGGACGGCGCCGGCGAGCACGTAACAAAGAAGCGTGACGGGCGTGCCCGTGTTCGCTGATGCGCCCATCCCGGCGAACACAAAGCCTGCCTCGATCATCACCGCCAGGACGACTCTCCGCGGACGGAAGAGCGCGTAACGGCTCACCGCACGTGAATATCTCACCGCGACCTCCACAGTGATCAGGAGGCGGTGCTGGATGGGGACGGCCGTGTCTGTCATGGTGCCTCTTGCTCGGGTCAGCGCGGAACTGAATCGAATTGTGTCATCCCGATCCACGCGACGAACTGCCCGCTGCGGGATCCGCCTACGGGCGGGTGACTATGGGTGTGGTCGGGGTGATTGGTAGCTTTCGATCGTGGCTGAAGAACATGTCTCGGCGGATTCGGCGTCGGACGAAAGGTCGAGCAGGGGCCGCATCCGACTTCCGTGGCGGTCAGGAACGCTCGGCGTGGTCACGCTTGCTGCAGTGGTGCGGCTGATCGCGCAGATCGGACAGAATCCGAGCCGTGCGGATCGCGACCTGGACATCTTCCTCCAAGTTTTCGTCGCTGCCGTCATCGTGCTGGCCGCTGTCATGGTCGCGGCGTCCTCGATCGTGTGGTCAGCGTGCCGCAAGGTTCGCAGGCTGCGGCCCGATGATGTGGTCTTCGCGGCAATGGTCGGTATGCCGTTCATCCAGGCGGTGTCTCAGCTCGCCTCGTCGGCTGGCGGTGCGGCGATGCCGAAGTACCTGTGGCGGCCGATCGTCTCTGTCAACGCCACCGGAATCACGGTGTGGTACCGGTGGTTACGACCTCGGCCGGGGCTGGTTCTCCCTGTCCACGAGGTGGCCTCCGTGCGTGAGGTGATAATCAGGAATCCGGGGATCGGTGGTGCACGCGTTAGCGGCGTCCGGCTCACCCTGACGAATCCGAGTCACGGGACACTCGACTTCACCGTTTCGCGGGCAACCCCGCTGGCGTCAGCGGTGGAAACCGAATCCAGTCTCCACGACCTCGTTGGCCGCGTCGCCACAAGACTTCACCCCCTCGGCTGACTACCACACCCATAGTCACCCGCCCGTAGGCGGATCCGCTATCGGTCGCCGATCAGGGTCTCCGGCAGGATGGTTTCTGTGATCGCCGTTGTGCTGTTCGACCTCGACGGTGTGGTGCGCCATTTCGATCCTCGCCATGTCGAGGAGCTCGAGACGAGGTACGGGATCGAGGCAGGCGCGATCGAACGCTTCGCATTCAGCAGCCCGCTGATCGAGCAGCTCACCACGGGACGCCTTTCCCGGCGGGAGTGGATAACCAGCATTGCCGAGCATCTTGGAAACGCGGATGCCGCGGCAGAGTGGGGGCGGCAACCGTTCCGCGCCGACTCGGCGATACTCGGCCTCGCCGACAAACTCCGAGCTCTCGGACTCAGGACGGCGATCCTCACCAACGGGACTGACACCATCCCAGCAGAACTTGCATCGCTCGGGCTCGATGCCCACTTCGACGAGATCTTCAACTCTGCGACCATCGGTTTCGCCAAACCTGACCGGCGGGCTTTTCAGTACGTGCTCGACAGCATGAGCGTCATCCCGAGCAGCGTCTTCTTCACCGACGACTCGCCCGCGAAACTGGCCGGCGCCGCAGCACTCGGGATGATCACACACCACTACACAGGTGTGGCCGAACTCAAGTGCGTGCTCCACGAAAACGGCATCCCGCTCGGCACGTAGACGGATCCTCCTGCGGGCTGCTACCAGGGGTGAGGTGAGCCATCGGGCTGGAGGAATTGGCCGGATTGCTCGGGAGAGAGGTTTTCAATCAGGTGACAGAGCTGCCCTGCCGCCTCCTCGGGAGCAGTTGCTGCCTCGGGTCCGCCCATGTTGGTGCGAACCCATCCGGGATGCACGGCGACGACAATCACGCCATAGCTGCGGAGCAGAGTTGCCGTGCGGACGGTGACCGCGTTGAGAGCGGCTTTGGAAGCGTTGTAACCGATGTCCCAGCACAGATCGGCGCCCACCACCATGGAACCAGTGCGAGACGATAGGTTCACGATCCTGCCCCGCCCGGATGCAATGAGTTGCTCGCGGAAGGCTCGAATGGTCAGCATTGGTCCGACGGCGTTGACCTCGACTTCGGCAAGGAAGTGCGTGGCGGAGAGGTCGAACGGTCCCCGCTGATCGGACGCCGCACCGAACGCGCGGGCGTCGACACCGGCAGCGTTGATCAGAACGTCGACGCCCCCAGCTTCGGCCGTCCCGGCCGCGAAGTCTTGAATCGATGCCTCGTCTGTCACGTCGAGGTATCGGACGTGCCCCTCCAGCCCAATATCCTCGGGATGACGACAGCCGGCCCAGACCTCCGCACCTCGATCAGAGAACGAGCGAGCCAGGGCAAGGCCCAACCCACGCGACGCACCGGCGATAGCAACTCGAAATGCCATACCGCCATCCTCACGGCGTTCCTCACCAACCCGAAAGCCGAAACGCCTCCGACCGATAGCCGATCCTTCGGCGGACGTCAAAAGCGGTGCTCCCTGCAGGCGAGGATCTCGAACCACGTGGCGACGCTATCGAGCCGCCTCAACCGAATGATCGCCGTCTGCCCGGTCCATGCCGGAAGCGACTCGCTCGGGGACGCCGCTCCGGGATAGCGTGTCCGGCGTGCAGCACTTGATTCGCCTGGGCTCATGGACGCTGGCCGACGCGCGGGCAGTCTTCGCGTTGGCCGACCGCTACGCAACACAAACGGGGCCTCGCAGAGATGGTGTCGCGGTGATGTTCTTCCCGGCCTCGAGCCTTCGAACTCGGGTGTCGTTCGAGCGCGGCGCGCACGCGATGGGCCTACAGCCGATCGTGTTCCCTCCGGAGACGCTTGATAAGCCGGAGTCTTTCGACGACGTCGCCGGCTACCTGGCGCAGTGGTCCGATGCCATCGTGGTCCGTCACCCGGACATCGACGTGCTCGACCGGTTGGCGGCATCCAATTCGATCCCGGTTGTGAACGCGATGACCGACGCGAATCATCCCTGTGAGGTGCTGTCGGACGTGTACGCCCTTGCGCAGCGTGGCGACCCAGGTCGACTGCGTTACCTCTTCGTCGGCGCCGACGGGAACATCGCCCGGGCTTGGCAGGAAGCCGCTCTGCTCTTCGAGCTTGACCTGATGCAGTGCTGCCCGGCGGGCCTCGCCGTTGATGGGGCGGTGTGGACCGACGACCTGGAGGCGGCGGTGAGTCGGGCTGATGTGATCCTCACCGACGGGCCGGGACGGCACATCGAAGCCCTCGCCGCCTACACGATCACCGAAGAGCTACTGGCGCTCGCACCCACCGGTGTCTTGCTTGCTCCGTGTCCACCGTTCCAACGCGGCCGCGAATTCACTGCAGGTGCTATCGCGAGTGACGCCTTCGTGGGATACGACTTCAAGCGTTCACTGCTCCCGATCCAACAAGCAGTCCTCGCACACTGCCTCGAACTGGGTTGACCTGGCCATGCACGCAGAGGGATCGGTCATCGTGCACGGCACGGGCTCTGAACATACAGTCCCCTTCGGCGTGGTGAGAGATCGGCTTACGGGCGCATGGATGGCGAGCTACTCGAGCCGCTGTTCGAGCGTCTCGGCGATGAGTTCAGGGACGGCATCCAGTGCGGAGTCCAAGAGGTGTTCGATCTTGGAGGCTACGGGACTGGTCGACACCGACATCAGTGCGGTCCATGCCTCGGGTGAGTAGCGGGCGCCCATGGAGAGCCGTACAGCACGATCCACCAGCTCGCGAGGGGATGCAGGTCGGCGGTGCTGTCGGCGATTCGAGGGAAGAAGAGCTGGTGGCCGCGGTAAAAACGCCATCCCTGCGGCAGCAGTGTGAGCCCATCTCGCGAAAATTCGAACTCGGCGGGGTTCACCTCAAGGTAGACATGCTGCCCGAACTGCATGTCATTGTTGGCACCGGGTGTCCCCATGTTCCCCGTCCGCAGCCCAAAGCCTTCCAGCGCGGGGTAGCGTCGTACGACCGCCATGACTTCCTCAGGCGTGTACGCCGTTATCGCCCCGAATTGCGGGAAGGTGAAGTCCATTGCCGTGCGGTCCGAGTATGGGACCGCCCTCGTGAGCCCAAGGATGTGTAGCTCGGGGAGGCCGTCACCTTCCACGCCGAACTGGAGTTGGTATTCCGGGATCTGCGATACGAGAGCACCGAGACTCACCTTCTCCATGTTGACCGGAGATCCCAGCGCGATGGACACCCGAGAGAACAGGTCCCGGCGGCCCGTGGCGACTTTGACAACCGACTCGAAGAAGCTCGGTGCGATGGGCTCGTCGTCCATGTGGAGTCCATGTCCGCTGGCCCTCCAACTCACCGCGCCCGGCTCAGCGCCGACCGCACCGAGCCGCGTGCTTGCGGCCGCGATTGCCCGGCCAGCCTGGGAGAGACCGTAGAAGAGGTTGAGGGGCCGACTCTCATAGCCGATCGCCGCAGCCGCTGTGAACTGCTGCTGAGCCTGCTCAAGGGCGGCCTGAAAGACGCGCCCACGGTCCTTCTGGAGCCCCCGGCGAGGTACCGAATCGGGATCGGCCCGCAGAGACCGGATGCGTCGCCACGATTCAGGAGCGGGACTTCCATCATGTTCGAAAAGCGAGCGCGTCACGGTCGGACTCTACTGGGCTGCCCCGGTGTCAGATCAGCAAGGTTCCCCCATCCGTGTTGCCCGGCGATGTACCGCCCGATAGCCGATCGGCATTCGCAACGGCGGTCCAGCATCGAGTCGCCGCACGACTCGAACGATGAACGTCGCGAGCTTGTCCTCGATGAGCTGCGCGGCCTCCAGGTCGACGTCGCGGATACCGAACCGCTTGCGTGACACCCGAAGGGATGAGTTGCTAACCTACTTCAGATTAGTTAGCTTTGTCAGAAAGCTGAGCAATCCAACGCGCTGAGAAGGGTGCTGCAACCATGAACACAGAGGACACTTACAAACTGGTCGACGACCTTCGACGACGCCATGCCGAGCTGGGTGCACTAATCATGCGCGTTGCAGAGACCCTCGGAGTCGATGACGACGAGGTGTTCGCGTGGCGGTTCGGGAACGTCACATCGAAACAGCGCGCGCTCCTGAAGGCCGTGGTCGACGAAAGTGGCCACGCAGCCTATTCAGGCTTGATGAAGCGGTTCGACTGGAGCGCTTCGGCACTCGGCCAGGTACGCGGCCGCTCACCATTCGTCAAAGCCATCCTCAACGAGGAACAGCACGACGACGATTGGTACTACGTCTTGTCCGATCAATCTCTCGAACGGCTCAGAGCACTTCTCTAATCGACGCCCGAAGACCCCTCGGAGCGTGCGCCCGCAAGCCGATCCACCAACGTGCCGCGGCTGGTGGCACTGCGCTCGAAGTGGATATCGACCTGTGCAGTGCACAGTGGGTAGGCGAAGCCGGACACCGATGCGCACGTCCTCCCCGATGTAGTACAGGGCGCGGCCGGCCCCGGTTGTGCTCCCGGAGCCTGACTGAGGCACCGCGACCGGCCGGCGACGTTAGCCGTTCACCGGCCACACCCATCGGCGTTGCGCGTCCAGCAACGAGTCACGGACGTCGTCCACTGTGGCAGCTCCGGTGTCGATGTCCCGGACGGCGCGGAACAGGTTCCGCGTCTCGATCAGGACACCGTCCGCATCCGCGAAATGGTCGAGGTCGTTGTCGTTGTCGATCGCCCGCCGGCGGACGCTGGGATCCTCGCCGCGCTCCGGGTTCACGACCTGCCACAACGCATCCGGGTTCCTCGCATTCTCGCCGACGAAGACCCGGGTCGGTCGGCCCATCAGTTGCTGAAGGTCGTTGACTCTCGCTCCTCGGGTGTATCCCTTCACTTCCACGAGCGCGGTCCAACCTGGCCGGACGGGTGTGGTCACTCGGAGGTCTTCGAGCTTGGACCCGTGGTTCGCGGCGTGCTGCTCGTCCATGTCCTGAACGTCGAACCCGCAGCGGGTAAGAGCGTCGGCGACAGCGGCTACGAGGTCGTCGCCGTCTTCGGTGAGAAGTCGTTGCACGCCCTCCCTGTCGTCAGCCTGTTCGCGCTCGAGCGTGTCGACCAGTTCGCGTTCGGCACGTTTGAACTCGGTGACCAGGGCTTCATGTTTGTTGCGCAACGCGGCAAGGCTTTCGGCAGCAGCCAGCGCGGCGGCGGATGACCACTCAGCTGCCTCCTGCCAGTCTGGCTGGCCCGGGAAACGTTCCGGGTCGGCCTCTCGGAGGAAACGGATGAATTCTGCGAGCCACCGCTCCCGCTCTGTCGTTTCCGACGGCAGCAGGAGCCAGCGTCCAGACGTGCTCTCGGCGCCCTTATCCTCGGGAGGCGCAGCCACGAGCCCCGCTGTGACGAAAGCGATGCCGACGGTGACCAGCGCCGTCATGCGCCGCGGCAGCACCGCGCGCCGGATTTGGGACCCGCCGAGGATGGGGGCACCCGATGACGCCGGGATGCTGCGCCACCCGTGCTTGGGTTCGTTGAGAGGCAGGAACGGTGCGATCGTCTCCTCGGCGAGGGTCGTGAAGTTCGTGGAAGGCACGACGATGACCTCGTTCGCGTGCGTCTCCTGGTCGCACCGGAACTGTCCGATATGACTCGCTCCGAAGCTCAAGACGTTGAGTGTTGGAGTGGCACGGACGACGGATCTCTCCCCGGTGACGAGGAGGTCAAACTCATCAATGTCAACGGGCTCGTCCGCTGTAACCCGTCGTGCGTGCCCGGCGTATGGTCCCATCCTCGCGAATACGTCGTCCGGGATGTTCTCGAACAGGATCCGGGGATGCGGAAAGTCGTTGAAGCGGGTCACGCGCACAGCTTAGGTGCGCCCTGAGGCGGAGGAGCGCCTCACCCGTTCTCCTTCCCGGCGACGCGGAGCGGTTGACGATCTCGTTGCGGGCACGCGGGTGCGCTGTCAGCGATCGGGTATGGTCCACCTCGGCTCATCGGGCGCGATTGGCCTGCCGTCCTTGTCGACCCAGCCGTGCCCATTCGGGGCCAAATAGCGCCATCTAGTCCATCGCTGAATTGAATCGGCCATGTTGTGCCGCGCGCGTGCAGGCTCGTGCGGCCAGATTCGGATCCATATCTGCGCTTCGCTGAGGACCATCGATGACGGTGACAGGTGTCCCTCATCAGGGTCGTACTCTCGGAGAAGCCGCACGCAATCAAGCGCGTCGGTTACAAATTCCTCCACAGCGGGAGCATCAGGATCACCGCAAGCACGCGCGGCATCTCGCAGTTCATCGTTGGTCGCCTTCTCCGCAAGGTATCGAGCCGCGACCGCAGCGAACGGGCCGCGTTGACGCTGGCCTTCACGCTCCTCCGTCCTCCTACCTAGACGAAAGGACACAACCACCGCCACGATCCCGACGAACAGCGTCGCGACCACGCCCGCCGAAGGAAGAACGATGTCCTTCCAGACGTCATAGGCGTCATGCACAACTTGTGGCGATGGCGTCATGGTCATACTCAAATCTATGATCGCGGGCGGACCTCACGTAGCTTCCGCGATCTATTCGCATCTGCATGCGCAGCACGCCGGGGGATCGGCTTGTGCGACGCTGATTCAGCGCACCGCTGGTCAAGTCGAAGCGACGCCTTCGCTCGTCCTGATCAATTGCGCAACGTCAGGGAGCACCCGGTCTAGCAGCGTCGCGCACTCCCGGTACCCGTGCGTCCCCAGCTCGTAGGGATCTGGAATCCCGCCGTGCTCCGCATTGGCGACGACGACCGAGGCTGGGCGGTTCCCGAGGTGCGCGCGCACCCGGCGGGCCTCATCGGGGCCGACGGTAACGACCCAACCGACGTCGTCGAGGTCCACGCTCCCGATCCAGCGACTGACGTGCCCGCTCAGATCCAGGCCGCGTTCCTGCAAGCAGTCCACGGACCGGTGGTTGGCGGGGCGGCCGGCCAAGTCCTTGTCCAGGCCTGCACTCTGGACGACGAATCCGTCGCCCAGCTCACGCTGCAGCAGCGCGCTCATCATCGGACTCCGGCTGATGTTGCCAACGCAGACGCAGAGCACCAGCTGCGCCGCGCCCGGACTACTCACTCAGACACCGTAATCCGTTCTACCGTCGGTCCATCCCCTCGCCGAGTCAGCCAAACTCGCGGGCCCGGAAACGGATCCGCTTGCGCGCGTCAGCGCGCTGGAGTTCGATTGCGCCTGGCCGGTAGTGTCCAAGTCGTGCAGCCTCTCGCAAGTGCCGTCATCCGTCGACCATTCCAATGGGGAATCGTCGTCATGTGCGACAGCGCACCCGGCGGCCCCTTACCGGACATCGACCCCGGACAGATGGTGTCAGCCAACGAACACGGCATCGTCGCCTCGATTCGGCACGCCCAAGACATCGACTCGTTGGACGACGAGACCGCCTGGGCGCAAGGACAAGTGAAGATACGACTGCTCACTCAGGAAGACGATCGAACCACCGACCGCCGCGAAGTTTTTCGAGGACAGCTGGCGATAGCGAGCGGTCGCATCTCGATCGGCGATGCGGAGAGCGAAGTTATCCACCCCGCGCACCACGGGTGGAACGAAGTCGTCGTAACGGTCGGACCTGATGTGGCCGTCAATGACCTATCGCCCAACGAACTCCAGATCGACCTGATCCCGCTGAAGTAGCCCATCCTCCATGCGACAAGCGCCCGCAGCGGGATCGGCTTGCGCACACATCTCGCCGTGGCCTGATCGATTTCCGTCTACTTTCGATCGCTCGGCTCCGCCTCTGGAGTGCCTTTTGGTTAGTGGCGATTTCGTCGGGTGCGCAGGGCGAGATCCATAATCAGACCGCCGGCCACAAACATTAGAACACTGATCGCCACGTGCGGAATCCAGGTTCCGACACGGATAGTGAGGAGCACGCCCGCGCCGAAAACAAAGAAGCCGCACGGGGAGTGTCCGAGATTCGGTGTAACCGGCCTGACACGCCGACGTTGGTCGGCAGGGAAGGGTCGTCATG